>NZ_JABWEF010000007.1:0-322584 GCF_013369445.1 Duganella sp. BJB1802 | reverse complement strand
GGGGTGCCCTCCGCGCGCGCCGCCACGGTCAGCCCTTGTCGTTGATGGACTGGGTCAGCTCGCCGGCCTTCATCGCGCTCATCAGGCCCATCAGCGTGCCAAAGGCGTTGCTGTCGCCGCCGCCCATCTGCACCTGCGGCACCAGCGGCACCTTGGCCGTTTCAAACGCTTCGGCCAGGCGCAGCATCACGGTCTGCATCAGCTGCTTGTCCGCGCCCTCGCCCTGCATCGCCTCGGACTTGGCCTGGATGGCCGCCGCCTCCGCCTCGCCCACCGAGCGGATCGCCGAGGCGCGGCCGGCGCCTTCCATCTCCTGGCGGAACTTGTCGGCCTGGGCCAGCGCCTCGATTTCCTGGCGGCGCTTCTCGGCGGCCTTGACGTTGGCCGAACCCTGGTTCTCCTTGATCGAGATGTCCACCAGCGAACCGGTCAGCTCCTTCTGCTTGGCGGCGCGCTGTTCGGCCTCGTTCAGTTCGCGCTGCTTGTCGGCCGCGATCTGCTTCTGCGCGAAGGTTTCGACCTGCTCGCGGGCGATCTGGCGGTCGCGCAGCTGGGCCATGATGTCCTCGATCTTGTTGTCGCCGGGCTGGGGTTTCGGCGTGCCGATCAGCACCTCCTGGAATTCCAGCGAGTAGGCCTGGAAGCGCTGCTTCATGTCGGTCGAGGCGTTGTTCTGCAGCTCGCTGCGCGACTGGATCAGGTCGATGAAGGTCTTGGTCTGCGAGACGTTCTTGAAGTACGACGACACCATAGGGTCCAGCGTCTGCTCAACCAGCTGCGCCACGTTGCCGAAGCGCTGCACCACCATCGGCGCCTTGCGGTAGTCGATGTGCACCACCACCGACAGCGGCAGCTGCGGCTCGAACGCATCCTTGGTGATCAGGGTGATCTCGCGCAGGTTCTTGTCGAAGTTGGAGCCGCTCTCGCCGGACTTCCACATCAGCACGAAGTTGGTGGTCGGCACCAGCTCGATCTTGCCGGCGTAGGTGTTGAAGGCGTATTTGCCCGGCATCAGCGCGTCGCGCCACACGCCACGGCAGCCGGTCTCCACCAGCTCGCCGTGCGAGTATTCGGTGCCCGACAAATCGGTGCCCACGCGACCCGTGTACGACACCACCACGCCGACGAAGCCGACCGGGATGATGGTCTTCTTGATGAACTCCACCGTCGCGAACAGGCGGTTGATGAAGTAGGTGCCCTCGACCAGCACGCGCTCCTGGCGGCCACGGCGGCCGCCGGCGGCGAGGAACTTCTCCGGCTCCTGGAAGGCGTTGTGGCTGTCGCCGACATCGGGCGCCAGCAGCTCGTCCTTGAGCAGGCCGGGGCCGTCCTGCACCGTCACCACGGCCAGCTGGTCGGAGTCGTGCGAGCCGGTCACTTCCTTGATCACCACCGGCTTGAAGCCGCCGCGCTCGTCGAGCACGCCGCGCATCTGCTGGTAGTAGGCTTTTTCCAGCGCGTCGAGCGACATCGAATAGGTGGTCTCCTCCGTCATCACGACGAACAGCGCGGGGTTGATGATGTGGGTACCTTCGCGCAGCACCATGCGCTGCGGGCCTTTCTGGCCGCCGTCGCGCAGGAAGTCGCGCACGTTGCGGAAGTCGACGATGCGCGAGTTGTCGGCCAGCGTCTGGCCGGCCGGCAGGTCGAGGCCGTCGCGGGCGAACACGTAGGCGATGGTGCCCTGCGTGACCGACACCATCGGATGGATGTGCACGCGGTACTGGAACGGCGCGAAGAAGTGGAAGCCGCCTCGGCGCAGCTCAGGTTGCAGGCCGGCCTCGCCGTTCAGCGCGAGCAGGCCGTTCTGCACAGAGCCGGACGAGCTCCAGAGTTTTTCGATGACCCCGACGCGGTCGTTGGGGATGTACTTGATGGCCCCGGAAAACTTGATCAGGGCGGCGATGACGAGAATGCAGACGACAACGGTTACTTCACTGCCAAGCAGGGTAAACATACGAACCTTTCGGTTGTGGATAAAGTTGTGGGATGCAGCAGCCAGGCGCAGCTATCGTCGCGGACAGGCAAATGGAAGGCTGGTGTTGGGGAGGGGTACTGCGCTTGCCGCGAGGGCACTAACGAGTGGGGTGAACACGATGTTTTTGTTATTACCGTTCAATGAGTTCGTGCTGATCATTCTTGCACAATGGCGTAAAAGGTAAAGGTGGGCCGCCGGGATTAGAGGATGCACTCTAAACCCGTCGGCGTCTATAATGATCCGTCTCCCGGGCCCCTGGAATACGCGATGCCGAAAACCTTTTTGTCCCTGCTTTCCGTTCTGATGGCGGCCCTGTCGCCGCTGGCCGCGCACGCCGGGCCGGGCGAACTGGTGATGCTGGCGCCGCTGGACCAGACCATGCCCATCGTCCGCTTCAGCAATGGCGCGCTGGACGGGGGCATCGTCAAGGATGTGGGGGACGCGCTGGCGCAGCGCCTGGGCCTGCGCCCGGTCTACCTCAACGTCGACGTGCCCGGTGTGACGCCCGCCCTCACCAGCGGCCGCGCGGACGCCATGTGCTACGTGCTGCCGTTCTGGATCGACGGCGACTACGACTGGAGCGCTCCGCTGCTGCCCGACACCGAACTGGTGGTGGCGCGCGCCGAAGCGCCCCGCCTGCGCTCGCTCAAGGACCTGAAGGACAAGCCGGTGGGCACCGTGGCCGGCTACCGCTATCCGCGCATCGAGCAGGTGCTGGGCAAGCGCTTCGCGCGCGTCGACTCGGCCAGCATGGACCTCAACGTCCAGCAGATGATCGCCGGTAAAACGCCGTACACGGTGGCCGGCGAAAGCACGCTGGTCTATCTGCAGCGGGTCCATCCCGCGCTGAAGCTGCGGCCGGAGCTGGTGTTCTCCAGCTACAAGGCGCAGTGCGCGTTCTCGCGCAAATCGCAAGTTCCGTTCACCGACGCCAACCGGGTCATCGACGCCATGCTCAGGGAGGGCGTGATCGACCAGATCCTGGCGCGCTACCGTTAGGAGTTCCCTCATGAATACCGACGCACTGATCGCCGCCCTGCAGACCCACAACCAGGACCGCGATCCGCAACTGCTGCGCATGAAGTATCGCAAGATGGCGCAAGGCGCCTTCCTGTTCCTGCGCGGCGCCGACCACCTGTTCTACGACGAGCTGCTGCCCGGCCAGCCGCTGTTCCGCAAGGCGCCGCTGGCGTGGAGCTGCGGCGACCTGCACGTGGAAAACTTCGGCAGCTACAAGGGCGACAACCGCCAGGTCTATTTCGATATAAACGATTTCGACGAAGGCGCACTGGCACCGGCCAGCTGGGACCTGGTGCGCCTGCTCACCAGCATCCAGTGCGGCGCCGAGGCGCTGCGCGTGTCGGCCAACGAGGCGGCCGCGTTGAGCGAGCGCTGCCTGGACGCCTACCGCACCGCGCTGGCCACCGGCAAGCCGCGCTGGGTCGAGCGCGAAACCAGCGTGGGCCTCATCAAAGACCTGCTGTGCGATCTGCAGGACCGCAAGCGCGTCGACTTCCTCGACAAGCGCACCACGCGCAAGGGCCAGCGCCGCAGCCTGAACCTGGACGGCGTGAAGGCGCTGCCGCTGCTGCCGGGCCAGCGCGAACTGCTGGACGCCTTCCTGCCGGGCTTCGCGGCGCAGCAGGAGCAGCCCGGGTTCTACACCATGCTGGACGCGGCGCGCCGCATCGCCGGCACCGGCAGTCTGGGCTTGATGCGCTTTGTGGTGCTGGTCGAGGGCAAGGGTTCGCCGGACGGGAACTATCTGCTCGACATCAAGGAATGCAAACCGTCGGCGCTGGCGCCGCGCCTGGCCGCGTGGAAGATCGCGCAGCCGGCGTGGCCGGACCAGGCAAGCCGCGTGGTGACGGCGCAGCAGCGCATGCAGGCGGTCGATCACGCCTTCCTGCACGCGGTCGCGCTGGATGGCCGCTCGTGCGTGCTGCGCGGGCTGCAGCCGTCGGAGGACCGCGTGGCGCTCGATGCGTGGGGCAAGAAGCTGGTCCGGCTGGAGGAGGTAATCGCCACCATGGGCTGCAACCTGGCGTGGGACCAGCTGCGTGCTGCGGGCCGGGGCGGCGCCGCCAGTGCGGACGAGTTGATCGCCCACGGCCGCGACGACGGCTGGCGCCAGCCGATGCTGAACGCCGCCACCGCGATGGCCGAGCAGACGCAGGCCCAATGGCGGGCCTGCAAGGAGTGGCTGGCTAGCGCTTGAACAGCAGTCCCTGCGCCAGCCAGTGCTGCAGATAGCCCGCCAGCGCCAGCATCGCTTCCTCGCCTGCGGCGGCGCAGACCTCGCCGAAGGTCGCGCCCTCGGCGATGCGGTACAGGGCGTCGGCCTCCACCACCGGCAGTGAGCGGAAGTGCGGCTGCTCGCCCTGGCGCCATACCAGCCAGTGCGTGGCGCCGTTCGATTGCTCCGGTTCCGGCGGCTCGGCGCCGGCGGCCAGCGCCTGCCACAGGGCGACCGCGTTCCAGTGCATGTCCAGCAGATGCACCGATGGATGCAGGCCGAATCGCAGCTCGCTCCATGCTTCGGGCGGTATGTCCGCCAGGTCGGCGGCGGCCAGCGGCGTGGTGTCCTGCGCGTCGAAGGCCAGGCTGAGCGACCATTCCAGTTCCGCCAGCTCGGCGATGAAGGGATAGTCCGCCAGCACCACCGCCGCGTGCGCGGCCAGGCCGCCGCCGAACCAGCGCAGGTTGGCGTGCCGCGACGGGTGCTCGGCGATGTAGCCGTTGGCCAGTTCGGCGAACATATCGTCGCCGATGTAGGTCCAGGTCTTGTCGTAGGCCTCGCACAGCGTCTGCCGCAGACGGCTGCGGTAGGCGCGGTGGTAGATCGCCAGCCGAGCGTTGGCGCTCAGGCCGTACTGCTCGCGCACGGCGGCGTGGATGGCGCTCGGCGCGTCGTCGGCCAGGATGTAGCGCTGGAAGGCGCCCTGCACTTGATCCAGCGTGTTCATAAGGCCTCCGCGAGGGCGCGCGCGCGTTGCAGCTCGGCCGACAGTTCGTGCAGCGGCGGGATGTGGTCGTCGCGCTCGATCATCGTCGCCACTTTGCCGAAACGGCGCAGGGCTTGCGCGTACAGGGCCCACACCGGATCGGCCACCGCCTGGTCGTGGGTGTCGATGATGCAGCCTTCCTGCACGCTGTGGCCGGCCAGGTGAATCTGCTGCACGCGCCGCGCAGGCAGCGCGTCCAGATAGGTGATCGGATTGAAGCCGTGGTTGACGCTGCTGACGTAGACGTTGTTCACGTCCAGCAGGATCAGGCTGTCGGACTCCTCGGCCACGGCGGCCACGAAGTCCCATTCCTGCAGGGTGTCCGCTTCGAAGGACAGGTAGCTCGACACGTTCTCCAGCAACAACGGGCGTTCCAGGTAGTCCTGCACGCGCCGCACGTTGCGCACCACGACGGCCACGGCCTCCTCGGTGTACGGCAGCGGGAACAGGTCGTGCATGTTGGCGCCGTGCGTGCCGGTCCAGCACAGGTGGTCCGAGACCCACAGCGGCTCGACGCGCCGCATCAGTTTTTTCAGCTCGCGCAGATAGTCGTCGGACGGCCCTTGCGGCGTGCCGATCGACATCGACACGCCATGCATCACCATCGGATAGTCGCGGCGGATGCGGTCGAGCATGGCCAGCGGCTTGCCGCCGGGGACCATGTAGTTCTCGGACAGGATCTCGAACCAGTCGATGCCGGTTTCGGCGGGCGGCGTGGCGATGATGTCGGGGTAGTGCGCGGGGCGCAGGCCAAGTCCGTAACCTGGCGACGGCAATGTAGGTGTCATGGTGGAGATGGCGCCGGCGGGACCGGCGCCGCATCAATGATTACTTGTCCAGATCGACAATCTTGCCTTTTTTGGCGAAGCAGGCGCCGGCCTTGGTGGCCAGGAAGCCGTGGCCCTTGCAGGAGTTCTGGCCCTTGCAGGCGTTTTCGGCGGTGGCGCAATCGCTGGTGCCCTTGCAGCTGTTGATGCCGGCGCAGTGCACGGTGTCGTCGGCGCTGACGGTCGAGGTGGCGGCGATGGCCGATGCGGACATGGCCATGGTGGCGACGGTGGCGGCCATGGCGGCGATGCGGGTGATGTGGTTCATGTGATTCTCCAGGAAAGGTAAGTTGGGTAGGTGTTGCATGACTCTGTCGCGCCGCTGTGGCGATTACTTACACAGTTTTGAGAAATTTTTTATATTTTGACTTGCATCAAAGTTTTTACTGCTCTGCATCAATAGACTTGCTTACGTTACTTCACAACGACAAAGAGGGTTGAAATGAGCAAGTCTTTAGCAGCAGCAGTATTGGCCACCCTGAGCCTGGTTGCAGCCAGCAGCGTGATGGCAGAAGAAACCCCATGGCTGGTGCGTGTGCGCGCCGTGCACCTGGATACCGCGGACAAATCCGATCCAGTCGGCGGCGTGGGCGCGTCCGACCGCCTGACCGTCAGCAACAAGACCATTCCAGAATTCGACGTTTCCTACTTCTTCTCGCCCAACCTGGCGGCCGAACTGATCCTGACCTATCCGCAAAAGCACGACGTGTCGCTGGACGGCACCAAGATCGGTACCTTCAAGCACCTGCCACCGACGCTGCTGCTGCAATATCACTTCGTGAACAGCACCCAGTTCAAGCCTTACCTGGGCGCCGGTGTGAACTACACCACCATGTCCAAAGTGGACCTGCTGGGCGGCAAGGGCGGCCTGGAACATGACAGCTTCGGCCTGGCGCTGCAAGCGGGTGTCGACTACGCGATCGACAAGAAATGGTCGCTCAACTTCGACGTGAAGAAAGTGCAGATCCGCAGCGACGTGTTCATCAGCGGCGCCAAGGTCAGCCGAGTGAAGGTTGATCCGCTGATGGTAGGCGTCGGCGTCGGCTATCGCTTCTAAGCGCACAGCGCCGCGGATGGCGTAGGCGCCGCGGCAGGGCTGCCAGGAACGGGCACTTTGAGAAACCAGTTTTCTTGAATGCCCGTTTTTTTCGTCTCAACGAGAGGAGTATCGCTATGTCATTCGACCACTTCAAAATCGGCACCCGCCTCAGCCTGGGCTTCGGCATCGTGCTGGCGCTGCTGGTGGCCATTGTCGTTCTGGGCCTGAGCTCCATGACCGGCATCGGCAACCGCACGCAGGACATCATCGGCGACAAGAACGTCAAAGTGGATGCGGCCAACCGCATGCTGGACAACGTGCGCGGCATCACGCTGTCGCTGACCACCACCCTCGTGGTCGCCAGCATGGAGGAGGTCAGCGCCGAGCTGGACAAGATAGCCGCGTCGCGCAAGCGCTACGGCGAAGCGAAAAAAATCCTCATCGACCATGTCCGCGACGACCAGGAGAAATCCATGCTGGCCAGGCTGGACGAGCTGCTCAAGACCGGCGCGGCCAAGAACAACAAGGTGATCGAGCTGCGCAAGAACGGCGAGCTTCAGGAGGCCATGACCTACCTGACCCAGGTGGCAGGCCCCACGCTGAAGGATGTGCAGAAGGTGCTGGACGATATCGTCGCCTACGAAACCGCGCAGACCAGGCAGGCCGGCGACGAGGTCGAGGCGGCGCTGGGCACGGCGCAGAAAGTGCTGGTGGGCCTGGGCGCGCTGGCGATGGCGATCGGCTGCGCGGTGGGCTGGTTCATCAGCCGCTCGATCACGGTGCCGTTGACGGCGGCGGTCGGCGTGGCCGAGACGGTGGCGTCGGGCGATTTGTCGTCGCACATCGAGGTCCGCACCAGCGACGAGACGGGCCACCTGCTGGGCGCGCTGCGGACGATGAACGACACACTGCTCAACGTGGTCAACCAGGTGCGGCAAGGCACCGACACCATCGCCACCGCGTCGAACGAAATCGCGGCCGGCAACCTGCACCTGTCGACCCGCACCGAGGAACAGGCCAGTTCGCTGGAGCAGACCGCCTCGTCGATGGAGCAGCTGACCAGCACCGTCAAGCAGAACGCCGACAACGCGCGCCAGGCCAACACGCTGGCGTGCACCGCGTCGGAGGTGGCGACCAAGGGCGGCACCATCGTCTCGCGGGTGGTGAGCACCATGGGCAACATCAACAGCTCGTCGCGCAAGATCGTCGACATCATCGGCGTAATCGACGGCATCGCCTTCCAGACCAACATCCTGGCCTTGAACGCGGCGGTGGAAGCGGCGCGGGCCGGCGAACAGGGACGCGGCTTCGCGGTGGTGGCGTCCGAGGTGCGCAACCTGGCGCAGCGCAGCGCGGCGGCGGCCAAGGAAATCAAGGAGCTGATCTCGGCCTCGGTGGCCAACGTCGACGACGGCTCGCGGCTGGTCGGCGAGGCCGGGCAGACCATGGGCGACATCGTCGCCAGCATCCAGCGCGTGACCGACATCATGGGCGAGATCACCTCGGCCAGCCAGGAGCAGACCATGGGCATCGAGCAGATCAACATGGCGATCGCGCAGATGGACGAGGTGACGCAGCAGAACGCGGCGCTGGTGGAACAGGCCGCAGCGGCGTCGCAGAGCATGCAGGAGCAGGCGGCGGCGCTGGCGGCGGTGGTCGGCTTCTTCAAAACCGAGGCTGATGGTGGAGGCCGCTATAATGATCGGCAATCACTGGCACTCACCCCCAACGGAACCACGGCCCATGCGCAAGATCCTGATCGTACTGACCTCCCTGCTGCTGACGGCTTGCGTCGACGACTCGGCCTCGTACTACGCGGACGGTAGCACCGGCAACCACGCGCTGACGCTGCACCGAGCGCAAAAGCACTTCTGGAGCAGCGACAGCAACGTCGAGCTGATCATGCAGCGCCTGCCGGACTGCCTGCGCCGGGTGGAGCTGGCCGAGATGCCGGCCGACGATGTGGAGATCGAGTTGCTATCCAACGGCGACAACGTCTGGACGCTACGCGCCGGCAAGGAGCAATGGCAGGTCGAAACGCAGACCTGCACGCAATACCCCGACGTCAAAGGCAGCGAGGGCGAGCTGATCGGCGTGTTCCGAGTGGAAGACAAGAAGCTGGTATTCGAAGCCGCCGTCCTCGAACCCGCCAAATAATATTGGGGTCAAGTCTGACATTCGGACACGAGCTCTTCCGTAGCGACGTCGCTACGGAAGAGCTCGTGTCCGAATGTCAGACTTGACCCCAGTGTTTTAGCGCAGGGCGAGGCGGCTTGGGCGGTTGGCGCCGGCGGCGGTTTCGCCTTCCAGCTTGAAGCGGCTGACCAGCTCGGCCAGGCGCCCGGCCTGGTCCTGCATGCTGCCCGCCGCCGCGGCGGCTTGTTCCACCAGCGCGGCGTTCTGCTGCGTCACCGAATCCATCTCCGTGATCGCCATGTTGACGTGGCCGATGCCCGTGCTCTGCTCGCTCGAGGCTTCGGTGATCGCCGACATGATCTGCGTCACGCGCGAGACGCTGGCCACCACCTGATCCATCGTCGTGCCCGCCTCGGCCACCAGCGCGCTGCCGGCGTTGATGCTGTCCACCGAGGCGTTGATCAGCTCCTTGATCTCCTTGGCCGCGCCGGCCGAGCGCTGCGCCAAATTGCGCACCTCGGACGCCACCACCGCGAAGCCACGGCCCTGCTCGCCCGCGCGCGCCGCTTCCACCGCCGCGTTCAGGGCCAAAATATTGGTCTGGAAGGCGATGCCGTCGATGACCGAAATGATGTCGACAATGCGCGTGGCCGAGGCGTTGATGGTGTCCATGGTCTGCACCACCTGCGACACCACGCGCCCGCCCTTCTCCGCCACCGCCGAGGCCGACATCACCAGCTGGTTGGCCTGCACCGCGTTGTCGGCGTTCTGGTTCACGGTCGAGGTCAGCTCCTCCATCGAGGCGGCCGTCTCCTCCAGCGAACTGGCCTGCGATTCGGTGCGGGCCGACAGGTCCATATTGCCCGAGGCGATCTCGCCCGACGCGGTGGCGATGGTGTCGGCGCTGCGGCGGATCTCGCCGATGGTGTCGGCCAGCCGCGCCTGCATGGACTTCATGCCGTACAAAATGCTGGCGCGGTCCGACTCATGCGTCTTGATGTGCGCGCTGAGGTCGCCACCGGCGATCTGCCGGGCGATGTCGCCCACATATTCGGGATCGCCGCCGATGGTGTGGCGCAGGCTCTTGTTGACCACGCTGACGATGGCCCACAGCACCACGCACACCAGCGCCAGCACGCCGGCCGATTTGTACAGCGAGGCGTAGAAGGCGTTGTCGATGTCGTCGATGTAGGCGCCGGTGACCAGGTCCCAGTCCCACTGCGCGAAGTGCACCACGCGGCTCATCTTGGGCACCGGGTCCTTGGTGTTGGGCCGGGTCCACGAGTAGCGCACGAAGCCGCCGCCCTCGGGCCTGGCGCCGGCCGCCGCGATGTCGCGGTACAGGTAGACGCCGTTCGGATCCTTGAAGTCGGCCATGTCCTTGCCGTTGTTCTCCAACTTGAACGGATTCATCAACGAACGCGTGCCCTGGGTGATGGTGATGTAGCCGTCCTTGCCGAAGCGCAGCGCCTGGATCGAGGCCATGGCCTGCTTCTGGGCGTCCTCCTTGCTCATGGCGCCGGAAGTGGCCTTGTCGCCGTACAGCTTGAGGATGCTGAGGCCGGCGTCGTCCAGATTCATCAGGTCGATCTGGCGTTCCTCGATGCGCACGTCGCGCATCTGCAGGGTCTGGTAAATGAAGATGGCGGTGATGCACAGCAGGCTGCAAATCAACGGTACCCAAAGCTTCTGTTGGAAGGACAACTTATTCATGGTATCGGGTCTCCGTATTGTCTTATGGCAATCAGAATACTCCAATTGTGTCCTAGACACTGTCGTTTATTTGCATATGTGCATCAAAAAAACAGCGGGCGCGGCGATCTGCATCGCGGCGCCCGCCGGGAGACTGCGGTCTGGATTTATTGAACGCTGCGGTCCTTGGCGGACTTGGCGGCCAGGCGCGCTTCCACGCCGGGGGTCTTGCCGCTATGGGCCGCCTGGTAGGCGATGTCGCTGGTGACTTCGTTCTGCTCCAGCGCGCCGGCCTGGATGGCGGCGATGGTTTCCGCCTTGACCTGGGCGCGGGTCACCGTGCTGGCGACCGGCTTGGCGTTGGCGATGTCGGCGGTGACTTCGTTCTGCTCCACAGGGCCCTGCGCGAAAGCGCCGCCAGCGGCAAGCAGGAGGGAGACCGATGCGATGATGGATTTGGCGTTCATGTGATGCTCCTTGTCAGATTAAGTGTGGCACCCAGTCCTGGGTGCCAACCGGCTTTGTGTCGTCGATGGAGTCATAGTAGGATTAATTTTTCAGATATAAAAGCGCAAATATCCGCTTAAACTCATCCGTTTATCCGATAGGTCAGCTGTTCTCGCTGTCCAGCACCGCCGTCGAGTGGGCGTCGTAGCGGCCGCCGGACGCCGCGCCGGGCGGCACCGCCTGCTCCAGCCGCGCCAGGTCGGACGGCGACAGCTTCACCCTGGTCGAGGCCAGCGCCTCCTCCAGCCGCACGCGGGTGCGGGCGCCGACCAGCGGCACGATGTCCTCCCCCTGCGCCGCCACCCAGGCGATCGCCACCTGCGCCACCGACACGCCCAGCTCGCCGGCGATGGCGCGCAGCTTCTCCACCAGCGCCAGGTTGCGGTCCAGGTTCTCGCCCTGGAAGCGCGGGCTGGCCAGGCCGCGGAAGTCGGCCTCGCCCTCGCGCTGCTTGCTCCAGTGGCCGCTGATCAGCCCGCGCGACAGCACGCCGTAGGCGGTGATGCCGATGCCCAGCTCGCGGCAGGTCTGCAGGATGCCGTTCTCGATGCCGCGCGAGATCATCGAATATTCGATCTGCAGGTCGGCGATCGGATGCACGGCGTGGGCGCGGCGCAGCGTCTCGCTGCCCACCTCGGACAGGCCGATGTGCTTGACGCGGCCGGCCTGGACCAGCTCGGCGATGGCGCCGATGGTGTCCTCGATCGGCACGTTCGGGTCCAGGCGGGCCGGGCGGTAGATGTCGATGTGCTCGACGCCCAGGCGCTTGAGCGAATACGCGGCGAAGTTCTTCAGCGCCACCGGGCGGGTGTCGATGCCGGCCCAGTTGCCGGCCGGGTCACGCAGCGCGCCGAACTTGACGCTGATCTGCACGCCGTCGCGGCCGCCGGCGGCCAGCGCCTCGCCCAGCAGCATCTCGTTGTGGCCCATGCCGTAGAAATCGCCGGTGTCGAGCAGGGTGACGCCGGCGTCCATGGCGGCGCGGATGGTGGCCAGGCTTTCGCCGCGGTCGGCCGGGCCGTACAGGTCGGACATGCCCATCAGGCCCAGGCCCAGCTGGGCGACTTGCGGGCCGGTGCGGCCGAGTTTGCGTGTTTGCATGATGAAATCTCCAGGGTGGTTAGCGAGTGGAGCCATTATGCTATTATCGATATCAGCAATAAATATAGTAAATCCTATTACTTTATTCGACCAGAGATAACAATCATGGACCAGTTCAAGGCCATGCAGATCTTCCAGGCCGTGGCCGACTGCAAGAGTTTCACGCAGGCCGCCGAGCGGCTGGACCTGCCCAAGCCCAGCGTCACCAACGCCGTGCAGGCCATCGAGCAGCAGCTGGGCGTGCGCCTGCTCCAGCGCACCACGCGCAAGGTCAGCCTGACGGTGGAGGGCGCGCAATACCTGGAGCGCTGCACCGCCCTGCTCACCGACCTCGACAACCTCAACGGCCTGTTCGCCGGCGACGGCCGCCTGCTCAGCGGCACCGTGCGGATCGACCTGCCGGAGCGGCTGGCGCACCTGTACGTGATCCCGGCGCTGCCGGCGTTCTGCCAGCGCCATCCGCACCTGCAGCTGCGGCTGGGCTCGACCGACCGCTACGTCGACCTGGTCGGCGAAGGCATCGACTGCGCGGTGCGCGGCGGCACCCTGCGCGACTCCACGCTGGTGGCGCGCCGCGTGGCGGCGATGGAGCAGGTCAACGTCGCCGCGCCCGCCTACCTGGCGCGCCACGGCCGGCCGCAGACGCTGGACGACCTGCGCCACCACACGGCGGTCAATTTCTTTTCCAGCCAGAGCGGGCGCGACCTCGATTGGGAATACGTCGACGCCGACGGCGCCGCGCGCACCTTGCCGATGCGCAGCCAGGTGTCGGTCAGCGGCACCGACGCCTACCTGGCCTGCTGCCTGGCCGGCCTGGGCCTGATCCAGATGCCGCGCCAGAGCCTGGCGCCGCTGCTGGCCTCGGGCGAACTGGAGGAGGTGCTGCCGCAGTGGCGGCCGGCGCCGCTGCCGCTGAACATCGTGTACGCGCACAACCGCCACCTGTCGCCACGAGTGCGCGTGGTGGTCGATTGGCTTGCTAGTGTTCTTGAGCAACAAAATGTGTCAGAATGAGGGATTCCTTCTTAGCAATCCCTTCCAAATGAGATACCTACTGTCGATGGCGCTGCTGGCGTTGTGCACCGGCCATGCCCTGGCCGCCGCGCCCAAGGCCGGAAAACCGGCCGAGGCGGCGACGCCGCGCATCGACGGCGAACGTCTGTTGGAACACATCACCACGCTGGCCTCCGACGAGTTCGAGGGCCGCGCGCCGGGCACCCACGGCGAGACCGTGACCATCGAATACCTGCAACAGCAGTTCAAGAAGATGGGCCTGGAGCCGGGCAACCCGGACGGCACCTACCTGCAGCCGGTGCCGCTGGTGGCGATCTCCAGCCATCCGACGATGAGCTACATCAAGGACGGCCAGAGCAAGCAGCTGACCTTCGGCGACGACTACGTGGCGTGGACCGCGCGCACCGACAAGAAAATCGAAGTCGCCAATTCCGAGCTGGTGTTCGTCGGCTACGGCGTGCAGGCGCCCGAGTTCCAGTGGGACGACTACAAGGGCGCCGACCTCAAGGGCAAGACGCTGGTCATGCTGATCAACGACCCGCAGCTGCCCGACCCCAAGCATCCCAAGTTGCTGGACCCGGCCATGTTCGGCGGCAGCGCCACCACCCGCTACGGCCGCTGGAACTACAAATTCGAGATGGCGGCCAAGATGGGCGCGGCCGCCGCGCTGATCGTGCACGAGACCAAGCCGGCCACCTATCCGTACGACGTCGTGCGCAACAGCTGGGGCCGCGAGAACTTCGCCATCAAGGGCAAGACGCCCGATCCGCTGTTCCCGGCCATTCCCGGCTGGCTGCAGGGCGACCGCGCGCGCGAGCTGTTCAAGGCCGCCGGACTGGACTTCGACGCGCTCAAGCAACAGGCGCTGTCGCGCAACTTCAAGCCGGTGCCGCTGGGTGTCAAGCTCAACGTCACGGCGCTGAACGCGTGGCGCGAGGTGGGCTCGCACAACGTGGTGGCCAGGATACCCGGCTCCGATCCGCAGTTGAAGAACGAAGCGGTCGTCTACAGCGCGCACTGGGACCACTTCGGCATCGACGACACGCTGCCTGGGCCGCGCACGCAGCAGATCTTCCACGGCGCGATGGACAACGCGACCGGCGTCGCCGCGCTGCTGGAAATCGCGCGCGCCTACAAGGCGCTGCCGGTGGCGCCCAAGCGCACCATCGTCTTCGTGCTGACCACGGCCGAGGAGCGCGGGCTGCTGGGCGCGCAATACTACGCGCGCAACCCGGCCTACCCGTTGAACAAGACGCTGCTGAACATCAATGTGGACGGTCTGAACATGTGGGGCCGCACGCGCGACGTCGAGTTGAGCGGCATGGGTAAATCCAGCGCCGACGATCTGGTGATCGGCATCGCGCGCGGCCAGGGTCGCAGCGTGCGACCTGACAGCAACGCCGACTACGGCAGCTTCTACCGCGGGGACCAGTTCGAGTTCGCCAGGGGCGGGGTGCCGGTGGTGTATCTGCGCAGCAGCGCCAACTTCATCGGCAAGGCCGCCGGCTACGGGCGCGAGAAGCTGCTCAACTACAGCGCGCACCAGTACCACACCGTCAACGACACGGTGCAAGCCAAATGGGACACCAGCGGCGCGGTGGAAGACATCGAACTGCTGTTCAAAGCCGGCTACCAGGTGGCCCAGGGCAAAGACCGCCCGCAATGGAAAGACAACGCCGAATTCAAGCGCTGATGTGGGGTTAGATACCGTCTTGAATGGCAAGCCCTTTCGATAAGTAATTAGGATCGAAAGGCTTGTCATTGTGTATCACCCCATAAATCAAGTGAGCCAGTTTGTGCATGACTGCACCGATCACGGCTTTCTGTGCCATGCCAGTCGCGGCAAGCCGCTCAGCGAATTGGCGCAGGATGGGGTTATGACGGCGCGCCACCAGGCTAGGCATATACAGCGCAGCGCGCAATGATGTATTGCCTGTTCGACTGATGGTCGTTCGTCCCCTCACTGAGCTTCCGGAGCTGCGTTGCTTGGGCGTTACGCCAAGGAAGGCGGCGAAGGCTTTCGCACTGCCAAAGCGGCGGATATCGCCCAAACTCCCCAATACTTTGGCCGCCGTGGTCATCCCTACGCCGGGGATTGTGGTGAGCAACTCCGCATCGTGCTTCAGGCCAGGATGGCGATCGATGTGATCGTCGATGTCGCTTTCAAGCTTCTCAATTTCTGCGCTGAGCCAGGTGATATGCTGCCGCACGTGCTGCACCACCTCGTCCATTCCACCGATGGCTAACGCCTCCAGCCGGTTCTCTTCCTGCTGGCGGATATCCTTCAAGGCTTGAACGCGCTGTGTCCATGCCCGCAACTGGCGCTGTTCCAGCGGCGGCGGACTCCAGGGCGCAGGCCGCATTGCTGCGCAGTAGCGAGCGATCAGGCCGGCGTCGATGGCATCGTTCTTGTTGCGAATATTCTCGCTGTGGCCAAAGCCTTTGATGCAGGCCGGATTCTCCACGCTCACCATCAGGCCGGCCTGGTGCAACGCAAGCGCCACCGGCTCGGAATACACCCCGGTCGCCTCCATGCAAACGTGCAAGGCCGATAACGGCACCTTGGATTTGCCCAGCCAATCGAGCAGCGCTCGGTGACCTTCGATGGAGTTTTCCAGCACCTTGGTCTTGGTTTTTCCGTTGACCAGCAGTGCAATATCTAATTTTCTCTTACTGACATCAATACCTACTGCTGCGTATATCGCATCCATTTTTTGACCTTCCTCGTATGCAGGCTTACGCATTGACGCGATGGCCCAAGATACCGTTCGGACTTATCAAATGAAACAGGCAGAGGCACCTATCTGACCCACGTGCTCCATGGCACTAAGTCTGATCAGCGTCACTCCGCCCGGCCGCACTTACTTCGTTATTATCCGATGGAGATGCGGTACGCTCAATATACGAAGTCTGACATTCGGACACGAGCTCTGCTGAAGATTGTTGGGGTCAAGTCTGATTGTTGGGGTCAAGTCTGGCATTCGGACACGGGCTCTTCCGTATATGGCGGCCGGGACTGTGACGACTTCTGCGTTGCATCAGCGCCGTGCCGGCGCGCAGCGGCTACATTGTGGCGATGGCCCGTCCACTCAGACTCGAATTCCCCGGTGCGCTTTATCACGTCACTTGCCGCGGCAACCGGCGTGAGCGCATCTTTCGCGATCGCAGCGATCGCCTGGCTTGGCTCGCGGAAATCGAACGTGTATGCGAGCGTTTTCATTTCGTCGTCCACGCGTTTTGCCAGATGGCGAACCACTATCACGTGCTGATCGAAACGCCCGAAGGCAATCTCGGACGAGGCATGCGCCAGTTGAACAGCGCGTATTCGCAGTACTACAACCGCCGCCACGAATTGGTCGGCCACGTCATGCAGGGCCGATATCACGCCATCCTGGTGCAAAAGGAGAGCTACCTGCGCGAACTGGCGCGCTACATCGTTCTGAATCCTGTGCGTGCCGGCATGGCGTGCGCGCCCGGGGACTGGGAGTGGAGCAGCTATCGCGCGATGACCGGCGAGGCACCGGCGGCCGCGTGGCTGGCGACCAATTGGCTGCTGGCCTGCTTCGGCCAGGATCAGATGGCGGCGCGGCTTGCCTATCACCAGTTCGTCATGGCCGGCATGCATGCGGACAGCCCACTCAAGCAGGTGCGCTTCCGGTGCATATTGGGTGATGCCGGGTTCATCGCCCAGCACCGCGAATCGGCGAAGGAATCCAGGTCGGTGGAAATCGCGCGGGTGCAGCGGCGCGCGCTGGCGATGTTGCTTGACGAGTACGCGTTGCAGTACACGCGCGACGTCGCGATGGCGGAAGCCTACCGCTCCACCGCGTTTTCGATGCGGCAAATCGCCGAGCACTTCGGCGTCTCGGTCAAAACGGTGAGCCGCGCCGTCGCCGCGCTGGAACGCCGGTATAACGGCTGAGCTCGTGTCCGAATGTCAGACTTGACCCCACCTTACGGCAGAGTTCGTGTCCGAATGTCAGACTTGACCCCAATTGAGTTTTTGCAGCTGGGCCTGGTTGCGCTGGTGATGGGCGTCGGCGCCGGCTTGGGCGATGTCGGCGCGCAGGGCTTCGCGGGCTTGCTCGATGCGGGCGCTGTCCTGCGGCGCCAGTTCCAATAAACTGCTCAGGTAGGTGACGCCCCATTGCAGACGCGTCGCCGGTCCCACCGCCGCTTGCCAGGCTTTGCCGTACCACTCCAGCACCGCCGCCGTATCGCCACGCCGCTTGGCGCTGGAGGCCAGGCTCAGCATGAAGTAGTACGGTGAATGCGAACGCGGCAATTCGGCCAGCAGCACTTGCTCGGCCTGCGCCGACAGGCCGGCGTCGTTCAAGGCGCTCACCGCCGTGTTGACCAGCGTGTGCCGTTCGTACGGATCGGTCGACTCAGCCAGCGCTTGCTCCACCCGCTCACGAACACGCTCCTGCAAGCCTTGTGACGGCGCCAGCAGGCGGCCCAGGCGCATCTGCAGGCGCACCGCCATCAGGCGGTCCGGCGCGCCGAGCCAGAAGTCGTCGGCCCATTGCGCGGCAACCGCGCCCAGCGCGGCCACCAGTTCCTCGCGCCGCGTGGCGAACTTGATCAGGTTGATGCCGCTGTTGGCCAGGATGTCCATGTTGGCGCGCGCCAGCCGCGCGTCGGCGAACACCTTCAGCAACAGCGCGGCGTTGGCTTCGGCGTCGATGTCCTTGCCGGCCGTGGCCAGTTGCGCGTGCAGTTGCAGGCGCGCGCCGGCGTCGGCGTCGTCGCAGGCGCGCACCAGCGCCAGCAGGGTCGGCGCCAGCGCGCGCGTGCCCAGCAGGCGGCCTTCGTCGGTGTCCCAGGAATAATGGCTCAGCAGCGACCACTCGCCGGCGCTGAGCTTGCGCTCGCCGGACAGGGCCGCCGCCAGCGCGCTCGATGCGCTCGAGCCGGCCGCGTGCACGGCCAGCGCGTTGTCGAAGGCGGACGTGAACAGTTCGCCGTCCAGCTCGCACGGCAGGCGCGTGATTTCGCTGCCGTCCGGCGCGTACAGCACCAGCGTCGGATAGCTGCGCAGGCCGTGGCGCGCGCCCAGCGCCTGCGCGCCGGGGCTGTCGCCGTCAAGCTGGCAGCAAACCACCGCCGCCGAACGCTCGATGAACTCGTCGCGCGCGAAGATCTCGGACTTGACCCGGTTGCAGGGCGGGCACCAGACCGCGCCCCAGTACAGGAACAACGGCCGCTGCCGCGCGGCCGCCAGTGCGAAGGCGGCGTCGAGGCCGCCGTGCTGCCATGCGATCGCCGCCATGCCGCTTAGGACTCGCGCGCCAGCGCCAGGAATTCGGTGCGCATCGCCAGGTTGGGCTGCAGCTCGCCGAGCATGGCGGAGGTGACCGTCTCTTCGCCCGGCGTGCGGATGCCACGGCTTTCCATGCACAGGTGGCGGCACTTGACCACCACGCCGACCGCCTTCGGTTCCAGCACTTCCATCAGCGCGTTGGCGATCTGCATGGTCATGCGTTCCTGCACCTGCAGGCGCTTGGCGAAGCAGTCCACCAGCCGGGTCAGCTTGGACAGGCCGACGATCTTGCCGTTCGGGACGTAGCCGACCGTGGCCTTGCCGAAGAACGGCGCCAGGTGGTGTTCGCAGTGGCTGTAGACCGGGATGCCGCGCACGACGATCAGCTCGTTGTACTGCTCGGCGCCGTCTTCGAACGCTTTCAGCAGCTCGACCGGGTCCTGGGCGTAGCCGGAGGTCCAGTGTTTCCATGCTTTGGAGACGCGGGCCGGGGTTTCCAGCAGGCCCGGACGGTCGGGATCTTCACCGAAACTGGCGATCAGACGACGCCAGTCGCCTTCCGAAAATTCTTTTTGAGACATGATGAAACACCTTTTTTTTACGATTGCCGACAGTATATAGAAATCCGCGGCAGGCTACCGGCTAGCGCTGCGGCCGGTGGGCATTCAGCAACTCGGCGGCGATCGACACCGTGACCGTCATGTCCGGCCATTCGTCGCCTGCGCCGAACCAGCGGGCGTCGGCGATTTCGTTCTGGTCGACGCGGATCTCGCCGTCCAGGTACTCGGCGGTGTAGGCGATCATCAGCGAATGCGGGAACGGCCACGACTGGCTGCCGAAGTATTTCAGATTGTGCACGCGCAGCCCGACCTCCTCGTACACCTCGCGGTGCACCGCCTCCTCGATCGACTCGCCGGCCTCCAGGAAGCCGGCCAGCGCGGTGTAGCGCTTGTACGGGGCGTTGGCGTGCATGGCCAGCAGCACCTGGTCGCCCTTGCGCACCAGCACCATCATGGCCGGCGAGATGCGCGGATAGGCGCTCATGCCGCAGCTCGGGCACTTGTAGCAGCGCTCGCCTTCGAGCTGGCGCATCGGCGTGGCGCAGACGCCGCAGTAGCGGTGGGTGCGCGCCCATTCGGCCAGCTGGCTGGCGCGCGCGGCCAGCGCCACGAAGCCCTCGTCGACGATGCCGAACAGCGAGCGCAGGCCGTGGTAGCCGTATTCCGGCCCCGGCAGTTGCGGCTGGTCGACCCACGCCAGCTGGTAGTAGCGGCCCTCCCACAGGCCCAGCGCGTGGAAGCGCTCGGCCGGCAGGTTCAGCGCCGCCACCGTCTCGCGGTCGGGCAGGCCGAGGATTTCGTTGCGCAAAAGCAACTCTCCACGGTGGAACACGAAAGTTAATGGATCGTCATGGTCCTGGGGGCGGATCAGCGGGGTAAATGTGGCGGGAGTCAGCAACATGGCAGGAGGGCTCGGGTTGTATCGCAAGCCACGATCTTACAGTGTTTCCTAAATGCTTACTTTGACCGTGAGAATTGATGACAATTCGATGACCGAAAACGCGCTAAGTCATTGTTTTCAGGCCAAGATTTGAACTACTTTTCGCCCTTTGCTTACTCTATGACATCGTTTGGCGGTACTATATATTTCCGTAAGGAGACTATTTCACATGCCATCACTCGTACCTGGTTTAACGACCGACCAAATCGCCAGCCTGCAGACCAATCAGATCGCTTTACTGACGACTGCGGATATCGTGCTGCTTTCCACTTTGCAGATGACCGCGTGGAGCACCGATCAGTTGGCCGCGTTCGGCACCAGCCAGTTACGGGCGCTGTCCACCCAGAACCTGCAGACGCTCACCACGCAGCAGCTGGGCTACGGCTTCACCACCAAACAGATCGCGGCGCTGACCACCGGCCAGATCGTCAGCCTGAGCACCAACCAGCTGGTCAACGGCCTCACCACCGACCAGTTCGCCGCGCTGGCGACCCTGCAGCTGGCCGCGATGGGCACGCAGCAGCTGTCCATCGTCGGCACCGCCGACATCGCCGCGCTGCGCAGCGCCCAGCTGGTGTCGCTCAACACCGCGCAGGTGCGCGCGCTCGGCACCGACCAGATCGTCGCGCTGAGCAGCAGCCAGGCCGCCGCGCTGCAGACCCGCCAGATCGCCGCCCTCTCCAGCAACCAGCTGGCCAGCGTCGACACCGACGACATCGCCGCGCTCGGCACACAGCAGCTGCTCGCGCTGGGCACCGGCCTGCTGGGCGCGCTGACCACGGCGCAGATGGCCGCGCTGCGCACCGCGCAAAGCAGCAACCTGTCGACCCAGCAGATCGGCGCCCTCGGCAGCGACCAGTTGGCCGCGCTCGGCACCGACGGCTTCGCCGCGCTGAAGACTTCGCAGATCGCCGCGCTGACCACCAAGCAATTCGCCGCCCTCAGCACCGACCAGATCGTCGCGCTGACCACCGCTCAGACCGCCGCGCTGACCACGCTGCAGCTGGCTCAGATGTCCAGCACCCAGCTGGCCGCGATGGAAACCCAGGACTTCGCCGCGCTCAAGAGCCAGCAACTGAACGCGCTGAACACCCTCAGCACCGCCGTGCTGAGCACCGACCAGATCGCCGCGCTGACCACGGCCCAGATCGCCGCACTGCGCAGCGGCCAGCTGCGCGGCCTGTCCACCGACCAGATCGTCGCGCTCACCACGGCCCAGGTGGCCGCGCTGGGCACGGCGCAGATCATCGTGCTGAGCTCGGACCAGGTGGCGGCCATCGAAACCCGCGACCTGGCCGCGATGAAGACCGCGCAGGTGGCGGCCTTCACCACCGCCCAGATCAACGCGCTCGGCACCGGCCAAATCGCCGGCCTGGGCACCGCGCAGGCGGCCGGCCTGGCCACGCAGCAGCTGGCCGCGCTGAGCACCACCCTGCTGGCCGCGATGGAAACCCAGGACCTGGCCGCGCTGCGCACGCAGCAGATCGCCGCCGTGTCCACCAGCGGCGTGGCCGCGCTGGGCACCGACCAGATCGCCGCGTTGACCTCGCTGCAAATGGGCGCGTTGAGGACCGCGCAAGTGGCCGCGCTCGGCACCGACCAGATCGCCGTGCTGAGCACCGCCCAGATCGGCGGCCTGGCCTCGCAGCAGGTGGCCGCGCTGTCGACCACGCAACTGGGCGCGCTGGGCACCGCCAACCTGGCCGCGCTCAAGACGCAACAGCTGGCCGCCATGGGCACCAGCCTGATCGCCGCGCTCAGCACCGACCAGGTCGCCGCGCTGAAGACCGCGCAAGCCAACGCCCTGAGCTCGCTGCAACTGTCGGCGCTGAGCAGCGACCAGCTCGCCGCATTGAACACGCAGGACCTGGCCGCGCTGCGCACCCAGCAGCTGGCGGGCCTGAGCACCAATAACATCCACAGCCTGAGCACCGACCAGGTCGCCGCGCTGACCACCGCGCAGGTGGCGGCCCTGGGCACCCAGCAGACCGGCGCGCTCAGCACCGACCAGATCGTCAGCCTGACCACGGCCCAAGCCGGCGCGCTGACCACCCGCCAGCTCGCCGCGCTCGGCACCGGCCAACTGGCCGCGATGGAAACGCGCGACCTGGCCGCGCTCAAGACGGCCCAGCTGGCCGCGCTGGGCAGCGCCCAGATCGGGGCGCTCACCACCGACCAGGTTGTCGGCCTGGGCTCGCAGCAGGTGGCCTCGCTGGCCACCCAGCAGATCGCCGCGCTCACCTCCGACCAGGTGGCCGCGATGGAAACGCAGGACCTGGTGGCGCTGAAATCGCAGCAGGCCGCCGCGCTGGGCAGCAACGCCGTGGCCGCGCTGACCACGGCGCAGTTCGCCGCGCTGTCCAGCATCCAGCTGAGCAACTTCACCACCGCCCAGATCGCCGCGCTGACCACCGACCAGATCGTCGCGCTGACCACCGCGCAGGCCGCCGCGCTGAGCACGCGCGAGATCGCCGCGCTGTCGACCAACCAGCTCAACGCGCTGGAGACGCAGGACTTCGCCGCCCTCAAGACCGCGCAGATCATCGCCCTGACCACGGCCCAGGTGGCCGCGCTGGGCACCGACCTGATCGTCGCCCTGAACACCGCCCAGGCCGGCGCACTGACGCCGGGCCAGCTCAACGCGCTGAGCACCGACCAGCTCAACGCCATGGAAACCCAGGACTTCGCCGCGCTGCAGACCAGCCAGCTGCTGGGCCTGGGCACCAAGGCCATCGCCCTGCTGACCGTGGGCCAGGTGGCCGCGCTGAAAACGGCGCAGATCACGCAGCTGACATCCGACCAGATCCGCGTGCTCAACTCGGCCCAGCTGGGCGCGCTGAACACCGCGCAAGTGAACGCCCTGAGCACCGCCCAGATCGGCTATCTGCTGACCGAGCAGGTGGCCGCGCTCACCACGGCCGACTGGGCCTCGCTGAAATCGAGCCAGCTCAACGCGCTGAGCTCGAACCAGCTGGCCGCCGTCACCACCGACCAGATCGTCGCGCTGACCTCGCTGCAAGCGGGCGCGCTGGCCACCCAGCAAGTGGCGCAGCTGTCGACCGACCAGGTCGTCGCGCTGGAAACGGCCGACCTGGCCGCGCTCAAGACGCAGCAGGTCGTGGCCCTGGCCACGTCCGACGTGGCCGCCATCACCACCGCCCAGCTGCAGGCGCTCAAGACCCAGCAGCTGGCCGCGTTGACCAGCAAGCAGCTGGCCGCGCTGAGCACCGACCAGATCGCCGCGCTCTCCACCGCCCAGGCGAGCAACCTGGGCAGCCAGCAAATCGCCGTGCTGTCGAGCGACCAGTTGCTGGCCATCGCCACCGACGACCTGGCCGCGCTGAAGACGGCGCAACTGGCCGCGCTGGGCAGCAACCAGATCAGCCTGCTGAGCAGCGACCAGATCGTCGCGCTGACCACCGCGCAAGTCGGCAGCCTGAGCACGCGCCAGCTGCTGTCGCTGGGCAGCAGCCAGATCGTCGCGATGGAAACGCGCGACCTGGCCGCGCTGAAGACCGCGCAGATCGCCGGCCTCGGCACCGACAACCTGAACGCGCTGACCGCGTCGCAGGTGCAAGCGCTGACCACGGCCCAGCTGGCCGCGCTGGGCAGCGCCCAACTGGCCGCGTTCGCCACGGCGCAGATCGCCAACCTGGGCACCGCGCAGGTGACCGGACTGGCCACGGCGCAAGTCGCCCTGCTCAGCAGCGACCAGATGGTGGCGCTGGGCACGCAAGGCCTGTCGCTGATGAAGACGGCGCAGATCGCCGCGCTCAAGACCGCGCAGATCGCCGCCCTCAACAGCGACCAGCTGGCCGCGCTCACCACCGCCCAAGTCAGCAACCTGACCACGCAGCAGATCGCCGCCCTCGGCAGCGACCAGCTGAACGCGCTGGAAAGCCAGGACTTCGCCGCGCTCAAGACGGCGCAGTTCGCCGCGCTGGGCACCGACGTCATCGCCAGCCTCAGCACCGCGCAAGCGGCCGCGCTGACCACCACGCAGGTATCGAGCCTGAGCTCGCGCCAATTGGCCGCGCTGGGCACCGCGCAGTTGCAGGTGTTCTCCACCGCCGACATCGCCGCGCTGCGCACGCTGCAGATCCTGGCGCTGACCACCGACCAGCTCGAAGCACTGGGCAGCGACCAGTTCCGCGCCCTGAGCATCACGCAAATGGCGGCCCTGAGCAGCGCCCAGTTCCAGGCGCTGACCAGCGACCAGATCGTCGCGCTGAGCACGCAGCAGGCCGCCAACCTCGGCACGGCCCAGGTGCGCGCGCTGTCCGCCACCCAGCTGGCCGCGCTGGAGACCCAGGACCTGGCCGCCTTCAAGACGCTGCAAGTGGCGGCCCTGAGCACCGGCCAGTTCATCCTGTTGAACAGCGACCAGATCGCCGGCCTGACCGCCATCCAGGTGTCCGGCCTGACCTCGCAGCAACTGACGGCGATGACCACCGGCCAGGTGCAGGCGCTGGAAACGCAAGACCTGGCCGCGCTGCGCACCGCGCAGCTGCAATCGCTAAGCACTGACCAGCTCGACGCCATCGGCACCGACCAGTTGCAGGCGATGACGGCGGCCCAGCTGTCCTCGCTGAGCACGGCGCAATTCCTCGGCCTGCAGACCGCGCAGATCGCCGCCCTGACCACGCTGCAAGTGGGAGCGCTGGCCACCGGCCAGATCGCCACCCTGAGCGCCGGCCAGCTAGCCGCGCTCAACACCGACGAGATCGCCGCGCTGAAGACCGCGCAGATCAACGCGCTGCGCACCGCCCAGGTCACGCTGCTGAGCACCGACCAGATCATGGCGCTGACCAGCAACCAGGTCGGCGCGATGTCGACCGCCCAGCTGTCCTCGCTGTCGTCCGACCAGATCGGCGCGCTGAGCACGGCCGACTTCGCCGTGCTGACGGCAGCCCAGCTGAGCGCGCTCGGCATGCTGAACAACCTGAGCACCGACCAGATCCAGGCGCTGACGCCGGCGCAGATCGGCGGCCTCACCACCGACCAGATCGCCGCGCTGGGCACCAACCAGATCGTCGCGCTGACCACCAAGCAGATCGGCAGCCTGAGCACGGCCGGCGTCGGCGTATTGAGCAGCGACCAGCTGCGCGCGCTGGAACTGGAAGACCTGGCCGCGATGAAGACCGCGCAACTGGCGGCATTGCAGACCGCGCAGATCCAGCAGCTCACCACCGACCAGGTGCAGGCGCTGACCACGGCGCAGGCGTCCAGCCTGGCCACCGCGCAGGTGCAGGCGCTGACCACCGACCAGGTGCAGGCGCTGAGCACCGACGAGATCCTGGCGCTGAAGACCGCGCAGATCGCCTCGCTCAGCAGCGACCAGATCGCCGCGCTGGCGCTGGCCCAGGTGCAGAGCCTGGGCGGCACGCAGTTGAACGCCCTGGGCAGCGCGCAGATCCAGTCGCTGAGCTCGGACCAGATCGTTGAATTGACCACGCAGCAATTCGTCGCCATGGGCACGGCGCAGGTGGCCGCGCTGTCCACGCAGCAAGTGGCCGTGATCGAGACCGAAGACCTGGCCGCGCTGAAGACCGCGCAGATCGCCGCGCTGAGCACCAGCCAGATGCAGGCGCTGGCGGCCGACCGCATCGCCGCACTGACCACCGCGCAGGCGCAGGCGCTGACCACCAGCCAGCTGCTGTCGCTGGGCTCGGCGCAAATCCAGGCCCTGGGCAGCGACGACCTGAACGCATTGAAGGCCGCGCAGATCGCCGCCCTGGGCAGCGACCAGCTCAACGTCCTGATCGCCGACCAGCTGCAAAACCTGGGCTCGGCGCAACTGAACGCGCTGGGCACGGCGCAGTTCCGCGCCCTCAGCACCGACCAGATCATCGCGCTGACCACGCAGCAATACGCACAGCTGGGCACGTCCCAACTGGCCGCGCTCAGCTCCGACCAGCTGGCCGCGATCGAGCTGCCCGACCTGGCCGCGCTGCTGAGCAACCAGATCCTGGCCCTGAGCACCTTGCAGATCTCGCAACTGGACCTGGCCCACGTCGGCGCGCTGACCACCGCGCAGGCGGCCGCCCTGAGCAGCAACCAGCTGGTGACGCTGTCGACCGACCAGTTGCAGGCGCTCGGCACCGACGACCTGCAAGCGCTGAAGACCGCGCAAGTGCAGGCGCTGACCACCAGCCAGCTGGTCTCGCTGACGATGGACCAGCTGCAAAACCTGACCACAGCGCAGATGGACGCGCTGACCTCGGCCCAGGCCGCCGCGCTGACCACCGCGCAGATCGCCGCGCTGACCACGCTGCAAGTGGACAACCTGGCGACCCGCCAGCTGAACGCGCTGAGCAGCGACCAGATCGCCGCCATCAGCACCGACAACTTCGCCACGCTGTCGAGCACGCAGATCGGCGCGCTCAACGCCAGCCAGTTCGGCGCCATCACCACCGACCAGATGGTCGGCCTGAGCAGCCTGCAGGTGGCCGCGCTGAGCACCGCGCAAGTGGCCGCCCTCAGCAGCGACCAGCTGGACGCGCTGGAGACCGCCGACTTCGTCGCGCTGGGCTCGGCGCAGATCGCCGTCATCGGCAGCGCCAACATCGCCGCCCTGACCACCGACCTGGTCGGTGTGCTGACCACGGCGCAGATCGCCGGCCTGGCCAGCGGCCAGATCGCCGCCCTCAGCACCGACCACATCCAGGCGCTCGGCACGGCCCAGGTCGGCACGCTGAGCACGCTGCAGATCGGCGGCCTGAGCACCAACCAGATCGCCGCGCTCAGCACCAAGGACTTTGTGGCGCTGCGCAGCAACCAGCTGGCCGCGTTCAGCACTGCCCAGTTCGCCGCACTGACCAGCGACCAGCTCAACGCCCTGTCCAGCAGCGCCTTCACCGGCCTGACCACGCAGGAAATCACCGCACTGACGTCGGCGCAATTCGGCCAGCTGAGCACCGCGCAAGTGGCCGCGCTGACCTCGGTGCAGGCGCCGGCGCTGAGCACCGACCAGCTGACCGCGCTGGGAACCGACCAGTTCGCCGCGCTGGGCACCAGCGCCGTCAACCACCTGCTGGCCGCGCAGTTCGCCGCGCTCGCCACCGACCAGATCGTCGCGCTGAGCACCGCGCAAGTGCGCGCACTGAACAGCGTGCAGCTGACCGCGCTCACCAGCAACCAGGTGGCCGCGCTGGAAACGGCCGACCTCGCCGCGCTGACCACCGCCCAGGTCGTCCTGCTGGGCAGCGACCAGCTGCAGGCGCTGTTGACCGACCAGTTCGCCACTTTGGGCACCGCGCAGGTCGCGGCGCTCACCACCGACCAGGTCGCCAGCGGCCTGGGCACCGACCAGATCGCCGCGCTGACCACCGCGCAAGCCAGCTCGCTGGCCACGCGCCAGGTGGCGGCCCTCACCACGGCCCAGGTCGCCGCGCTGGAAACAGCCGACCTGTCGTCCTTCGGCACGCGCCAGATCGTGGCGCTGGGCAGCGACCAGGTCGCCGCGCTGGGCAGCGACCAGCTCAACGCGCTGACCACGGCCGAGCTGGCCGCGCTGACCACCAGCCAGATCAACAACGGCCTCAGCACGACCCAGCTGGCCGCGCTGGACAGCGCCCACATCGCCGCGCTGGGCACGGCGCAGCTGGCCTACGGCCTGGGCAGCGACGCCATCGCCGCCCTGACCACCGACCAGATCGGCGCGCTGCGCACCGCGCAGACCGTCGCGCTGGGCACCGCCCAGGTGCAGGCGCTGACCACCGACCAGATCGTCGCGCTGAGCACCGCGCAGGCGTCCACGCTGTCCACGCAACAGGTCGCCGCGCTGACCTCCGCCCAGATCGCCGCGCTGGAAACGGTGGACCTGAACGCGATGAGCACGCGCCAGGTCGCCGCCTTCACCACCGCCCAGGTCAGCGAGCTCAACAGCGCTCAGCTGAACGCCCTGAGCCTGGCGCAGCTGGCCGCCTTCAGCACCAGCCAGCTGGCCTACGGCCTGCAGACCGGCCAGGTGACCGCGCTCGACACCGACCACATCGCCGCATTGAGCACCGCGCAGCTGGCGTACGGCCTGAGCCTCGACAACCTGCTGGTGCTGGGCAGCGACCAGATCCGCGCACTGAAGACCGCGCAGATCGCCGCGCTGACCACCGACCAGGCCAGCAACCTCTCCACCGACCAGATCGCCGCGCTGTCCACGGCCCAGGTCAGCGGCCTGTCCACCGCGCAGATGCCGACGCTGAGCGCCGTCCAGCTGGCCGCGCTGGGCACCGCGCAGGTGGCCGCGCTCGACACGCAGGACGTCGCCGCATTGACCGCCAGCCAGTTCACCGGTCTGTCCACCGACCAGACCGTCGCGTTGACGACGGCGCAGATCCACGGCCTGAAAACCGCACAGATCGCCGCCATCGACGTGCCGCAGGTGAACGTCCTCAGCACCGACCAGATCGCTTCGCTGAGCACCGCGCAAGCCGCCGCGCTGAGCATCAACGCCGTGACCGCGCTGTCGACCAACCAGATCGGCGCGCTGCAGACGGCCGACGTCGCCGCGCTGGGCACGCTGCAAGTGTCCAGCCTGGCCGCCGGCCAGCTGGCCGGCCTGAACACCGCGCAGATGCAAGCCCTGACCAGCCTGCAACTGGGCGCGATGACGGCCGACCAGATGTTCGCGCTGAGCACCAGCCAGATCGCCGCGCTGCGCACCGCGCAGATCGGCTACCTGAACACCACGCAACTGGCCGCGCTGTCCAACACGCAGGTCCAGGCGCTGACCACGGCGCAAGTCGCCAGCATCAAGCTCAGCCAGATCACCGCGCTGACGGTGGACCAGATGGCCGCGTTCAGCACCGACCAGCTGCAGGCGGTGACCACCTCGCAGCTGCAGACGCTGAGCTCGACCCAGCTCAACGCGCTGACCGGCACCCAGGCCGCCGCGCTGACCACCGCGCAGATGGCGGCGCTGAAGAACGCCCAGATCGCCGCGCTGACGGTGGACCAGATCAACGCCTTCACCACCACGCAGCTGGGCGCCTGGAGCACCAGCCAGCTCGGCTCGCTGACGGCCACGCAGATCGGCTACCTGTCGACCGCGCAGATCGCCGGCCTGACCAACGCCCAGGTAGCCGGCCTGAAGACCAGCCAGCTGATCGTCTTCACCACCGACCAGATCGCCGCGTTCACGGCGGCGCAGGTGCCGTCGCTCACCACGGCCGGGCTGACCGCGCTCAGCGTCACCCAGGCCAACGCCTTCACCGGCGGCCAGGTGCTGGCGATGTCGGTCACACAGACCATGGCGCTGAACGCCTCGTCGACCAACTACGCCACGCCGCTGGTGCTGGACCTGGACGGCAACGGCGTGCAAACGCTGGGCATCACGGCCGGGGTGCAATTCGACATCCGCGCCGAAGGCAAGGCCGTGCACACCGGCTGGGTCGACGCCCACGACGGCCTGCTGGCCCTGGACCGCAACGGCGACGGCATCATCAACGACGGTGGCGAACTGTTCGGCAGCGCCACCAGGCTGGCCGATGGCAGCACGGCGGCCGACGGCTACGCCGCGCTGAAGTCGCTCGACAGCAACGGCGACGGCCAGATCACCAGCGCCGACAGCGCCTTCGGCGCGCTGCGGGTGTGGGTGGATGGCAACTCCGACGGCATCAGCCAGGCCCGCGAGTTGAAGACGCTGGACCAGCTGGGCATCGCCGCCATCAGCACCAGCGCCGGCCACGCGCTGACGCAACAAAACGGCAACGTGGTCGGCCTGACATCGAGCTACACCGGCACCGACGGCAGCAGCCACGCCAGCGCCGACGTCTGGTTCCTGGCGCAGACGACCGCGGCCACGACAGCGGCCACGTTGCAACAGCAAGTGAGCGGCCTGAGCAACGCAATGGCCGCCTACGCCAGCGACGCTCCTGCGGCGCCGGCGCCACAAGCGGCGTTGTGCAAGACCGACACGGCGGCGGTCGATAGCAACGCACAAGCGATGGCCGACGCGCTGCAGCACTACCGCAGCCGTCAAGCGCTGGCGGGCGCCGCCGCCGCGCTGAGCAAGCAACCCGACGACCAGCAACACAACACCGGCAACTGGTTCAGCGTCCCCAACCGCTAACCCCCCGTGGGGTCAAGTCTGGCATTCGGACACGACCTCTGCCGTCACATTGGGGTCAAGTCTGACATTCGGACACGAGCACAACCGTAGCGCCCGCTACGGTTGTGCTCGTGTCCGAATGTCAGACTTGACCCCACGCCGTTACTGTCGGGCTCGTGTCCGATTGCCAGACTTGACCCCAAGTTGATTGTTACTCCTGCCTATACGTTGAGCAGGTGGCGTTTTACAGTCTTGCTCCTGAGCCAAAAGTTGCCCCTCATCCAGCGACAAAAAGGTATGATAGTGCGTACCTTTTATGGCTCATCCCATCCTACGCCCGCTATGACCGCTCAAGTACCTGCCGCTCCCATCGATACCAGCCCGTTGGGCACCGTTATGGCACTGGCCGTCAAGGGCGCGCTGTCCATCGGCGATCTGTTCGGCGCCGCCGCCGTGTTGCAGGAAAGCGGACAACTGCCCGCCGCCATCGCCCTCTACCGCGCCTGGATCGACCACACGCCGTCGCCGCTGCTCTACGCCGCCTGCTTCAACCTGGCCGTGGTGCTGTCCAACGCCGGCGACGACCCCGGCGCCGAGGCCGTGCTGCGCAAGGCCATCAGCCAGAACCCCGGCTTCGTCGAGGCCCGCCTCAACCTGGGCACGCTGCTCGAACGCACCGGCCGCCCGGACGACGCGCTGGCCATGTGGAAGACCATCCTCAGCGATGAAGTACAGCCGGACATCAAGACCAATCCGACCCTGTACGTGCAAACCCTGAACAACCTCGGCCGCCTGCTGGAGATCCGCAAGCGCTACCCCGAGGCCGAGGCCATGCTGGCGCTGAGCCTGCGCGTCGATCCGCAACAGGCCAACGTCATGACCCACTGGGTCCACCTGCGCCAGAAGCAGTGCGAGTGGCCGGTCTACAGCGGCCTCGAACACATCTCGGTCGCGACCATGATGGAGGGCACCTCGGCGCTGGCCATGCTCAGCGCCTCGGCCGATCCGGCCCAGCAGCTGGCCGCCGCGCGCCGCTTCGTCAACGAGAAGGTCAACGCCGCCGTCGCGCCGCTGACCGGCCAGCACGGCTACGGCCACGGCCGCCTGCGCATCGGCTACCTGTCGTCGGACTTCTGCTCGCACGCGGTGTCCATCCTCACCGCCGAGCTGTACGAGCTGCACGACCGCAGCAAGTTCGAGGTCTACGCCTTCAGCTGGAGCCGCGAGGACGGTTCGCCGATCCGCGCCCGCGTGGTCAAGGCCATGGACCACTACATCCGCATCGACAAGCTGACCGACGAGCAGGCCGCCCGCACCATCCGCGCCCACGAGATCGACATCCTGGTCGACCTGCACGGCCTGACCCTGGGCGCGCGCCCGAACATCCTGGCCTACCGCCCGGCGCCGGCGCAGCTGACCTACCTCGGCTTCCCCGGCAGCACCGGCCTGCCCGGCGTCGACTACGTGATCGCCGATGAGTTCCTGATCACGCCGGAGATGACCAAGGACTTCACCGAGAAGCCGCTCTACCTGCCCGACACCTTCCAGATCAACGACCGCCAGCGCCTGATCGCGCCCAAGCCGACCCGCGCCAGCGTCAACCTGCCGGAGGACGCCTTCGTCTTCTGCTCGTTCAACAACAACTTCAAGTTCACGCCCGACCTGTTCACGGTGTGGATGAACATCCTGCGCCGCGTGCCCAACAGTGTGCTGTGGCTGGTGGCCGACTATCCGGAAGTGCGCGAGAACCTGTACCGCTACGCCGAGGAGGCCGGCATCGACCGCAACCGCCTGATCTTCAACAGCCGCGCGGTGCCGGCCGAGTACCTGGCGCGCTACCAGCTGGCCGACCTGTTCCTCGACACCTTCCCGTTCAACGCCGGCACCACCGCCAGCGACGCGCTGTGGGCCGGCCTGCCGCTGCTGACCTGCGCCGGCCAGACCTTCTCGTCGCGCATGGCCGGCAGCCTGCTGCGCGCGGTCGACCTGCCGCAGCTGATCACCTACAACTTCGCCGACTACGAGGAAAAGGCGGTGGCGCTGGCCAACGATCCGGCCCGCATCGCCTCGATGAAGCGCCAGCTGGCCGCCAACCGCCTGACCTGCCCGCTGTTCGACAGCCCGCGCTTCGTGCGCAACCTGGAGGCGGCATTGCAGAAGGTCGCCAAGCCGGCCGCGCCGCGCCTGGCCGCGCCGGAACACGCGGTGCGTCCGCAGGAACCGTCGCAGGCCGCCGAGCCGGTACGCATCGCCGACATCCCCATCGTCACCGTGTCCTACAATGCACCGGACCTGATCGAGGCGCTGCTGCGCACCCTGCGCCAGTTCTACGGCAACCGCGTGTACGTGATCGACGGCTCCAACCCGGACGTGGCCGAGAAAATCCGCGCCATCACCGACGGCCACGACAACGTCGAATTCATCCCGTTCGGCTACAACATCCACCACGGCCCCGGCATGGCGTGGGCGCTCAACCACCTGGGCCTGTCGGGCGAGGTGCTGTTCCTCGACTCCGACGTCGAGATCCTCAAGCCCGGCTTCCTGGAATCGCTGCACAGCCAGCTGCGCCCGGAGATGTACGGCGTCGGCAACGTCCAGCACGTCAACGAGCTGGGCCACAGCCGCGGGGCCGACGGCATCCCCTACCTGCACCCGGCCTGCATGCTGGTGAACGCCGAGGTGATGCGCCAGTGGCCGCTGCCGATCAAGCACGGCGCGCCGATGCTGCCGGCCATGCTGGCCATGCATCGCGCCGGCCAGGGCGCGCTGCTGCACGCGGTCGACTGGGTGCGCGACGATTTCGCCCGCGAGCCGACCCGCACCTACATCAAGCACGACTGGCAGGGCACGGTGATCCGCACCGGCGGCTACCACTACGACCTGCCCAGCGCCACCAGCGAGGTCAACACCGACCTGCTGCAGTTCGTGCCGCCGGCCGCCGTCAAGGTGGTCGAGCTGGGCTGCGGCGACGGCGCCTTCGCCAAGGCCTACCGCGTGCGCAACCCGCTGGCCAACTACACCGGCATCGAAGCCGATCCGGCGCCGGCCCAGGCCGCCCGCCCGCATTGCGACTTCGTGTTCAACCTCGACATCGAGCACGCCGGCGCCGACCTGTGGGACCACGTGCGCGGCGCCGACTGCTGGGTCATCGACGAGACGCTGGAGACGCTCAACGATCCATGGACCGTGCTGCAGAAGATCCGCACCAGCATCGCGCCGGGCGGCAAGATCGTCGCCACCCTGCGCAACTTCCAGCACTGGAGCATCCAGGCGCGCCTGAACGCCGGCGACATGCGCTACGGCCCCGGCGGCATCGAAAAATCGCGCAAGCGCATCTTCACCCGCGGCGCCATGCTGGAACTGTTCCAGCAGGCCGGCTTCCAGATCGCCGGCGGCAGCGCCCGCATCATCGACGAGCCGGCCCGCGAGAAATACCTGCCCGCCATCCGCCTGATGGCCGGCGCCAGCGGCCTCGACCCCGTGGTGGCGGTGGAGGACGCGCTGCCGTGGCAATACATCGTGATGGCGGTCGCCGCTTAACCGCCTCAGCCAGGAGCCAGACAATTTATGAGTTTGCCATTAGTTAGCATCGTTATTCCGTCCTACAAACCCGCCCACTTCGAGGCGTGCCTGAAGTCGGCGCTGGGACAGAGCTACCCCAACATCGAGATCATGGTCAGCGACAATTGCCCGACCGAGGCGATCAAGGAGATCTGCGCCCGCTACACCGGCCACCTGATCTACCAGCGCAATTCCGCGCTGCGCGAGCAGAACGTGCTGACCGCGCTGTTCGGCGCCAAGGGCCAGCTGATCAAGCCGCTGTTCGACGACGACGTGCTGCACCCGTTCTGCGTCGAGCGCATGGTGGCCACGATGAACATGGACCCGGCCATCCAGCTTGTGTTCTCGTCGTCGCAGGTGATCAACGTCGACAACGAGCGCACCGAGCTGCGCCGCCCCTACCAGGCCAGCGGCAGCATGGACGCGCGCGACATGCAGCGCAGCATGGTGCTGGGCATGCGCAACTTCATCGGAGAGTTCACCTCCATCATGTTCCGCCGCGAGCGCCTGTGGGAAGTGGGCCGCCACCTGTTCCGCTACCACAACCACGACTGCACGCTGGGCCTGGCCGACGTCGCCACCTACTTCAACCTGGCGCGCGACGGCAAGGTGTTCTACATCGACGAGGAGCTGTCCTACTTCCGCCACGACCAGCGGCTGGAATCGAACAGCAACATCAACAGCAACCCCAACTTCGGCTACTGCTTCTCCGACTACATCGACCTGCTGATCGAATCGTGCGACATCGGCATGGTCGCGCCGGAGGAGCTGGCGGCGATGCAGCCGACCGTGGACGACGTGGCCGCGCGCCTGAGCGGCGTGTTCCCGATGGTGGCGCGCTCGCAGCAGCGCTACCACCAGGTGCTGGCGGCGCAACGCGAAGGAGCGGCATCATGATGGACCAATGCAGGCTGATCGACCTGCCGCCGCACCACGACGTGCGCGGCAACCTGTCGGTGATCGAGGGCGGCGTGCACATCCCGTTCGACATCAAGCGCGTGTACTACCTGTACGACGTGCCGGGCGGCTCGGCGCGCGCCGGCCACGGCCACTTCGAGCTGCAGCAGCTGTTCGTCGCCATGTCGGGCAGCTTCGACGTGATCGTCGACGACGGCTACGAGCGCAAGAAGTTCCAGCTCAACCGCTCCTACTACGGCCTGTACGTGCCCGGCATGATGTGGCGCGAGGTCGAGAACTTCTCCTCGGGCGCGGTGTGCGTGGTGCTGGCCTCCACGCTGTACGACCCCAAGGACTACTACCACGACTACGACGAGTTCGTGGCCGCGGCACACCAACAACCCAAGCGACAACCTAAGTGAGTCTTGCCATGAGCGTTCCCTTCCTCGACCTGAAAGCCATCAACCTGTCGCAAGCCGACGAGCTGGAAGCCGCGTTCAAGCGCGTGCTGCACTCCGGCTGGTACATCCTGGGCGGCGAGACCAGCGCCTTCGAGGCCAGCTTCGCGGCCTACTGCAAGAGCAAGCACGGCATCGGCGTGGCCAACGGCCTGGACGCGATCTTCATGATCCTCAAGGCCTACGGCATCGGCCCCGGCGACGAGGTGATCGTGCCGTCCAACACCTTCATCGCCACCTGGCTGGCGGTCAGCGACTGCGGCGCCACGCCGGTGCCGGTCGAGCCCACCGCCGACGGCTTCAACATCGACCCGGCCCGCGTCGAGGCGGCCATCACGCCGCGCACCAAGGCCATCATGCCGGTCCACCTGTACGGCCAGACCGCTGACATGGACCCATTGCTCGCGCTGGCCGCCAAGCACGGCCTGAAGGTGATCGAGGACGCGGCCCAGGCCCACGGCGCGCTGTACCGCGGCCGCGTGGCCGGCCAGCTGGGCGACGCGGCCGCGTTCAGCTTCTACCCGGGCAAGAACCTGGGCGCATTGGGCGACGGCGGCGCCGTCACCACCAGCGACGACGAGCTGGCCGACAAGATCCGCACCCTGCGCAACTACGGCTCCAAGGTCAAGTACTACAACGAGGTGCCGGGCTATAACTCGCGCCTGGACGAGGTGCAGTCGGCGCTGCTGAGCGTCAAGCTGCCCAAGCTGGACGGCGACAACGCCAAGCGCCGCGCCATCGCCGCCATCTACCAGCGCGAGCTGGCCGGCATCCCCGGCCTGGCGCTGCCGCAGGTGCCGGAATGGGCCGAGCCGGTGTGGCACGTCTACGTGGTGCGCCACGCCCAGCGCGACGCGCTGGCCAAGGCGCTGGCCGAACAGGGCATCGGCACCATCGTCCACTATCCGGTGCCGCCGCACCTGCAGCCGGCCTACGCCCACCTGGGCTACAAGCCGGGCGACTTCCCGCTGGCCGAGGCCATCCACAAGGAAGTGCTGAGCCTGCCGATGGGGCCGACCATGAGCGAGGCCGACGCGCTGGCCGTCTGCGCCGCCGTCCGCCAGGCGCTGTCCAAATAAGAAAACGCAAAACAACAACAGGAGGAGACCAGCATGATACATCCCAGCGCATCCGTTTCACCGCAAGCCATCCTGGGCGCCAATGTCAGCATCGGCGCGTTCACCATCGTCCATGAGAACGTGCACATCGGCGACAACACGGTGATCGACAGCTTCTGCGAAATCGGCTACCCCAGCCCGCTGGCCGAGGGCCTGCCGCTGGTGATCGGCGCCGATTCGCGCATCCGCTCGCACTCCATCCTGTACGCCGGCTCGACCTTCGGCGCGCGCTTCATCACCGGCCACCGCGTCACCGTGCGCGAGAAGACCACCGCCGGCCTCAACTTCCAGCTCGGCACGCTGAGCGACATCCAGGGCGACTGCAGCATCGGCGACTACGTGCGCTTCCACTCCAACGTCCACATCGGCAAGATGTCCAAGGTCGGCAACTTCGTCTGGATCTTCCCGTACGTGGTGCTGACCAACGACCCGCACCCGCCAAGCGACGTACTGCTCGGCTGCGAGATCGGCGACTACGCGGCGGTGGCCACCATGAGCGTGGTGCTGCCGGGCGTGAAGGTCGGCAGCGGCGCGCTGGTGGCCGCGCACAGCATGGTCGGGCGCGACGTGGCGCCGGACACGGTGGCCGGCGGCAGCCCGTCGAAGTACATCTGCGACACCAGCAAGATCAAGCTCAAGGACGGCACCGACCGCCCGGCCTACCCCTGGACCAGCCATTTCCGGCGCGGCTACCCGGCCGACGTCGTGGCCGGCTGGGACATTCCACCTTCCCCCCGTTCGGAATCGTTATGAACCAACAACTGCATCAGTTCCTCGAACAATACGGCGCCACCGACGGCGTGCTCTACCTGGGGCATGCCGGCCTGCTGGCCGTCATCGGCGGCAAGAAGATCCTGTTCGACCCCATCATCGAGTCGCAGCCCTACGGCGACTCCTGGGTGTTCTTCCCGCCGCAGCTGGACGACCCGGCGCTGTACGACGTCGACGCCGTGATCGTCTCGCACATCCACCAGGACCACTACGACCTGCCGTTCCTGCAGAAGCTCAAGCCGTCGGTCAAGGTCGCCATCGTCGGCCAGCGGCCGTCGTTCGAGGCCGACATCCAGGCCAACGCCGATCGTCCGATCACCATCATCGAGCCGGAGACGGTGACCGAGCTGCTGCCCGGCGTGATGGTGTACGGCGTCACGCACGACAGCAACGGCATCGACTCCTCGGTGATCGCCTACAACGACCGCTTCTGCATCTACCACGGCAACGACAACTACCTGAAGCCGGCCACGATGGCCAAGTTCACCACGGTCGGCGTCGACATCGACGTCGCCTGCATCCCGTACGCCTACATCCACTGGTATCCGTTCCTGATGGAGTACCCGCAGGACAAGCTGCACGAGAAGCGGATCGAGAGCGAGCGCCTGGTCAATATGTACCAGGACGACTGCCTGAACGTGATCGACATCCTCAAGCCGAAAGTGGTGATCCCGTTCGGCGCCAACCTGCTGATCGACGACGGCAATATGCACTCGGAGATCAACATGGCGGTACGCACGCCGGTGGAGTTCGCCGCCTACGCGCGTTCGCGCCGGCCGGAACTGGCCGAGGTGGTGCTGCCGATGCTGGCCGGCGACTACGCGGGCAAGCCGGACGGCGAACTGGCCGTCACCATGCAGCGCGTCTACACCGTTGAAGAATACCGCGACGCCGCCAACGATTTCCTGCGCTCGCGCCCGGCCAAGACGGTGCGGACCGACTGGCAGCAGGTCGACCTGGACGGCTTCCTGGCCGTGCTGCGCACCCGCCTGGAGGTGTGCGACACGCCGATCGACAACGTGCTGCAGTTCGAGCTGAACTACCTGGGCCAGCCCATCCTGGTCGAGATCGACTGCATGAACTACGTCCCCACCATCGTGCCGGCCTTCGCCACCGGGCGCAATGTGCACCGCTTCCGCCTGGACGAGATCTCGTCGGCGGAATGGCTCAACGGCAAGCGCTTCGAGGAGATCATCGGCATGCGCCGCTTCACGCTGCTGCGCGAACCGAACCTGTACCTGCCCGATGTGCTGAAAATCTTCAACACCGTTGTCTAGCGTGCAGCCCATGAACCTCGGCGCGACACCCCACACGCAATGGCTCAAGCAGGCGGCGCGCGGCAACATGACCATCCCGCAGCTGTTCGACGCCGCCGCCGCGCTGCAAAAGCAGGGCCAGCCGCAGCAGGCGATCGCGCTGTATCGCTGCTGGATCGAGCACGGCGCCCGCCAGCCGCTGTTGTACGCGGCCTGGTTCAACCTCGGCGCGCTGCTGGCCGCCGACTCCGACGACGCCGGCGCCGAGGCGGCCTACCGCAAGTGCATCGCATTGCAGCCGCGCTTTGTCGAGGGCCGGCTCAACCTCGGCACGCTGCTGGAACGCCAGGGCCAGCCGGAGGAAGCGCTGGCCATGTGGCGCACCATCCTCGGCCCGGCCGTCAAGCTGGACCAAAAAGCCCAGCGCACGCAATACCTGCAAACCCTGAACAACCTGGGCCGGCTGCTGGAGATCCAGAAGCAGTACCCGGAGGCCGAAGCCATGCTGGCGCAAAGCCTGACCGTGGAGCCGGACCAGCCGCACGTGATGACGCACTGGGTGCACCTGCGCCAGAAGCAGTGCCACTGGCCGACCTGGAGCGGCCTGCCGCACATCAGCCGCCGCCAGATGGAGGACGGCGCCTCGGCGCTGGCGATGCTCAGCCTGACCGACGACCCGGCGCTGCAAGCGGCGGCCGCCGCCCGCTTCGTGGCCGAGAAGCTCGACACCACGGTGCCGTCGCTGACCGGCCCCGCCGGACAGGGTTCCCGCTACGGCCATGAGCGGCTGCGGGTCGGCTACCTGTCGTCCGACCTGTGCTCGCACGCGGTGTCTATCCTCACCGCCGAGCTGTACGGCCTGCACGACCGCAGCAAGTTCGAGGTCTACGCCTTCAGCTGGAGCCGCGAGGACGGCTCGCCGCTGCGCGCGCGCGTGGTGGCCGGCATGGACCACTACATTCCGATTCACGCGCTGAGCGACGAGCAGGCCGCACGCCTGATCCGCGCCCACGAGATCGACATCCTGGTCGACCTGCACGGCCTGACCTCCGGCGCGCGCCCGCAGATCCTGGCCTGGCGCCCGGCGCCGGTGCAAATGACCTGGCTGGGCTTCCCCGGCAGCACCGGCCTGCCCGGCATCGACTACGTGATCGCCGACGAGTTCCTGATCACGCCGGAGATGACCAAGGACTTCACGGAAAAGCCGCTGTACCTGCCGGACACCTTCCAGATCAACGACCGCCAGCGCCTGATCGGCAACAAGCCGACCCGCGCCAGCGTCAAGCTGCCGGAGGACGCCTTCGTCTTCTGCTCGTTCAACAACAGCTACAAGCTCAAGCCCGAGCTGTTCGCGCACTGGATGAACATCCTGCGCCGCGTGCCGGGCAGCGTGCTGTGGCTGGTGGCCGACACGCCGCTGGTGGCCGAGAACCTCAAGCGTCACGCCGCCGAAGCCGGCATCGACGCCGAGCGCCTGATCTTCGCCGAACGCGCGCTGCCGGCCGACTACCTGGCGCGCTACCAGCTGGCCGACCTGTTCCTGGACACCTACCCGTTCAACGCCGGCACCACCGCCAGCGACGCCTTGTGGGCGGGCCTGCCGCTGCTGACCTGCGCCGGGCCGACCTTCGCCTCGCGCATGGCGGGCAGCCTGCTGCGCGCGGTGGACCTGCCGCAGCTGATCACCTACAACTTCACCGACTACGAAGAGAAAGCGGTGGCGCTGGCGCACGACCCGGCCGCCATCGCCGCCATGAAGCGCCAGCTGGCCGACAACCGCCTGAGCTGCGCGCTGTTCGACACGCCGCGCCTGGTGCGCAACCTGGAAGCGGCCATGCGGCGCGTGGCGCTGCCCGCAACCGCAGCCGACGCAACCCACACGACGAAAGCCCCCATGAATATCGACCAGATTCCGATGATCGCCGTGTCCTACAACGCGCCCGACCTGATCGCCTCGCTGCTGGGCACCTTCCGCCAGTTCTACCCGCACAACCCGGTCACCATCATCGACGGCTCCACGCCGGAGATCGCCGCGCAGATCGCGCCGATCGCCGCCCAATACCCGGGCGTGCGCTTCATCCCGTTCGGCTACAACATCCACCACGGCCCCGGCATGGCGTGGGCGATCGAGAATCTTGAATTGTCCGGCCGGGTGCTGTTCCTCGACTCCGACGTCGAGATCCTCAAGCGCGGCTTCCTCGAATCGCTGGCGGAGAACCTGGAGCCGCACATGTACGGCGTCGGCAACGTCACGCCGGTCAACGCCGACGGCCAGCCGCACGGCGAGGGCAGCATGCCCTACCTGCACCCGGCCTGCATGCTGACCAACATCGAGGTGGTGCGCCAGTGGCCGCTGCCGGTCAAGCACGGCGCGCCGATGCTGCCGCCGATGGTGGCGATGGCGCAGGCCGGCCAGAGCGAGCGCCTGATGCGCAACATCGCCTGGGTCAACAACGATTTCAGCGACCAGCCGGCGCAACGCATCTTCATCCGCCACGACTGGCAGGGCACGGTGCGCCGCACCGGCGGCTACCACTACGACAAGCCGGCCGCCAGCGTGCAAATCAACCAGCAGCTGCTGGACTTCGCGCCGGCCGCAGTCAAGGTGGTGCAGCTGGGCTGCGGCGACGGCGCCTTCGCCAAGGCCTACAAGCAGCGCCACCCGCTGTGCAACTACACCGGCATCGAGCGCGACGCCATCGCCGCCGAGCAGGCGCGCGCGCACTGCGATTTCGTCTACAGCCAGGACATCGAGAGCCCGGACCCGCAGCGCGAGCGCCAGGTGGCGCAGGCCGACCTGTGGGTGCTGGACGGCGCGCTGGAGCGCGTGCGCGATCCGCTGGCCGTGCTCAAGTCCATCCGCGCCGGCATGGCGCCGGGCGGCACGCTGGCGCTGTCGGTCCGCAACCTGCAGCACTGGAGCGTGCAGGTGCGCCTGAACATGGGCGACTTCCGCTACCGCGCCGACGGCGTCATGCAGCCGGACGAGCTGCACGGTTTCACGCGCGGCTCGCTGCTGGAGCTGCTGCAGCAGGCCGGCTTCCGCATGAGCGGCGGCGTGCCGGTGATCTTCAACGAGCCGGGCCGCGAGGCCTTCATGCCCATCCTGCGCCAGCTGGCCCAGGCCAGCGGCAGCGATCCCGAGCTGGCCGCGCAGGACGCGATGGCGCAACGCTACCTCATCACCGCCGTGCCGGCCTGACGCCATGCGAGTCCTCATCATCGGCGGCTCCAACTCGCTGCTCAAGGACGGCTACGTCACCCACCTGGCGCACTCGCTGCAGGGTTACACCGAGGCCGACATCGTGCAGATCTCGGTGGGCGCCACCACCTCGCTGTCGGCCATCGGCCGGCTGTACGAGACCTACGACGGCAGGCCGGTGGACGTGGTGCTGTACGAGTACTCGATCAACGACACCGGCCACTTCGCGCCGCGCCCCGGCGGCGCCGAGTCGTGGCTGTTCTGCTTCCACCTGCTGCTCAAGGCCGCCGCCCAGCTGTACCCGGCGGCCCACTTCGTGCCGCTGGTGCTGGCGCAGCAGCAGCACTTCTCGTCGGCCGCGCCGCACCCGATCTACGACGCCCAGCTGCGCGCCTTCGAGCAGCTGGCCCTGCCGGTGATCGACGTGCGCGCCGCGCTGTCGTCGCTGTTCCTGGGCCGCGCGCCGGCCTGGCTGTACCGCGACCCGGCCCACTACGACACGCCGCACGCCACCTCCATCGTCGGCGCCATCGTCGCCCAGCGGCTGCTGACGCTGGCGGCGCAGCACGCCGAGCCGCTGTCGGTCACGGCCGCGCGCTTGCAGGCGGTGTCGCCGTTCGCCAAGTTGCAGGCGATGTACCTGCCCGGCCTGAACCTGCAACAGTTCACCACCGGGCCGGTGCAGCCCGGCCACACCGGCAACCGCCTGATGCAGCTGGACTACCTGCGCATGCTGCCCGGCAGCCGGCTGGAGCTGAACAGCGAGATGTTCCCGCTGGCGCTGTTCCTCAAATCCGATCCGCACCACGACGCGCTGCAACTGGAGCTGAGCAGCGACGACGGCCTGGCCTTCAACGCCCGCGTGGCCACCCGCCACGCCGACACCGAGACGCTGCCCTTCGTCTACTCCAGCATACCGCTGCCGCTGCTGTGGAGCCACAGCCTGCTGCGTCCGTACGGCGCCAGCCGGCTGGCGGTGTCGGTGCCGGAGCAGGCCGGCGGCGCGCAGACCGGCTTCGACTGCTACGCCCCCGGCCTGCCGGACGCGCCCGAGCGCTACCTCGACCTGGTCGGCGTGCTGATGCTGGCCGAGCAGCACTAACGCCACACTACCCGACCGGAGCCCGCCCATGTCCCAGCAACTGCAGCAGGCGATGGCGGCCGGTAACCTGGCCGAGGCGGGCACGCTGGCGCTGGCCCTGGCGCGGCTGGGCGAGCTGGCCATCATCGACCTGATCGGCCTGACCGGCCTGCTGACCGCGCAGGGCCGGACCGAGCAAACCATCTCGCTGTACCAACTGTGGCTGGAGCATTGCGACTCGCCGCTGGAATACGTGGCCTGGTACAACCTGGCCGTGGTGCAGCTGCAGGCGGGCGACGAGGCCGGCGCCGAGCGCGGCTACCGGCAATCGCTGCGGCTGCGTCCCGGCTTCACCGAAAGCCAGCTGGGACTGGGCGCGCTGCTGGAGCGCCAACGCCAGCCGGAAGCGGCGCTGGCGCAGTGGCGCGCCGCGCTGGACGATCTCGACACGGCGGCGGCCGCGTCGCCGGTGCTGCAGATCCGCTTGTACAACAACATCGGCCGGCTGGCCGAGGCGCAGGGCGATCTGCCGCAGGCCGAGCAGGCGCTGCTGCACAGCCTGCAACTGGACCCGCGCCAACCGCTGATCGCGCCGCAGTGGCTGAACCTGCGCCGGAAGCTGTGCGCGTGGCCGGTGGTCGGCTTCGTGCCCGGCCTGAGCGAAAGCGCGCTGCGCCATGCCACCTCGGCGCTGGCGATGCTGGACCTGAGCGACGATCCGGCGCGCCAGCTGGCGGCCGCACAGCGCGAGGTGCGCGCCACGCTGCCGCCGCCCCCCGCGCCGCTGGCCGACGGCGACGGCTACGGCCACCGCAAGCTGCGCGTCGGCTACCTGTCTTGCGGCTTCGGCGCGCAACCGGTGGGGCGGATGGTGGCCGAGGTGTTCGAGCTGCACGATCGAGGATTGGTCGAAGTCTACGGCTTCTGCTGGAGCCCCGAGGACGGCTCGGCCCTGCGCCAACGCCTGCTGCGCGGCATGGACTTGCACGTGCCGATCGCCACGCTGAGCGACGCCGAGGCGGCGCAGGCGATCCGCTCGCACGAGATCGACATCCTGGTCGACCTGCACGGCCGGCTGCCGGGCGCGCGGCCGGGGATTTTGCAGCATCGCGCCGCGCCGGTGCAGATCGCCTGGCTGGGCCAGCCCGGCACCAGCGCCATGGCCGCCATCGACTACGTGCTGGCCGACGCCGTCACGCTGCCGCCGGCGCTGGCGCCGCACTACACCGAACAGCCACTGTACCTGCCGCACTGCTTCCAGCCGCAGGATCGCCGGCGGCCACTGGCGCCGCTGCCGTCCCGGCCCGCCATGCCGTCGCGGCACGGTCCGCTGTCCTGCTCTGCGTCGGCTGCCCCGTCCGCGCCGTCGTCCCGGCCCACAGCGCCCTCCTGGTCTGCGTCGCCCTTCCCGCCCGCGACGCGCAAGGCCGCGCTGACTGCGCCCGCGCCGTCCGCCCGCGCCGCTCTAGGCCTGCCGGAGCCCGGCTTCGTCTACTGCTGCTTCAGCGCACCCGAGCACATCACGCCGGAGCGCTTCGCCACTTGGATGCGCATCCTGCATCAAGTGCCGGACAGCGTGCTATGGCTGCAATCCGCCAGTGAAGCGGTGCGCGACAACCTGCGCGTGGCGGCCATGCAGCGCGGCGTCCCCAGCGAACGCCTGTGCTTTGCCGAGCCGGCCTCACCGGACCAGCAAGCCGCGCGCTGGCTGGCCGCCGACCTGTTCCTCGACACCGCGCCGCACGCGTCGGCCGACATCGCCGGCGAGGTGCTGTGGGCCGGCCTGCCGCTGCTGACCAGCACGGGCCGGGGCAGCGCCAGCCGCACCAGCGCCAGCCTGCTGCTCGCGGCCGGGCTGCCGGAACTGGTCACGGCCAGCGAGCAAAAATACGAGGCGCGCGCGGTGCGCCTGGCCGAGCGTCCCAAGGAACTGGCGCGGCTGCGCAACCGCCTGCGCAAGCACCGCGACAGCGCGCCGCTGTTCGACACCCCGCAACTGGTGGCCGACCTGGAGCAGCTGTACCTGCGCGTCGCCAAAGGTGTCAGCCCCGCCCTCGCGAACGCAGCACGCGCCGCAGCCGCTGCAACGCGCCCCGGCCCGCCGGGCACGGCCCACGACGGCGCAGCGTCCGGCGTTCGCGGCGCAGGGCTGGTCAGCATCCTGATCCCGGCCGACGATCCGCTATCGCTGGAAACCACGCTGCTCAGCGCACTGGCCCAAACCTACGCCCACTGCGAAATCATCGTCGGCGACAGCAGCCCCGGCGGCGCCTGCCTGCCGCTGCTCAAACCGCACCTGAAAGCCCACCGCCGCCTGCGCTACGCACCCGCGCCCGGCCTGACGCCGCTGGACAACCTGAACCACTGCCTGGCCCTGGCGCTGGGCGCCTACATCGCGGTGGCGCCGGCCGGCGACACGCTGGCGCCGGACAAGATCGCCGTCATGCTGCCCTATTTCCTCGATCATCCACAAGTGAGCCTGGTGGCCTGCTGGCGCCAGCCGCGCGCGCCGGACGGCCAGGCGCTGCCGGCGGCGCCGCTGTTCGCCGATGAAATCGCCGTCGGCGGCGGCTCGCTGGCCGAGCTGCTGCTGAGCGGCGACAGCGGCGCGGCGGCCGCCGTGTGCGCGCCGGGCGCGCTGCTGTACAAGCGCGCCGGCATCGGGCCGGCGTTCGGCCACTATCATGATCGTCCCTACCTGGACCGCGCCGAGATCGCCACCGCGCTGACCGCGCTGGCCGGCGGCGACTATGTCTACCTGCCGCGACCGCTGTCGAGCTACCGCGCCGCGCCGGCCGCGGCGGCCACGCCGCTGGCCCGGCTGGAGGCCGGCATCGAGGCGCTGGAGCTGCTGTTCCAGGCGCGCACGCACGGCCATCGCTTCGAACCGCCGGAACGCTTCCGGCAACTGCTGTCGGCCCGACTGGCCGAATTGAATACCCTCGTCGTCACCCACTACGTCCAGCTGGCGGCCGACGCCGCCCATCGGGTCGACGCGCTACAGCGCACGATGCGCGTCGGCTACCAGCTGCTGCTGACCGCCTGAGGCGCTAGGCGCGCTTGCGGCGGGCCATCAGGCCGACGACGGCCAGACCGCCCAGCAACATGCCATAGGTCTCCGGCTCCGGCACGGCGGTGACCGAGCCCCGCGTGTCGAGGCCGAGCGCGATCGAGCCCTGGCCGGAGGGCACATTGTTTTTCACCACCAGCGCCAGCGAATTGAATTCGCCGCCGACCGCGCCGAAGTTCAGGCTCAGATGGTTGATCCCGGTGCCGCTGCCCTGGGTGACGTTCCAGTCGCCGACATCCTGGCCGTTGACCAGCACATCCCACTGCACGCTGGCGCCGCTGCTCAGGACGTTCCTGGTGACGTTCAGGTCCAGCTCAAGGTTGGTCGTGCCGAACACGCCGCTGCCCACATAGCTTTGCGAGACGGCGTCGCCACGGGTCATCGACCAGAAATAGCCGATCTCGGTCGGCGACACCGAGCCGATCGACGCAACCACCGTCGAACTCGATGTCGGGAAACTGAAGCTGTACGTGCTGGCCTGCGCCGAGGCGGCCAACGCTGCACTGATCAAAACAACTGACCGCAGGAAATTCTTAGCTTTCATTTTGTAGTTCCTTTTGGGTGAATGATTCAGTATGAAAATTGCACGTCGAAAGTGAATATTACCCCGCCGCCACGCATATTTTGTTGTAATTTTGTACTTTATATTTCCCATTGTTTTTATCATTCGAGAACCGGCGGCGCCCCTTGAAATGGCTATCGACAGCCGGCCGCGCAATAACTGTGGTAAATCGCCATCGCCCGGTCTGTGGCACCAAACAGCCCCTGCTTTTCGTTTAAAATAGCCCGGGCGCAATAGACAATATGGTCTGCGTCAACTCATAACAATCCGGGGATAGCATGAAAGCAGTCATACTGGCTGGTGGACTGGGCACACGGCTCAGCGAAGAGACCACGGTCAAGCCGAAACCGATGGTGGAAATCGGCGGCAAGCCTATCCTATGGCACATCCTGAAGAGCTATTCCAGCCACGGCATCAACGACTTCGTCATCTGCTGCGGCTACCGCGGCTACGTGATCAAGGAATTCTTCGCCAACTACTTCCTGCACACGTCGGACGTCACCTTCGACCTGCAGCAGAACAGCATGGAAGTGCACGAGCGCCACGCCGAACCGTGGCGCGTCACGCTGATCGACACCGGCGCCGACACCCTGACCGGCGGCCGCCTCAAGCGCGTGCGCAAGCACCTCGAAAACGAGGAGGCGTTCTGCTTCACCTACGGCGACGGCGTGGCCGACATCGACATCACCGCCTCGATCGCCTTCCACAAGCAGCACGGCAAGCTGGCCACCATGACGGCGGTGCAGCCGCCCGGCCGCTTCGGCGCGGTCGAGATCGACGGCCAGCGCATCGTCAGCTTCATGGAAAAACCGCAGGGCGACGGCGCCTGGATCAACGGCGGCTACTTCGTGCTCTCGCCCAAGGTGATCGACTACGTCAGCGACGACGCCACCATCTGGGAAAAAGAGCCGATGGAAAACCTGGCCAAGGACGGCCAGATGGACGCCTACCGCCACCACGGCTTCTGGCAGCCGATGGACACGCTGCGCGACAAGATCCACCTGGAGGACCTGTGGGAAAGCGGCAAGGCGCCGTGGAAGCGATGGCCATGACGCCCGGTTTCTGGCGCGGCAAGCGTGTCTTCCTGACCGGGCACACCGGTTTCAAGGGCAGCTGGCTGAGCCTGTGGTTGCAGCAACTGGGCGCGCACGTCACCGGCTACGCGCTCGAAGCGCCAAGCCAGCCCAGCCTGTTCGAGACGGCCCGGGTGGCCGACGGCATGACCTCCATCATCGGCGACATCCGCGACGGCGCCGCCCTGCGCGAGGCCATGCTGAAGGCGCGCCCGGAAATCGTCATCCACATGGCGGCGCAGGCGCTGGTGCGCCATTCCTACGCCCATCCGGTGGAGACCTACGCCACCAACGTCATGGGCCTGGTGCATTTCTTCGAGGCGGTGCGCAACACGCCCGGCATCAAGGCGGTGGTCAACGTCACCAGCGACAAGTGCTACGAGAACAAGGAATGGGCCTGGGGCTACCGCGAGAACGAAGCCTTCGGCGGCTACGACCCGTACAGCAACAGCAAGGCCTGCGCCGAGCTGGTGACGGCCGGCTACCGCTCGTCCTTCTTCAATCCCGAACAATACGCCGAGCACGGCGTGGCGCTGGCCTCGGGCCGCGCCGGCAACGTGATAGGCGGCGGCGACTGGGCCGAGGACCGCCTGATCCCGGACATGGTGCGCGCCATCGGCGCCGGCAAGCCGGTGCGGATCCGCAGCCCGCACGCGATCCGCCCGTGGCAGCACGTGCTGGAGCCGCTGTCGGGCTACCTGACGCTGGCCGAACACCTGTACCAGCAAGGCGCGGCGTTCGCCGAGGGCTTCAACTTCGGCCCGCACGACATCGACGCCCGCCCGGTCGAGTGGATCATCTCGCGCCTGTGCGAGAGCTGGGGCCAGGGCGCCTCGTGGGAACTGGACAGCGCGCCGCAGCCGCACGAGGCGCACTACCTCAAGCTGGACTGCTCCAAGGCCCGCGCCCGCCTGCGCTGGCAGCCGCGCTGGCACCTGGGCCACACCATCGACATGATCGTGGCCTGGCACCAGGCGCACGCCCGGGGCGAGGACATGCGCGCGCTGACGCTGGCGCAGATCGACACCTATCAAAACACCGCACATATCTAAGGCAGCAATCATGAGTGAAGCAAAAACCAAAGAACAACTCCGCGCGCAAATCAACCAGCTGGTGGCCGAATACGGCGCGCTGGCCAGCGTGCCCAAGGCCTTCGAACCCGGCGTGACGGTGATACCGCCGGCCGGCAAGGTGGTGGGCGCGCCGGAGATGGAACTGATGGTCGAGGCCTCGCTGGACGCCTGGCTGACCACCGGCCGCTTCAACGACCAGTTCGAGGCCAAGCTGGCCAAGCTGATCGGCGTGGACTTCCTGATCACCGTGAACTCCGGCTCGTCGGCCAACCTGGTCGCGTTCAACACGCTGACCTCGCCCAAGCTGGGCGCCCGCGCGATCCAGCAGGGCGACGAGGTGATCGGCGTGGCGGCCGGCTTCCCGACCACCGTCAACCCCATCATCCAGTTCGGCGCGGTGCCGGTGTTCGTGGACGTGGAGCTGGGCACCTACAACATCGACGTCACCCAGCTGGAGGCGGCGATCTCGCCCAAGACCAAGGCCATCATGCTGGCCCACACGCTGGGCAACCCGTACAACCTGGACGTCATCACGGCGATCTGCAAAAAGCACAACCTGTGGCTGATCGAGGACTGCTGCGACGCCCTCGGCTCCACCTACCACGGCAAGATGGTCGGCACCTTCGGCGACATCGGCACCATGTCGTTCTACCCGGCGCACCACATCACGATGGGCGAAGGCGGCGCGGTGTTCACCAACAATCCCGAGCTGAAGATGATCGCCGAATCGTTCCGCGACTGGGGCCGCGACTGCTACTGCGCGCCGGGCAAGGACAACACCTGCGGCAAGCGCTTCTGCCAGTGCTTCGGCACGCTGCCGGAAGGCTACGACCACAAGTACACCTACAGCCACCTGGGCTACAACCTGAAGATCACCGACATGCAGGCCGCCTGCGGCCTGGCGCAGATCGACCGCGCGCCCGGCTTCATCCAGGCCCGCAAGGACAACTTCGCCTACCTGACCGAGCGCCTGCAATCGTGCGCCGAGTTCCTGATCCTGCCGCAGGCCACCGAGCATTCCGACCCGTCGTGGTTCGGCTTCCCGATGACGCTCAAGCCCGAGGCCAACGTCTCGCGGGTCGACCTGCTGACCTACCTGGACCAGCACAAGATCGGCACCCGCCTGCTGTTCGCCGGCAACCTGACGCGCCAGCCCTACATGATCGGCCGCAACTACCGCGTCTCGGGCGAGCTGACCAACACCGACCGCATCATGCACGACACCTTCTGGATCGGCGTGTTCCCCGGCCTGACGCGCGAGATGCTGGACTTCGCGGTCGAGAAGCTGGAAGCCTTCTTCGGCGTCAACTTCTGAGGCGGCCATGAGTCTAGCGGAGGCCGCAACGGCCCACGTCGCGCCGCTGGCCAACCTGTTGCCGCCGAACGCCCGCCTGCTGGTGCAGGCCGGCGCCGGCGACGGCGAACTGGCGCGCCACTACCACGCCCTCTATCCGGCCTCGTGCCTGCTGGTGGTCGACCCCGAGGCGGCCGGCGCCCAGCGCGCGCGCGCCTACGCCGAGCGGGTCTACCAGGCCGACCTCGACACCGCCGGCCAGGGCTTGTACCAGCAGCTCACCTGGGCCGACGCCTGGATCTTCGACGCCACGCTGGAACAGTTCGCGCAGCCGGCGCGGGTGCTGGCGCAGCTGCGCCGGGCGATCCAGTACGACGCCTGCGTGGTGGCCCGCGTCGCCAACGGCGCCCACTGGCAAGCGCCGGAGCGGCCCCCGCGCCACCAGCTGGAGATCGACGCCATGGTGGCGCTGTTCGAGGACAACGGCTTCCGGGTGGTCAACGGCATCATGCTCAATCCGGGCCCGCTGCCGGCCGACGTCGAAACCGCGCTGCGCCTGCAAGCGCTGCGCAGCGGCGTCGCGCCCGAGCCGCTGATGGAGGCGGCGCAGCCGTCCCACTACCTGATCAAAGCCATGCCGGCATGAGCACCATGAACGACACCCTGCGCTACTATTGCATCGCCCACGCGCCGTTCGGCTGGGAGATGCCGGACTTTATGACCATGGTCGGTTCCGGCGACTACGTGCCGGAGCGCGGCCTGGCCATGAGCGAGCTGCTGACGCCGGAAAAGGCGCTGGCCAACCGCTACCTGGGCGAATACCTGGCGCTGTTTGAAATCCGCCGCCGCCTGATCGCCGAGAAGGCCACCGGCTTCGTCGGCTTTTGCCACTACCGCCGGTTCGCGCTGACCGAGCCGATCGGCGTGCTGACCGGCTTCAACTACCACGCCCACCCGGACATGCTGGCGCGGGTCAAGCCCGAGCATTTCTACGGCGACGGCCAGACGCCGATCGTGCCGATCTCGGTCACCTTCGGCGGCAACGTGCTGCAGCAATACGAGGCCAACGGCGTGGCGCGCGACATGCTGATGTTCTTCGGCGACGCCATCGATTGCGGCGTGATCACCAACCTGGAGGCGGTCAACTTCCTCAGCAACCCGTCCTTCATCACCGCGCCCACCGTGGCGTACATCCCGGTGCAGTGGTTCGTCGAGATCGTGCACGACCTGGAGCTGGTGATGTCGCGCTACTACCGCCACCACTACGCGCAACGGCCCGGCTACGCGGACCGCAGCATGGCTTACTGCTGCGAGCGCCTGCAAGCCTTCCTGCTGTCCAAACGCATCGCCGAATGGGGCGCCGACAAGGTGATCTCGCGCGCGCTGGTGCTGCTGAACGCCGCCTACCCCAACACCTGAACGCCATGAACATCGTCCCCACCGTCATCCCCGGCTGCTTCCACATCATCCCCGACGTCCGCCACGACGAGCGCGGCAGCTTCGTCAAGGTGTTCCACGAAGAGATCTTCCGCCAGCACGGCCTGGCCACCGATTTCGCCGAAGAGTATTACTCGGCCTCGCACCGCGGCGTGGTGCGCGGCCTGCACTTCCAGACCCCGCCGCACGAGCACGCCAAGCTGGTGTACTGCGTGCAGGGCGCGGTGCTGGACGCGGCGGTCGACCTGCGGCGCGGCTCGCCCACCTACGGCCGGCACATCACGCTGGAGCTGAGCGCGGAGAACGGCCACATGCTGTACCTGCCGGCCGGCCTGGCGCACGGCTTCTGCTCGCTCGGCGAGCCGTCGCTGATGGTGTACAAGGTCACCACCACCTACGCGCCCGACAACGACAGCGGCCTGCTGTGGAACTCGGCCGGCATCCCGTGGCCGGTGCAGGACCCGGTCATGTCGGCGCGCGACCGCCAGTTCGCCACGCTGGCCGAGTTCGACTCGCCGTTCGTGTACGACGGCGCCGCCGGAGCGCAGGCATGAGCGCGGCCGCGCGCCGCGCGCTGGTCACCGGCGCCTCCGGCTTTGTCGGCGCCGCGCTGACGCGCCGCCTGCTGGCCGACGGCTGGGAAGTCCACCTGCTGCTGCGCGAGGGCTCGTCCACCGCCGGCCTGCCGCCGGAGGGCGGACAGCTGCGCCTGCACCGGCACGATGGCGGCATCAACCAGCTGATCGAGATCATGCGCGCCGCCGCGCCGGAAGCCGTGTTCCACCTGGCCTCGCTGTTCCTGGCGACGCACAAGCCGGAGGACGTCGAACGCCTGATCACCTCCAACCTGCTGTTTTCCACCCAGCTGGTGGAAGCGATGGCGGCCTGCGGCGTGCAGCGCCTGGTCAACACCGGGACCTCGTGGGAGCACTACAGCGGCGCCGGCTACAACCCGGTCTGCCTGTACGCGGCCACCAAGCAAGCCTTCGGCGCGCTGCTGCGCTACTACGTCGAGGTGCACGGCCTGCGCGTGGTCACGCTCAAGCTGTTCGACACCTACGGCGCCGGCGACACCCGGCCCAAGGTGCTGAACCTGCTCAAGCGGGTGGCGCTGGAGGGCAGCTCGCTGGAGATGTCGCCCGGCGAGCAACTGGTGGACCTGGTGTATATCGACGACGTCATCGACGCCTACCTGCTGGCCTACCAGCAGCTGGCCGACGGCACGCAGCTCAACGCGCTGGAGGAATACGGCGTCTCAAGCGGCCATCCGCTGCCGCTGCGCGACATCGCCGCGCTGTACGCGCAGGTCAGCGGCAAGCCGCTGGACATCGTCTGGGGCGGCCGCCCCTACCGCGCGCGCGAGGTGATGGTGCCATGGCAGCACTACCGCAGCGTGCCCGGCTGGCGGCCCAGGGTGGACCTGCCGCAGGGCCTGGCCCTGTTCCATGCCAGCTAGTCAGAAGTAGGCCAGCTCCAGCACCACGCCGGCGCTGCCCATCAGCGCCTGGCGCGCCAGCCGCGTGGCCATGTTGGGCGCCGGATGCTTGCGGTACAGCTGCAGCATCACGTCGACGATCTGGTCGTCGCGCGAATTCCCCCGCCGCATGTTCTCCGGCGCCGTCGCGGCGCTCTTGTGGATCACCACGCCGTCCAGCGGGTGGTGCACCAGCCGCCGCCCTTGCAGCGCGGCCAGCAGGAAATCCCAGTCCTCGTAGATGATCAGGTCGGTCTCGTTGCGCACGCCCTCCAGCACGTCGCGGCGGTAGGCCACGCAGCTGTTCGGGATGCGGTTGCGCACGTAGACGCTGTCCTGCGTGACGTCGGCGATCGACACCGTCTGCCCGCCCGGCAGCAGGGCCGGCGGGAACACCGTGCGGTCCTCGTTCTGGATCTGGAAGTCGTGGAACAGCAGCTCCGGCTTGTCCCGCAGCAGGCGCGCCTTCAGCCTGGCCAGGTGGTCGGGCCGGTAGGTGTCGTCGTCGTCGAGGAACAGGATGTATTCGCCGTCGGCGATCGCCAGCCCGAGGTTGCGGCTGGCGGCCGGCCCCGGCTTGCCGCTGCAGCGCAGCACGTAGTCGAAGCGGCCGGCCAGCTGGTTCAGCTGGTTGTACGGCGGCAGGTAGCCGGCCGTGTCGGACACGATCACCACCTTGAAGTCCTGGCAGGTCTGGGCGATCAGCGATTCAAGCGTGCGCGTCAGCAGCAGCGGCCGGTCGTGGGTCGGGATGATGATGGAGAACACGGGCAGCCTCCGCTTCTGATTTTAGGGTTCGCGTATCGATTCGTCCATCGCCCGCGTCAGCGGGTACAGCAGGTAGGACATCACCGTGCGGTGGCCCACCACCACCTCGGCCGACACCGTCATGCCCGGCAGCAGCTGGGCGCCCTCGGGCAGCTTGCGCAGCTTGCCGGTGTAGGGAATGCGGCTCAGGTAGTAGGCGTCCAGGCCGCCGCCGTTCTTGTCGGTGGTCTCGCGCTTGAAGGCGTCCTGGCTGATGGTCCGCACCTTGCCCTCCAACATGCCGTGCTGCTGGAACGAAAAGGCGTCGACCTTGATGTGGACCGGCGCGCCCTGCTTGATGTAACCGATGTCGAGCGAGTCGATCTGCACCTCGGCCTCCAGCTGCGCGCCCAGCGGCACCAGCGTGAACAGCGGCTCGGCCTCGCGCACGATGGAGCCCACCGACAGCTTGCCGATCTCCAGCACCACGCCGTCGGCCGGCGCCACCATGTTGATCGCCTTGTGGCGCTTGTCGGCCTTGGCCAGCTGCTCGTTGATGCCGTCGCGGTCGCGCGTGGCGCTGAGCAGGTCCTCCATGGTCTTCTGGCGCCAGCTCTTGTCGAACGCGGAGCGCTCGGCCTGGGCCGAGGCCAGCTCGCTGGCCATCTCGATCGCCTTGTTGCGCTGCAGGTCCATGTCGCGCTCGACCTCGAGGCGGCGGTCGCGCGCCTCCAGCAGGTGCATCTTGGCGCCGAACTGCTCGGCCATCAGCTGCTCCTGCATCGCCTCCACCTCGCGCAGCGACTTGACGCGCTGGGCCAGGATCACCTGGTCGTGCTTGTTGGTTTCCAGGCCGGCCTTCAGGCGCGCGATGTTCTGGTCCATCTTGTTCTTCTGCGCCTCGAAGTTGGCCTTGCGCTCGGTCGACAGCTGCGCCTGCAGCAGGCTGTCGGCGGAGGAGCCGCTGCCGGTGACGGCGCCCGGCTGACCCGCCAGCTCGGCGCGCAGGCCGGCGGCCTGGGTGTTGAGGCTGTCCAGGCGCACGCGCAGCTGCTGCTCGTCGGCGGCGGTGAAGGTCGGGTCCAGCCGCGCCAGCACCTGGCCTTTTTTCACCACCTGGCCGACCCGCACCTCGATGCTCTGGATGATGGAGGTGTCGAGCGGCTGCACCACGATGTTGGGCAGCGGATTGACCAGGCGGCCGTGCGCCACCACGATCTTCTCCACCGGCGAGACGCTGGCCCAGACGATGAAGAACACGAAGGCGGCCAGCATCACGTGCAGCGTGAGGCGCACGAACTTGGGCAGCGGGCCGCGCTCGATGGCGTCGGCGTCCGGCAGAAACGCGATTTCGGTTTCGTCCTTGCGGCGGCGCTTGAGGCTTAGAGGTGACTTGTTTGCTGGTTCCATAAGTGCTGGTAAGTGTCGCTACGGGTGAGCAGTTCTTCGTGGCGGCCGGCGTCCATCAGCCGGCCCTGTTGCATGACCATGATCTTGTCGGCGTTGACCAGCGTCGACAGGCGGTGCGAGATCATCACCACCGTGCGGCCCACCGCGATGCGCGACAGGTTGCTGATGAAGATGGCCTCCGATTCCGGATCCAGCGCCGAGGCGGCCTCGTCCAGGATCAGGATGCGCGGCTTGGCCACCAGCGTGCGGGCGATCGACAGCCGCTGCTTCTGGCCGCCGGACAGGTTGGAGGCGTTCTCCTCCAGCACGGTGTCGTAGCCCATCGGCAGGCGCTCGATGAACTCGTCGGCGCCGGCGGCGGCGGCCGCCTCCACCAGTTCCTCGAAGGTGGCGTCCGGCTTGGTGACGGACAGGTTCTCGCGCACGGTGCCGCGGAACAGGAAGTTCTCCTGCAACACCACGCCGATCTGGCGCCGCAGGTGCGACAGCTCGATCTCGCGGGCGTCGATGCCGTCGAAGCGGACGATGCCCTCCTGCACCGGATACAGGCCCTGGATCAGCTTGGTCAGGGTGGTCTTGCCGGAGCCGGAGCGGCCGACGATGCCGACCACCGTGCCCGGCTCGATGGTGAAGCGGGCCTTGTCCAGCGCCATCGCCTGCGCGCCCGGATAGCGGAAGGTGACGTCGTCGAAGCGGATCTCGCCCTGCAGAATCGGACGCAGGCCGTTGGCGCCGGCGCGGCCCTCGGGCGCGCGGTTCATCACCTCGCCCAGCATGCGTACCGACAGCGCGGTCTCCTGGTATTCGTTGACCAGGCCGACGATGGAGATCAGCGGCTGCGTGACGCGGCCCGACAGCATCTGGAAGGCGATCAGCGCGCCCACCGACAGCGTGCTGTCGAACACGTCGGCGGCGCCCACCACGATCAGCGTGACCGGCAGCAGCTTGCCGAGGAAGTCGGTGACGGCGTTGCCGGCGATCGAGATCTGGCCGACGCGGAAGTGCATGGTGATGGCTTCGGCCGAGCGCTGGTCCCAGATGCGGCGCTGCGACGGCTCGATCGCCAATGCCTTGACGGTGCGCATGCCGTGGATGGTCTCGACCAGCATGCCCTGGCGCTGGCCCTCGGCCGAGTACAGCGCGTTGAGGCGGCGCTGGAAGGTCGGCACCATGGCCATCACCACGCCGGCGATCATGGCGGCGAACAGCAGCACGATCATGGCCAGCTTGAACGAGTAGCTGAACAAAATCGGCACGAACACCAGCAGCGCGATCAGGTCCAGCGCGGTGAAGAACAGGCGGCCGGTGAGGAAGCTGCGGATCTTTTCCAGCTGCTGCATGTGGCGCGTGACCACGCCGGCGCTGGTGGTCTCGAAGAAGTCGATCGGCAGCGACAGCAGGTGGCTGAACACGCGGCGCGTCAGGCGCATGTCGATCTTGTTGGAGGCGGCCAGGGTCAGCGTCTGGCGCAGGAAGCCGAAGGTGGCGTCGAACACCAGCGCGGCGATGATGCCCACCGCCAGCACCTGCAGCGTGGTCACGCTCTGGTGCGTGAGCACCTTGTCGATCACCAGCTGGAAGAAGATCGGCGAGGCCAGCGCCAGCAGCTGCATGGCGATGGCGGCGATGAAGATGTCGCGGAACGCGGCCTTTTGTTTCAGGATCTCGGGGATGAACCAGCGCAGGCCGAACGGCTGGTTGGGGTCGTTCAACTTGTGCTGGCGTTTGATGAACAGCACGTCGCCGTGCCAGCGCTGCTCGAAGTCGGCGCGGCCGACCATCACCACGGCGGCGTTGGCGTTGACGGGATTGAGCACGGCCACCTGGTCTTCGGCACCGTTCTCGCCGGGCTTGACGCCGACCGCGATCACCATGTTGCCGTCGACCAGGCGCGCCATCAGCGGGAACACGCCGCCCTGCGCCATCAGGCGCGACCAGGTCAGCTTGTCGGCCTTGGCCTTGAGGCCGATGTCCGAGGCGATCCGCAGCAGCGCGCCGGTGCCCGGCTCTTCCGCGCGCAGCGCATAGTCGTCGATCAGGCGTTCAGGATTGATTTGCAGACCGTGATGCTGCGCGATCGCTGTCAGACACTGGATCGCGGTGTGGGGAAATTTATCGTGCATAGGCCTGATGAATGGGTAAGAGCTGGGAAAAGCTTGCATTAGCGCACTATCGTGCCAGCCTTCGGATTCTAACCCAGCGCAGTGTTTCCGGGAGGTTTTTGTGTGGCGCAAACACAGCGCAATTTACCTTGTTGTTCGGCGCCTGCAACGGCCACGGTGCTGTCCCGAAATTAATATATCTCCACATGCCAACGCGAGGAATAGAACTTCGCGGTCTTGTTGGCGCCGTGTGTCATTAAAAGCGACAGCATATCTGCTTGAGTATAGGGCGGAGCGGTCAGATCATTAATGGTTTTCAATAAGGCAGTCTCGACTCTGGCAGGCGCGACCGCATTCAATTTGTCGACGAAGTCTCCGGGAGAAATGACATCTATGCCGATCGCCGCCATTTTCTTGACGGCGAGGTGCTTCAGATTGTTGGACACAATGAACACTTTGTCTGCGGCGCCCTCTTGCTGAGCAAGGATGTGCAGAACCAACGCCGCCGAAGCCACATGAATATCGCCGGCATGCACATTTGGCGGGACCAGGCCTTGGTAGATGGGCTTGTCGTAAAGAAGCACCTCATGCTCCGGCCCTACCGCCGAGCGAAAGCAATGCAGCCGGTGTTCGGCCTTGGCGTTATGTTCCGGGTTCGGCGCAGCGGCTTTGATCGACTTGCTTTTCTTCGCGCCTTCCGCCAAGACAAACGCTCCGAAATTCTTGATGAATTCGCCTTCGATGGCCGCTGTCCAGCGAGGGTGATACAGACCAACCAGGAACAGATCGAAAAGAAGATCGGACAATCGCGGCGGAAGAAGCACGTTGGCGTCCAGGACAGCTAGCGTGCCGCCGCCTGGAGACAGCGGGTGATCATCAACCGGCACGTCGACCGCTCCGCTTGGCGGCCTTCACGTAGGCCTCGTCGGGAACGGCGTACATGCCGGCGTCGGCCGCAGCCTTCCGGTAGTTCGTGTCACCGGCTAAAGCTCCCTTGGCGGCCTGCGTGGTCTCTATCCATCGCAACACCGACGATTTGGGAACTTTTCGATGGCCGCCCTTGGACCTCACTCCGCCGGCCAATTTTTCGGCATCGATCAGCATCGCCACGTACGGCCGGCTGCATTCCATGAGTTGCGCCGCCTCTTCCGTGCTGAGCATCTCTTCGTTGTTGACTTCGGCTGCCGTCGTAACAGAACTCTCGTTCGACACGATGGCCAAATGAATCTGGACGGCCGCCCGCAACGCCTTGGTGGCTTGATCTTGTCCATCGAGCAGCTCGCGCAAAGCCCGTGCAATCAGGTCCGATGCGGCCGGTTGCCCCCAGGCCGCCAATTTGTCGGCCAGGCTGGACGCCATCGTCACCAACGGGTCCGACGCCGGCCGGCGCCGCTTAAGTGTCGCAGTCATACAAGCTCCGTTTCGATTTTTTAGATTAATCGAAAAACGAAAAAGATTCAAGGGTAAAAAAAAACGGCAAGGCCCGCAGGCCTTGCCGTTCTTGCTTACGCTATGAAAGCTGCTTGCTTACTTGGCAGCCAGGAAGCCCTGGTGGTTGCCGCTCTGCAGAGCCTTCAGGCGCAGCGTCTCTTCGCTCGCTGCCGAGTTGGTCGTCGCGGTCAGCTTGTTGTCGTAGCTGCCGATCGCGTCGGCCATCGCCGCCACCGCCGTGTTCACGCTGTTCGGCACTTCCAGCTTGGCCGTGGTGGTGGTCGCTGCCGCCGCCGCGTCAAAGCTCGACATCGCCGAGGCCAGGCCGCTCACCGAGGTGGTCAGGCTGGTCGTGGCCGCGCCGGTCTGGAACCAGACGTCCGCTGCCGCGTGGCTGGCGCCGTCGGCGGTCTCGTAGGTCGAGGTGATGCCGACGATGTTGCCGTTGTTGGCCGAGGCGTTCTGCTTGGCATCCAGGTTCAGCTTGGTGATGCCCAGCGATGCCAGCGATTTCAGCTCGTCGGCCTGGCTGACGCCGTCCGCGTTGCCATCGACCCACACGCGCAGGTCGCCGAACGCGCTGTCCTTGGCATCGATGACGCCGTCGCCGTTGGTGTCGAGCTCGTTCAACGCGGTGTAGCCGTTGGTCGCCTTCTGACCGTTGGCCAGCGTGGTGCCGGAACCGAACAACTCGCCGCCGTCGTTGATGACGCCGTCATGGTTGCGGTCCAGGGCCAGCAGGCCGTCGCCGCCGCCCACCCAGCCGGTGTTGACCTTGGTGCCGTTGGCGTTCAGGTCGAAGTTCACACCGGCCGACAGGCCCAGGGTGGTGATGCCGTCGTTGTTCAGGTCCAGCACGATCGGCGTACCCAGTGGCGAAGGCAGCGCCGCGATCTGGTCGGTCGTCAGGCCCGGTACCTGGGCGCTGGTGATCGCGCAGACTTGCTGGCTGTTCAACGAGTGGATCTGGTCGGTCGTCAGCGCGCGGATCTGGGTGGTGCTCAGGGCCGCGATGGCGTTGGTCTTCAGGCCCGCCAGGTCGGCGGTCTCGATGGCCACGATCTGGTTGGTCGACAGCGCCTTGACCTGGTTGGAGCTCAGCACCGCGACCTGCTGGCTCGACAGCGCGACGATCTGGTCGGTCGTCAGCGCGGCCACCTGGGCGGTCTGCAGGGCGGCGAACACCGAGGTCTTCAGCACGGCAACGTCCTCGGTGCCCAGCGCGGCGATGTCGTTGGTGGTCAGCGAGCTCACCTGGGCCGTGCTCAGCACAGCGACCTGGGTCGTGGTCAGCGCCACCACCTGGTCGGTGCTCAGCGCCGACGACAGGTTGGCGGTGCTCAGGGCCATGACCTGGGCGGTGGTCAGCGCCGCCACCTGGTCGGTGGTCAGCGAGGCCACCTGGGCCGAACGCAGCGTGGCGATGATCGAGGTCTTCAGCGAACCGACATCGGCCGTTTCGATCGCGGCGATGGCGCCGGTGGTCAGCGCGTTGACCTGCGCCGTGCTCAGGGCGCCCAGTTGCAGCGAGGTCATCGCCACCACCTGGTCGGTGGTCAGGCCGGAGGCCAGGTTGGCGGTGCTCATCGCGGCGATCTGGGCGGTGCCCAGCGCGCCGATCTGGTCGGTCGTCAGCGCGGCCACTTCGGCGGTGCGCAGCGCGGCGATGGCGGCGGTTTTCAGCGAACCGATGTCGGCCGTCTCGATGGCGGCGATGGCGGCGGTGCCCATCGTGCTCACCTGCAGGCTGGTCAGCGCGCCGACCTGGCCGGCGGTCAGCGCCACCACCTGGTCGGTGGTCAGCGCGGACGCCTGGTTGGTCGACAGGGCGGCGATGACCGAGGTCTTCAGCGCGCCGATGTCGGCGGTCTCGATCGCGGCCACGGCCTGGGTGCTCAGCGCGGCCACCTGGGCCGAGCTCAGCGCGCCGATCTGCAGCGAGCTCAACGCCACCACCTGGTCGGTGGTCAGCGCCTGCATGCTGGCGGTGGTGATCGCGCTGATCTGGCCGGTGGTCAGGCTGGACAACTGGTCGGTCGTCAGCGAGGCCAGCTGCGCGGTCTTCAGCGAGGCGATGATCGAGGTCTTCAGGCCGACGATGTCGGCCGTGCCGATGGCCGCCACGTCGCCGGTCGTCAGCGCGCCGAACTGGTTGGTGCTCAGGGCGCCCAGTTGCAGCGAGCTCATCGCAACGACCTGGTCGGTGGTCAGGCCGGAGGCCAGGTTGGCGGTGGTCAGCGCGGAGACCTGGGCGGTGCTCAGCGCGGCGATCTGGTCGGTGGTCAGCGCGGCGGTCTGCTGCGTGGTCATGGCGCCGATGGCCGAGGTCTTCAGCGCGCCGAGGTCGGCCGTTTCGATGGCGGCGATCTGGCCGCTGCTCATCGCGCCGATCTGGACGCTGGTGAACGCGCCGATCTGGCCCGAACCCAATGCGACGACCTGGTCGGTGGTCAGCGCCTTGGCCTGGCTGGTCGACAGGCCGGCGATGGCCGAGGTCTTCAGCGCGCCGATGTCGCCGGTTTCAATGGCGGCGATGTCGTTGGTCGACATCGCGGCCACCTGTGCCGAGCTCAGCGCGCCGATCTGCAGCGAGCCCAGTGCCACCACCTGGTCGGTGGTCAGCGCCTGGATGTTGGCGGTGGTGATCGCGGCGACCTGGCCGGTGGTCAGGCTGGACAACTGGTCGGTCGTCAGCGAGGCCAGCTGCGCGGTCTTCAGCGAAGCGATGATCGAGGTCTTCAGGCCGACGATGTCGGCGGTCTCGATGGCCGCGATGTCGCCGGTCGACAGCGCGCCGAACTGGTTGGAGCTCAGGGCGCCGAACTGGGCCGAGCTCATCGCCACGATCTGGTCGGTGGTCAGGCCGGAAGCCAGGTTGGCGGTGGTCAGCGCGCCGACCTGGGCGGTGCTCAGGGCGACGATCTGGTCGGTGGTCAGCGCGGCGGTCTGCTGCGTGGTCATGGCGCCGATGGCCGAGGTCTTCAACGCGCCGAGGTCGGCCGTTTCGATGGCGGCGATCTGGCCGCTGCTCATCGCGCCGATCTGGGCGCTGGTCAGCGCGCCGATCTGGCCCGAGCCCAGCGCGACAACCTGGTCGGTCGTCAGGGCCTTGGCCTGGCTGGTCGACAGGCCGGCGATGGCCGAGGTCTTCAGCGAACCGATGTCGCCGGTTTCAATCGCGGCGATGTCGTTGGTCGACATCGCTGCCACTTGTGCCGAGCTCAGCGCGCCGATCTGCAGCGAGCCCAGCGCGACGATCTGGTCGGTGGTCAGCGCCTGGATGTTGGCGGTGGTGATCGCGCCGATCTGGCCGGTGGTCAGGCTGGACAACTGGTCGGTGGTCAGCGAGGCCAGCTGCGCGGTCTTCAGCGAAGCGATGATCGAGGTCTTCAGGCCGACGATGTCGGCGGTCTGGATGGCCGCGATGTCGCCGGTCGACAGCGCGCCGAACTGGTTGGTGCTCAGGGCGCCCAGCTGGTTCGAGCTCATCGCCACGATCTGGTCGGTGGTCAGGCCGGAGGCCAGGTTGGCGGTGGTCAGCGCGGAGACCTGGGCGGTGCTCAGGGCCACGATCTGGTCGGTGGTCAACGCGGCGGTCTGCTGCGTGGTCATGGCGCCGATGGCCGAGGTCTTCAGCGCGCCGAGGTCGGCCGTTTCGATGGCGGCGATCTGGCCGCTGCTCATCGCGCCGATCTGGGTGCTGGTCAGCGCGCCGATCTGGCCCGAGCCCAATGCGACGATCTGGTCGGTCGTCAGGGCCTTGGCCTGGTTGGTCGACAGGCCGGCGATGGCGGAAGTCTTCAGCGAACCGATGTCGCCGGTTTCAATGGCGGCGATGTCGTTGGTCGACAGCGCGGCCACCTGGGCCGAGCTCAGCGCGCCCACTTGCAGCGAGCCCAGCGCGACGATCTGGTCGGTGGTCAGCGCCTGCATGTTGGCGGTGGTGATGGCGCCGATCTGGTTGGTGGTCAGGCTGGACAACTGGTCGGTGGTCAGCGAGGCCAGCTGCGCGGTCTTGAGCGAGGCGATGATCGAGGTCTTCAGGCCGATGATGTCGGCCGTGCCGATGGCGGCCACGTCGCCGGTCGACAGCGCGCCGAACTGGTTGGTGCTCAGGGCGCCCAGCTGGTTCGAGCTCATCGCGACGACCTGGTCGGTGGTCAGGCCCGAGGCCAGGTTGGCGGTGGTCAGCGCGGAGACCTGGGCGGTGCTCAGCGCGCCGATCTGGTCGGTGGTCAGCGCGGCGGTCTGCTGCGTGGTCATGGCGCCGATGGCGGACGTTTTCAGCGCGCCGATGTCGGCGGTCTCGATGGCGGCGATCTGGCCGCTGCTCATCGCGGCGACCTGGGCGCTGGTCAGCGCGCCGACCTGGCCCGAGCCCAATGCGACGACCTGGTCGGTGGTCAGCGCCTTGGCCTGGTTGGTCGACAGGCCGGCGATGGCCGAGGTCTTCAGCGCGCCGATGTCGGCCGTCTCAATCGCGGCGATGTCGTTGGTCGACATCGCGGCCACCTGGGCCGAGCTCAGCGTGCCCACTTGCAGCGAGCTCAGCGCGACGATCTGGTCGGTGGTCAGCGCCTGCATGTTGGCGGTGGTGATGGAGGCGATCTGGTTGGTGGTCAGGCTGCTCAGCTGGTCGGTGGTCAGCGAGGCCAACTGCGCGGTCTTCAGCGAAGCGATGATCGAGGTCTTCAGGCCGACGATGTCGGCCGTGCCGATGGCGGCCACGTCGCCGGTCGTCAGCGCGCCGAACTGGGCGGTGCTGAGCGCGCCCAGCTGGTTGGAGTTCAGTGCGACGACCTGGTCGGTGGTCAGGCCCGAGGCCAGGTTGGCGGTGGTCAGCGAGGCGATCTGGGCGGTGCTGAGCGCGCCGATCTGGTCGGTGGTCAGCGCGGCGGTCTGCTGCGTGGTCATGGCGCCGATGGCCGAGGTCTTCAGCGCGCCGATGTCGGCGGTTTCGATGGCGGCGATCTGGCCGCTGCTCATCGCGGCGACCTGGGCGCTGGTGAGCGCGCCGACCTGGGCCGACGCCAACGCGACGATCTGGTCGGTGGTCAGGGCCTTGGCCTGGTTGACCGACAGGCCGGCGATGGCGGCGCTCTTGAGCGCGCCGATGTCGGCCGTTTCAATGGCGGCGATGTCGTTGGTCGACAGCGCGGCCACCTGGGCCGAGCTCAGCGCGCTCACTTGCAGCGAGCTCAGCGACACGATCTGGTCGGTGGTCAGCGCCTGCAGGTTGGCGGTGGTGATGGCGGCGATCTGGCTGGTGGTCAGGTTGGACAGCTGGTCGGTGGTCAGCGCCGCCAGCTGGGCGGTCTTGAGCGTGGCGATGATGCTGGTCTTGAGCGCGACCAGGTCGGCCGTCTCGATGGCGGCCACGGCGTTGGTGCCCAGGGCGTTGAACTGGTTGCTGCTCAACTGCGACAGCTGGTTCGCGCTCATCGCGACCACCTGGTTGGTGGTCAGGCCGGACGCCAGGTCGTTGGTGCTCAGCGCGGCCACCTGGCCGGTGGTCAGGCTGGTGATCTGGTCGGTGCTCAGCGAGGTGAACTGGGCGGTGGTCAGCGCGGCGATGGCGGAGGTCTTGATGGCGACCAGGTCGGCCGACCCCAGCGCGGTGACGGCGCCGGTGCTCAGGCCCATCACCTGGGTGCTGGTCAGCGCGCCGGCCTGGGCGGTGGTCAGCGCGACGATCTGGTCGGTCGTGACCGCGGCCATCTGGCTGGTGCTGATGCCGGCGATGGTGGCGGTGCGCAGCGCGGCGAAGTCGGCCGTTTCGAGCGCGACGATCGAGTCGGTGGCCAGCGCGTTGAACTGCGCGGAGTTCAGCACGCCGACCTGGGTGGCGGTCAGCGCGACCACCTGGTCGGTGGTCAGGCCCACCGTCAATTGCTTGGTGGTCAGGGCGGAGATCTGGATGGTGGTCAGCGCGGCGGTCTGGTCCGTCGTGAGCGCGCGGGTCTGAGCCGAACTGAGCGCAACAATATCGGAAGTCGCGAGCGCAGCAATTGTTTGGGTCGACAGAGCTGCGATCTGGTCGGTACTCATGCTTGTTACGAGGCTCATTTCCATTCTCCTTGGGGCGCTGCACAGTTCTAGACGGACGAAGGTTGGAGCCCACAGGGACCATTCCCCCGGCTCCAACATCAAATTGGGTGTTACTTGCGATTTTGCTACGGAATTGCTTGAGTTAAACGCGAGAAAAGCGCTGGACTTTAGTTCTTAACGTCAATATCCAAGCCAACTTTAGGATACCAGCCCTAGGATTTTTCCTACCGTTAACATTTTTATTGCTTGGCACCATCACATAGTCTGGGTTAATCGGCGACGGCAAGCCCTGCGGCGGCAGCCGTCCTGAACGTACAAAGCGACAAATTTACTGACGGCATTAAAATTTTTTGTTTACTACACGCAACGCGTATCGACATCACAACACTTGCATTTCGCTACGAAAAACCGGGTCCAGAGGGCAAAACGGCAGGGCCTAAGCCCTGCCGTTCCTGCCTTACTGCTGTGTGGTCTTACTTGGCCGGCGAGGCCAGGAAGCCGTGTCCGCCCTGCGATTGCAGCGCTTTGAGGCGCAGCTCGCTGTCGGTGGCGGCCTGGGTCTCGGCGCCCAGCGGCTTGTCGCTGAACTGCTTGATGGCGTCGGCCATCTGCGCGACGTTGCTGCCGACCGCGCCAGGCAGGTCCAGCTTGGCGGTGGCCGGCGCCGCCGCGGCGTTGCCGGCGAAGCTGGCCAGCGCCTGGGCCAGGCCGCTGACGCTGCCGCTGACGCTGGCGGTCGGCGTGGTGGCGAACCACACGTCGGCCGCGGCGTGGGTGGCGCCGTCGGCGGTCTCGAAGGTCGAGCTCAGACCCAGGATGTTGCCGTTGTTGACCGCGCCGTCCTGCTTGACGTCCAGGTTCAGCTTGGTGATGCCCAGCGCCTGCAGCGACTTGAGCTCGTCGGCCTGGCTGACGCCGTCGGCGTTGCCGTCGACCCAGACGCGCAGGTCGGCGAAGGCGGCGTCCTTGGCGTCGATCACGCCGTCGCCGTTGGTGTCCAGTTCGGCCATGGCCTGGTAGCCGGTGGTCGCCTTCTGGCCGTTGGCCAGCGTGGTGCCCGAACCGAACAGCTCGCCGCCGTCGTTGATCACGCCGTCGTGGTTGCGGTCCAGCGCCAGCAGGCCGTCGCCGCCGGCGGTCCAGCCGGTGTTGACCTTGTGGCCGTTGGCCAGCAGGTCGAACTGCACGCCCTGGCCCAGTGCGGTGGTCTGCACGCCGTCGCCGTTCAGGTCCAGCACGATCGGGGTCGTGAAGGACAGCGCCGGCACCTGGCTGGTGGTGAAGGCGTGGGTCTGGTCGCTGCTCATCGCGTGCAGCTGCATCGACGTCAGCGCGTGCACCTGGTTGGTGGTCAGCGAGGAGATCTCGGTGGTGCGCAGGCTGGCGATCTGACGGGTGGTCAGCGCGGCGATCGCGGTGGTGCTCAGCGCCACCAGGTCGGCGGTGTCGAGCGCGGCCAGGGCGTTGGTCGACAGGCCCGCCACTTGCGCGGTGGTCAGCGCCGCGACCTGGGTCGAGGTCAGCGCCACACCCTGGTCGGAGCTCAGCACGCCCAGCTGGGCGGCGGTCAGCGCGGCGATCTCGGTGGTCGAGAAGGCGGCCACGCTGGAGGTCGCCAGCGCGGCGACGTTGCGGGTCGACAGCGCGGTCACCTGCTGTGCGCTCAGCGAGACGGCCTGGCTGGTGGTCAGCGCGCCGATCTGGCTGGTGGACAGGCCGCTGGCGAAGGCGGCGGTCGACAGCGCGGCGATCTGCGCGGTCGTCAGCACGCTGACCTGGGTGGTGCTCAGGCCAGCCAGCTGGTTGGTGCGCAGCGCGGCCATGTCGGCGGTGGACAGGCCGGCCAGGTCGGCGGTCTCGATCGCGCCGATGCTGGTGGAGCTCAGCGACACCACTTGCGCGGTGCTCAGCGCGGCCACCTGGGCCGAGGTCAGGGCCACCACCTGGTTGGTGCTCAGGGCGCCGATGCCGCCGGTGCTCAGCGCGGCGACCGAGGCGGTCGCCAGCGAGGTCACCTGGCCGGTGGTCAGCGCCGACACCTGGGCGGTGCTCAGGGCGGCGATGGACGCCACCTTGAAGGCCGACAGGTCGGCCGTTTCCAGCGCGGCGATGTCGTTGGTGCTCAGCGCGGCCACTTGCGCGGTGCTCAGCGCGGCGGCTTGGTTGGTGGTCAGCGCCACGACCTGGTTGGTGGTCAGGGCCTTGACCTGGTTGACGCTCAGCGCGGCGATCGCGTTGGTCGACAGCGCGGCGAAGTCCGAGGTTTCCAGCGCGGCCACGCCGTTGGTGGTCAGGCCGGCCACTTGCGCGGCGCTCAGCACGCTGGCCTGGCCGGTGGTCAGGGCGACGATCTGGTTGGTGCTCAGGCCGGACACGGCGGCGGTGGTCAGCGCGACGATCTGGTTGGTGCTCAGCGCGCCCACCTGGTCGGTGGTCAGGCCGGCCAGCTGGTTGCTGCGCAGCGCGGCGATGTCGCCGGTCGACAGGCCGGCCAGGTCGGCGGTCTGGATGGCGCCGATGGCGTTGCTCGACAGGGCGGCCACTTGCGCGGTGCCCAGGCTGTTGATCTGGTTCGAGCTCAGCGCGACGACCTGGTTGGTGCTCAGCACCGAGATGGCGGCCGTGCTCAGCGCGGCGATCGAGGCGGTGGCCAGCGAGGCGACCTGGCCGGTGGTCAGCGCCGACACCTGCGCGGTGCTCAGGATGGCGATGGCGGCCAGCTTGATCGCCGACAGGTCGGCCGTTTCCATGGCGGCGATGTCGTTGGTCGACAGCGCGGCCACTTGGGCGGTGCCCAGCGCGGCGGCTTCGTTGGTGGTCAGGGCGACAACCTGGTTGGTGGTCAGGGCCTTGACCTGGTTGGCGCTCAGCGCGGCGATGGCGTTGGTCGACAGCGCGGCGAAGTCGTTGGTCGACAGCGCGGCCACGCCGTTGGTGGACAGGCCGGCGGCCTGGGCGGCGGTCAGCACGCTGGCCTGGCCGGTGGTCAGGGCGACGATCTGGTTGGTGCTCAGCGAACCGATTTGTGCCGAGCTCAGCGCGGCAAACTGGTTGGTCGACAGCGCGCCCACCTGGTCGGTGGTCAGGCCGGCCAGCTGGCTGGTGCGCAGCGCGGCGATGTCGTTGGTCGACAGGCCCGACAGGTCGGCGGTCTCGATCGCGCCGATGCTGTTGGCGGTCAGCGCGGCCACTTGCGCGGTGCTCAGGCTGGCGATCTGGCCCGAGGTCAGCGCGACGACCTGGTTGGTGCCCAGGGCGGCGATGCCGCCGGTGCTCAGCGCGGCGATCGAGGCGGTCGCCAGCGAATTCACCTGGCCGGTGGTCAGCGCGGCCACTTGCGCGGTGGTCAGCGCGGCGATGGCGGCGGTCTTGACGGCCGACAGGTCGGCCGTTTCCATGGCGGCGATGGCGTTGGTGCTCAGGGCTGCCACTTGCGCGGTGCTCAGCGCGGCGGCTTCGCCGGTGGTCAGCGCCACCACTTGCGCGGTGGTCAGGGCCTTGACCTGGTTGACGCTCAGCGCCACAACAGCGTTGGTCGACAGCGCGGCGAAGTCGTTGGTCGACAGCGCGGCGATGGCGTTGGTGGTCAGCGCGGCCACCTGGGCGGTGCTCAGCACGCTGGCCTGGCCGGTGGTCAGGGCGACGATCTGGTTGGTGGTCAGGCCGGACACGGCGGCGGTGGTCAGCGCGACGATCTGGTTGGTCGACAGCGCGCCCACCTGGTCGGTGGTCAGGCCGGCCAGCTGGTTGCTGCGCAGCGCGGCGATGTCATTGGTGCTCAGGCCGGCCAGGTCGGCGGTCTGGATCGCGCCGATGGCGTTGCTCGACAGGGCGGCCACTTGCGCGGTGCCCAGGCTGTTGATCTGGTTCGAGCTCAGCGCGACGATCTGGTTGGTGCTCAGCGCGCCGATGGCGGCCGTGCTCAGCGCGGCGATCGAGGCGGTGGCCAGCGAGGCGACCTGGCCGGTGGTCAGGGCCGACACTTGCGCGGTGCTCAGGATAGCGATGGAAGCCACCTTGATCGCCGACAGGTCGGCCGTTTCCAGCGCGGCGATGTCGTTGGTCGACAGCGCGGCCACTTGCGCGGTGCCCAGCGCGGCGGCTTCATTGGTGGTCAGCGCCACGATCTGGTTGGTGGTCAGTGCCTTGACCTGGTTGGCGCTCAGCGCGGCGATGGCGTTGGTCGACAAGGCGGCGAAGTCGTTGGTCTCCAGCGCGGCCACGCCGTTGGTGCTCAGGCCGGCGGCCTGGGCGGCGGTCAGCGCGCTGGCCTGGCCGGTGGTCAGGGCGACGATCTGGTTGGTGCTCAGGGCGCCGACTTGCGCCGAGCTCAGTGCGGCGAACTGGTTGGTCGACAACGCGGCGACCTGGTCGGTGGTCAGGCCGGCCAGCTGGCCGGTGCGCAGCGCGGCGATGTCGTTGGTCGACAGGCCCGACAGGTCGGCGGTCTCGATCGCGCCGATGCTGTTGGCGCTCAGCGCGGCCACTTGCGCGGTGCTCAGGCTGGCGATCTGGCCCGAGGTCAGCGCGACGACCTGGTTGGTGCCCAGGGCGGCGATGCCGCCGGTGCTCAGCGCGGCGATCGAGGCGGTGGCCAGCGAATTCACCCGGCCGGTGGTCAGCGCGGCCACTTGCGCGGTGGTCAGCGCGGCGATGGCGGTGGTCTTGACGGCCGACAGGTCGGCCGTTTCCATGGCGGCGATGGCGTTGGTGCTCAGGGCTGCCACTTTGCGCGGTGCTCAGCGCGGCGGCTTCGCCGGTGGTCAGCGCCACCACTTGCGCGGTGGTCAGGGCCTTGACCTGGTTGACGCTCAGCGCCACAACAGCGTTGGTCGACAGCGCGGCGAAGTCGTTGGTCGACAGCGCGGCGATGGCGTTGGTGGTCAGCGCGGCACCTGGGCGGTGCTCAGCACGCTGGCCTGGCCGGTGGTCAGGCGACGATCTGGTTGGTGGTCAGGCGACACGGCGGCGGTGGTCAGCGCGACGATCTGGTTGGTCGACAGCGCGCCCACCTGGTCGGTGGTCAGGCCGGCCAGCTGGTTGCTGCGCAGCGCGGCGATGTCATTGGTCGACAGGCCGGCCAGGTCGGCGGTCTGGATCGCGCCGATGGCGTTGCTCGACAGGGCCGCCACTTGCGCGGTGCCCAGGCTGTTGATCTGGTCGAGCTCAGGGCGACGATCTGGTTGGTGCTCAGCGCGCCGATGGCGGCCGTGCTCAGCGCGGCGATCGAGGCGGTGGCCAGCGAGGCGACCTGGCCGGTGGTCAGCGCGCTTACGCGCGGTGCTCAGGATGGCGATGGCGGCCACCTTGATGGCCGACAGGTCGGCCGTTTCCAGCGCGGCGATGTCGTTGGTGCTCAGCGCGGCCACTTGCGTGCCCAGCGCGGCGGCTTCGTTGGTGGTCAGCGCGACAACCTGGTTGGTGGTCAGGGCCTGACCTGGTTGGCGCTCAGCGCGGCGATCGCGTTGGTCGACAGCGCGGCGAAGTCGTTGGTCGACAGCGCGGCCACGCCATTGGTGGACAGGCCGGCGGCCTGGGCGGCGGTCAGCACGCTGGCCTGGCCGGTGGTCAGGGCGACGATCTGGGTTGGTGCTCAGGGCGCCGACTTGCGCCGAGCTCAGCGCGGCGAACTGGTTGGTCGACAGCGCGCCCACCTGGTCGGTGGTCAGGCCGGCCAGCTGGCTGGTGCGCAGCGCGGCGATGTCGCCGGTCGACAGGCCCGACAGGTCGGCGGTCTCGATCGCACCGATGCTGTTGGCGCTCAGCGCGGCCACTTGCGCGGTGCTCAGGCTGGCGATCTGGCCCGAGGTCAGCGCCACGACCTGGTTGGTGCCCAGGGCGGCGATGCCGCCGGTGCTCAGCGCGGCGATCGAGGCGGTGGCCAGCGAGGTGATCTGGCCGGTGGTCAGCGCGGCCACTTGCGCGGTGGTCAGCGCGGCGATGGCGGCGGTCTTGACGGCCGACAGGTCGGCCGTTTCCATGGCGGCGATGGCGTTGGTGCTCAGGGCTGCCACTTGCGCGGTGCTCAGCGCGGCGGCTTCGCCGGTGGTCAGCGCCACCACTTGCGCGGTGGTCAGGGCCTTGACCTGGTTGACGCTCAGCGCCACAACAGCGTTGGTCGACAGCGCGGCGAAGTCGTTGGTCGACAGCGCGGCGATGGCGTTGGTGGTCAGCGCGGCCACCTGGGCGGTGCTCAGCACGCTGGCCTGGCCGGTGGTCAGGGCGACGATCTGGTTGGTGGTCAGGCCGGATACGGCGGCGGTGGTCAGCGCGACGATCTGGTTGGTCGACAGCGCGCCCACCTGGTCGGTGGTCAGGCCGGCCAGCTGGTTGCTGCGCAGCGCGGCGATGTCATTGGTCGACAGGCCGGCCAGGTCGGCGGTCTGGATCGCGCCGATGGCGTTGCTCGACAGGGCCGCCACTTGCGCGGTGCCCAGGCTGTTGATCTGGTTCGAGCTCAGGGCGACGATCTGGTTGGTGCTCAGCGCGCCGATGGCGGCCGTGCTCAGCGCGGCGATCGAGGCGGTGGCCAGCGAGGCGACCTGGCCGGTGGTCAGCGCGCTTACTTGCGCGGTGCTCAGGATGGCGATGGCGGCCACCTTGATGGCCGACAGGTCGGCCGTTTCCAGCGCGGCGATGTCGTTGGTGCTCAGCGCGGCCACTTGCGCGGTGCCCAGCGCGGCGGCTTCGTTGGTGGTCAGCGCGACAACCTGGTTGGTGGTCAGGGCCTTGACCTGGTTGGCGCTCAGCGCGGCGATCGCGTTGGTCGACAGCGCGGCGAAGTCGTTGGTCGACAGCGCGGCCACGCCATTGGTGGACAGGCCGGCGGCCTGGGCGGCGGTCAGCACGCTGGCCTGGCCGGTGGTCAGGGCGACGATCTGGTTGGTGCTCAGGGCGCCGACTTGCGCCGAGCTCAGCGCGGCGAACTGGTTGGTCGACAGCGCGCCCACCTGGTCGGTGGTCAGGCCGGCCAGCTGGCTGGTGCGCAGCGCGGCGATGTCGCCGGTCGACAGGCCCGACAGGTCGGCGGTCTCGATCGCGCCGATGCTGTTGGCGCTCAGCGCGGCCACTTGCGCGGTGCTCAGGCTGGCGATCTGGTTCGAGGTCAGCGCCACGGCCTGGTTGGTGCTCAGCGCGGCGATGGCGGCGGTGCCCAGCGCGGCGATCGCGCCGGTCGCCAGCGAGGTGATCTGGCCGGTGCTCAGCGCGGCCACCTGGGCGGTGCTCAGCAGGGCGATCGAGGAAGTCTTGATGGCGGCCAGGTCGCCGGTCTCCAGCGCGCCGATGGCGTTGGTGGTCAGCGCGGCGATCTGCGCCGAGGTCAGTTGCGCGGCCTGGTTGCTCGACAGCGCCACCACTTGATTGGTGGTCAGGGCCTTGATCTGGCCGACGCTGATGCCGCCGATGGCGGCGGTCGACAGCGCGGCGATGTCGTTGGTCGACAGCACGGCGAAGCTGGCGCTCTGCAGGGCGCCGACCTGGGTCGAGCTCAGCGCGCCGATCTGCTGCGTGGTCAGGAACGCGGCCTGGGTGGTGGTGATGCCGGACGCGAGCTGGGCAGTAGTGAAGGCCGGGATTTGCGAAGTCGTGAACGCCCCCAGCTGGTCAGAATTGAATGCCGCGATGTCGGCAGTCGCCAGGGTGAGGATCTGGGAAGTGCTCAGGCTGGCGATCTGCGCAGTGGTAAAGGTGGTCGCGAAACTCATTCTAATTTCTCCTGGAGGTACTGCTGTCAGCTCAGAAAGCAACCCGACCGCTAGGCGGACGCCCGCGTTCGAGCCCTGTCATGGAATATATTGCTATTTTGTATATCTTTTTTGATGCCGCCGAGAAAAAAACCGGCTGGTACTGTACATAACGACGGAATTTGGACTTTCATTAAGTAAACTTTTTTCCAGCCATCATTTACCGTCGCTCCGGCCGCAGGCGGCGGAGTTTCAGTGGAGCATTATATCTTATTTAATTTCTCAAAAGAATTTTTTTACGCGTTGTCGCGGCCCCGCAACCTGTCGTCCCGACATGCTTAATCAATAAGACAGTTATCGGATCGGGATATCAAGAGCGCTATTTGCGTGAGAGAAATGTATCCACAAGGATATTTTGCATCGGCTGTGTGACAAGCGCGTGACCGGCGCATAATCGCCACTCCCCCACCGATATGGAGACCGCCCCATGAAGCCATTCCGCCCCCTCATCCTGCTGAGCCTGACCGGCGCCCTGTGCCTGGCCGCCGGCCCGGCCGCCGCCCAGGCACCGCTGGCCGCCGCCGCCGTGGCCGACGCCGGCCGCCCGGACGCCGACAAGGCGCGCGACGCCGACCGCAAGCCGGCCGAGATGCTGGCCTTCGCCCAGGTCCAGCCGGGCCAGACCGTGGTCGACTACTTCCCCGGCCGCGGCTACTTCACCCGCCTGTTCAGCGCGGCGGTCGGGCCGCGCGGGACGGTGTACGCGGCGGCGCCGCAGGCGTGGGTGGACAAGCTCCAGGGCAAGCCGCTGCCGCCGCCGGTGTCGGCCGAGCCGGGCCGCGGCAACGTGCACGAGACCGTCGCCGCGGCCTCGCTCAACGTGCCGGTCAAGGCCGACCTGGTGTGGACCTCGCAGAACTACCACGACATCCGCATCTGGGGCGGCGCCGCCGCCACGGCCGAGCTGAACAAGGCCGTGTTCGACGCCCTCAAGCCGGGCGGCCACTACATCGTGCTGGACCACGCGGCCCGGCCGGGCCTGGACGAGGCCGGCATGGCCAGGCTGCACCGCATCGACGAGGCGCTGGTCAAGCGGGAAGTATTGGCGGCCGGCTTCGTGCTGGACGGCGAATCGCAGGCGCTGCGCAATCCCCAGGACGACCGCGGCGCGCAGGTGTTCGAGACCGGCATCCGCGCCCACACCGACCAGTTCATCCTGCGTTTCCGCAAGCCTTGAGAAGGGACGCTCAGGCCGGCGGCGCGCGCCGCCGCCAGGCCAGCACGGCGGCGGTGGCCGCCAGCAGCGCCAGCGCCACCATGTTGAGCACCACCACCGCGCCGTGGAAGCGCAGCACCAGGCCGACGCTGACGCCGGCCTTGACCGCGAACTGCCGGCCGCCGTCCAGCGGGTAGACGGCCACCAGCTGCAGCGCGTAGTACAGCAGGCCGCCCCACAGGCCGGCCCGCCGGCGCTTGAGCGACAGCACCGCCGACAAAAAGCCCAGCAGGGCCGCGCCGTACAGCACCGGCAGCGCGTCGGCCGGCTGCGGCTCGCCGAGCAGGCCCAGGCTCACGCCCAGCGCCAGCGCGCTGTTGAGCAGCAGCACCCGCGCCACCCACTTCTCGAATTCCCGCATCATCTATTAAGTCCGTTCATCCGGTTCAGCCGAAGCGCGCCTGGTAGTCGCTGGGCACCACGCCCAGCTGGGCGGCGAACGCGCGCCGCAGATTGTACTCGCTGCCGAAGCCGCTCTGGCTGGCCGCGCGCTTGACGCTCATGCCGGGCCGCTCCAGCAATCCGCAGGCCGCCTCCATGCGCAGCCGCAGCAGCAGCTGCGCCGGCGACACGCCCGCCTCCTGCCGCAGCCGGCGGTGCAGCGTGCGCACCGACAGCGCGCACGCCGCCGCCATCTGCTCGACATCGATGTCGCGCCGCAGGCGCGGGCGCAGCCAGGCGGTCAGCCGGCCGTGCAGGCCCTGCGGATCGGCCTGCGCCAGCAGCTCCGAGCTGAACTGGCGCTGGCCGCCGGGCCGCTTGAAGAACACCACCAGCCGCTTGGCCGTGTCGAGCGCAGCGCCGCGCCCCCGGTCCTCCTCGACCAGGCTCAGGGCCAGGTCCATGCCGGCTGCGATGCCGGCCGAGGTGTGGAACGGGCCGTCCTTGACGTGGATCGCGTCGTCCAGCACCCGCAGCGCCGGATACTGGGCCCGCAGCGCGGCCGCGTCCATCCAGTGCGTGACGGCGCTGCGGCCGTCGAGCAGGCCGGCGCGCGCCAGCACGAAGGCGCCGCTGCACACCCGCGCAGCAGCGCCGCAGGCCGCCGGCGGCGCCCGCCAGAGCGCCGCGCGCCGCACCCAGCGCACCGCGGCCGGCTCCAGCGCCGGGCTGTCGCCGCGTTCGAGGCCGCGCCCGCCGGCGACGATCAGCGTGGCGCCGGCCAGCTGGCGGCCGGTGCGCGGCAGCGGCGCGGTCATCACGCCCACGCCGGCGGTGGACGCCACCAGCCCGCCGCCCGGCGACACCATGCGGATGCGGTAGGGTTCGGGCAGGCCGGCGTCGCGCGCCTCGTCGTTCGCGGTGGAGAACACCTGCGCCGGGCCGGTGGCGTCCAGCAGCACGAAGCCGGGATAAACCAGCAGCCAGATATCGATGGGTTTCATGTGGCAGATATTCAACCATGAACGTCATTTGTGTCAACCCACGCGCGGGCATGATGGACGCTTCCACCAACAGGAGCCACCATGACACGCACCATAGGCATTTATGTGTTCGACGACGTTGAAGTGCTGGACTTCGCCGGCCCGTACGAAGTATTCACCTGCGCCACGCGCATGGCCGCCAAGCTGACGCCGGGGGCGCCGGCGCCGTTCCGCGTGCGCACCGTCGGCCAGCGCGGCGCCATGCTGCGCGCGCGCGCCGGCCTGAGCGTGTTCCCCGAGGCGCACTTCGGCAACGCCGGCCCGCTCGACGTGCTGATCGTGCCGGGCGGCGTGGTCGACGCCGAGCGCGGCAAGCGCGAAGTGATAGGCTGGATCGCCGCCGCCGCGCCGGCGTGCGAGCTGGTGGCGTCGGTGTGCACCGGCGCCTTCCTGCTGGCGCAGGCCGGCCTGCTGGACGGCCAGCAGGCGACCACGCACTGGGAGGACATCGACGAGCTGCGCGCCGCCTTCCCGCAGGTGCGGGTGACGGGCGAGCGGCGCTGGATCGACAACGGCCGCACCGTCACCAGCGGCGGCATCTCGGCCGGCATGGACATGTCGCTGCACCTGGTGGCGCGGCTGGCCGGGCGCGAGCTGGCCGCGCGCACCGCGCTGCAGATGGAATACGACTGGAACGAGGCATGAGGGTGGTGCGCAGCAGGGACTACCGCGCCGGCCGCGCGTGGGGCGCCGACCTGATCGCCGCCATGCGCGACGCCACGGTGCGCCTGCACTGGACCGACCAGCCCTACGGCTGGCACGTCAACGACGGCCAGGAGGTGTTCGCGGTGATGGACGGCGAGGTGGACATGCACTACCGCGACGGCGGCGTCGAGCAGGTGGTGACGCTGCAAGCGGGCGACATCTTCTTCGCCGACGAAGGCGACGCCCACTCGGCCCGTCCGCGCGGCCAGGCGCGCATACTGGTCATCGAGCGCGCCGGCAGCGTCTGAAAGGCCCACGCTACAGGTGGAGCAGGTGGGCCAGGAGACTCAAGCCGCACACCGCGAGGATCGGCGCGTTGAGCAACACGCCGATCCAGGCGGTCCACGTCCGCGCGCCGCCGCGCGTCAGGGCCAGCAGCGCGGCAAACAAGCCCCCCGCGCAAACGCCCAGGCCCACCATAAACGCCTTCAACACGCACAGGGAACCAACGTCGCCGCAATCGGTCAGGCTGACGGAAAACCTGCCGTCCAGGGCCAGCAAGGACAGCGCCGGCGCACCGAGTCCGGCGACGATGCTCAGCACACCCAGCGCACGCGGCGACAGGCTCACGGCGCCGCCCGCGCCACGAACACCAGCAGCAGCCAGCCGCACAGCGCCAGCGCCGGCAGGCCGTTGAGGAGCAGGCCGATCCAGCCGCACCACGAGCGCCAGCGCGCCAGGATCAGGCCCATGAGCGCCGTGACGAAACCGATCAGGGTGCCGAGCATCAGCACGATGAAGGCGTTGCCCAGGCAGGTGAAGCCGAAGTCGCCGCACTGCGACTGCCCGCCGCTCAGGGCCCCCGACATGACGAGCGCCGCCAGGATGAAGGTGAGCACCGCGATGGCGATGCTGATCACGTCGAGATCGGCCCTGGATTGGTTCATAGCTTTTTCAACTGCTCTTTCGCGTAGGCCGCGTTGGCGTGGTTGGGCGCCAGCTCGAGGAAGCTGGTGTAGGCCTTCCTGGCCTTGTCGCTGTCGCCCAGGCGCAGGCGGGCGTCGGCCAGGTTCAGGTAGGCGATCGCGCGCGAGGTGTCGATCTGCAGCGTGTTCTCGAACCAGCGCGCGGCCTCGGCGTACTTCTCCTGCTTGTAGTAGACGAAGCCCAGGTTGTTGGCCGCCAGCCCGAAGTCCGGCCGGTACTTCAAGGCCTCGGTGAACGCCGCCTCGGCCTGCGCGTACTGCTTCTCCTTGTACAGCTGCAGGCCGCGGTCGTTGGCGCGCTGCGCCAGCTGCCGGCTCGACGCGTCCACCGGCTTGGGCGCGGCGATCTTCTGCTCCTCGCCCTGCAGGTTCTTGACCACCACCGTGTTGCCGTCGGCCTTCAGGTCGCGGCCCTTGTCCAATTTGCTGTTCAACGCGATCGCGTCCGGCGACAGCTGCGCCGATTGCGCGCTCAGGAACTCGGCCTCGGCCGGCAGCTGGAACACGAACTCGCCGCCCTCCGAGCCCGGCAGGCTGCCGAACGCCGGCGTCTGCTGCGACACGCTGGCCACCGCCGGCGCCACGTAGGCCGCCAGCTCGGTGGCCGTGATCAGGCCGTCGCCGTTCAAGTCGGCCTTGCCGTTCAGGGCCTGCAGCAGGGTCCAGGTGAACACCGAGTGGCCGTTCGGGCCGCCGTCGGCCACCATCTGGTCGGCGCCGCCGGCGGTCAGCATCTGCCGGCCCAGCCTGCGCGCGTTGTCGCGCAGGAAGGCGCCGCTGCCGCCGCCGCGCGTCAGGCCCAGGCCGCTGTAGCAGGCATCCATGACAAAGAACACGTGCTTGGCGTTGAGGCTCTCGGCGATGTTCTGCAGGTCGGTCATCGGGATGGCGTCGAAGCTGACCTGCTGCGGGTCCGAGTCCACCGGGATGATGTAGCCCAGGTTGCGCCCGGAGCTCAGCTGGCGGGTGGCGCCGTGGCCGGCGAAGAACACGAAGATGCGGTCGTCCTTCTTCAGTTGGGCGTCGGCCAGCTTGTCGTGGAACAGCGCCAGGATGTTGTTGCGCGTGGCCTCGCCGTTCGACAGCGTGTACACCCGCTCATTGGCGAAGCCGAAGCGGTTGACCAGCGTGTCGCGGATGGCGCGCGCGTCCTGCACCGCGTACTGCAGCCTGGGCCACTTCTGGTAATCGTTGATGCCGATGACCACGGCGTAGCTGTTGGCGTAGCCGGTGCTGACGGCGATCTTCTCCGGCTCCGGCTTGCCGCCGCGCGCCACCTTGAACTCCTGGCCGTCCCAGGCCGCGAAGCTGTAGCCGTCGGCGATCAGCTTGTCGAGCACCAGCGGCAGCGCCTTGACGCTGCGCTCGTGGATGTCGTGGAACAGGATGATGCCGCGCTGCTCCTTGCTCAGGGTGGTCAGCACGCGGTTGGCGATCGAGCTCGGCACCGGGTCGGCCCAGTCCAGCGAGTCGATGTTCCACATCACCGAGCGCAGGCCCAGCTTGGACAGGATGGCCAGGCCCTCGGCGTTGTGGGCGCCGTACGGGAAGCGGAACAGGTCCGAGCGGCGCTTGTCGGTGGCCTTGAGCAGCGCGTCGGCGTTGGCGATCTCGCCGTACAGCTGCTCGCCCTTCTCCTTCGACAGCAGCGCGTGGCTGAAGCTGTGGTTGCCCACGGTGTGGCCGGCGTCGATCAGGCGCCGGCTCTCGGCCGCGTTGGCGCTCAAGGTCTGCTTGCCCTGCGCGTCGAGCTTGCCCAGGTTCTGGCCGACCTGGAAGAACACGCCCGGCACGTTGTACTGCTTGAGGATGGCCGCCACCTCCTCGGTGTAGCTCTTGTGCGGGCCGTCGTCGAAGGTCAGCACCACGGTCTTGGGCGGCAGCGTGTTGCCGAAGATTTCCCTGGCCTGCGCCTCCTGCTCGGCCGTCTTCGGCGGCTCGGGGTACGGCACGATGACGCCGTAGTCCTTCATGATCTGCTCGCGGCCGTACAGCTTGCGCAGGTGGGCGACGTAGTCGTCCCAGCGCTCGCGCTTGGGCGCGATGGCGCGCGTGTCGAAGCGCGAGAAGATGTCGCTGATCTCCTTGTCGTACTGCTTCTCGATGTCCTCCAGCGCGGCCAGGTCCTCGCTGACGCGCTTGTGCAGCTTGATCGCCGGCAGGGTCTGGTCGGCCGCCGCCAGCTTCTGCAGCGACAGCAACACTTCGCGGAAGGCCAGGCGGTCGGCGTCGAACAGGTCGCCGGCCGATTCGATGTAGGTCAGCAGCGTGTCGGCGGCGGCGTCGCGCCGGGCCGGCGGCAGCGCCTGGGTTTGCGCCAGCAGCGCCTGCACCTTCGCCAGCCGTTCCAGGTTCTCGTGGAACAGCGACTGCCCGACCTGGCCGGCGGCCTTGCGGTCGGCCTCGGACAGCGTCTTCTCGTCGGCCAGCAGCACGATGATCTTGCGGTAGGCGGCCAGCATGTCGCGCAGCGCCGGCATGACGTCGGGCGCGGGCACGGCGGCGGCAACGGCGGCGCCGGACGGCTCGGCCGGATGCTTGCCGCGCAGCGCGAGATAGGCGCCCGCGCCGGCCACCGCCACCACCACGGCGGCTATGCTCAACTGCTTGATGTATTTCATGTGCGGAGTCTGGAAAAAACGAATCCCGCATTCTATGCCACTTTGGCAACATTGGGGTCAAGTCTGACATTCGGACACGAGCTCTGCCCTAAGCGCCGACTACGGCCGGGTTCGTGTCCGAATGTCAGACTTGACCCCATCGTAGCCGTCGGTCAATGTGCGCAGGAAGGCCACCACGTCGGCGATCTCGCGCTCGCTCAGCGCGGCCTTGCCGCCGGCACGGCCGCCGAACGGCGCCTCCATGTTGACGTTGCCCTCCAGCCCGGCCGGCAGGTCGTCGAACTTGTGCACGCCGCCGTCGGCGTTGCGCGGATACCATTTCTGCGGCGCGCTGTCGCGCTGCGCGTAGAAGCGCACCACCTGCGCCAGGTCGTCGAAGCCGCCGTTGTGGAAGTACACCCCGCGCAGCGCGACGTTGCGCAAGGACGGCGTGCGGAAGCGGCCGCAATATTCCCGATGGTCGCGCAGGTCGGCGCGGTCCGGGCCGCACAGGCCGAGGTCGAAGTACGCCGGGTCGGCGTTGACCGCCAGCCTGCCGTTGCGCGGCACGCCCAGGTTGATCAGGCCGTAGTCGGTGAACTGCGGGAAGGCCCCGCCCTGCCCGATCTTGCTGATGTGGCAGGACGCGCAGTTGCCCTTGTGCTCGTCGTTGAACAGCGCCAGCCCGCGCGCCTCCTGCGGCGTCAGGACGGCCTGCTTGCGCAGGTAGGCGTCGTACTTGCTGGTGTAGGGGTAGAAGTCGGCCGGGCTTTGCTGGAACACCTCCAGCGCCATCAGCACGCCGCGCATCGCCGCGTCCGGATGGTCGAAGATGGCCTCGCCGAAGGCGCTGCGGAACCGCGCCGCCAGCGGTCCGGCGCGCAGCCGCGCCACCACCGCCGCGTCGTCCTTGTTGCCCATCTCGCGCGGCGACAGCAGCGGCCCGCGCGCCTGCTCGTGCGCCGACTGCGCGCGGCCGTCCCAGTCGTAGCCGCCGGTCGGGCCGGCGTCGACGCTGTCGTCGCCGTCGTCGTCGTGGTAGTGCTCGGTGAACGGCGGCACCGTCTGCAGGTACTTCAGCGACGGCGCCGCGCGCGTGCCCTGCGTGGCGCCGTCGGCGCCGCCCAGCTGCGCCGCCAGCCGGTTGGGCGGACCGTAGGCGTGCTCCGGGCTGTGGCAACTGGCGCAGCTGCTGCGCCCGGACGCCGACAGGCTCGGCTCGCTGAACAGCGCGCGACCCAGCGCGGTCAGCTCTTCCACCGACGCCCGCCGTTGCTGGCCCGGCGCGTAGGCGGCGGTGGCGCCGGCCGAAGCGGCGGCCGGGGTAGCGGTCGGGGTGGCGGGAATGGCGGCGGCGGGCGGCTGCCGGTGGCAGGCGGCCAGCAATACGGCGGCCAGGGCGAGTGGGATCCTTTTCATGCCGCAAGCCTAGCAGCGCGACATGACCGCTACATGACAGATAGGAAAGGATACATGACGAAACATGAAAATTCATCATCCTGAAATATTTCAACCCTAGCATGGGTCGCTTCGATACCCACCCACAAGGCAAGAACATGAAACTGAACCCGATGCGCCCGCTGCCCCTGATGCTGATGTCGATCGGCCTGGGCGCCGGCCTGATCGCGTGCGGCAGCTCGTCCGACGGCGTGCCCGCGCTCAAGGGCCAGGTGGTCGGCAGCTACTATGAAAACGCGGTGGTGTGCCTGGAAAGCACGACCGTCAAGCTCAGCTGCGACAGCGGCGCCTCGCCGGTGCGCACCGGCGCCGACGGCAGCTTCGCGCTGACCGGCACCGACAAGGGCGCGCTGCTGGTCACCGTCGGCACCGACGCCATCCGCCACGACGCCGTCGGCGACGCCGGCGTCAAGGTCGCGCAGAAGCTGGTGTTCCGCGCGCCGGACGGCCACAGCGCCATCGTCGGCGCCCTGTCGACCGAGCTGGCCGCGCTGATGGACGCCAACGGCGGCGACTTCGCGGCCGCCAGCGCCAAGCTGGCCGCCAAGCTGGGCGTGTCGGAGGCCAACCTGCTGGCCGACCCCAACAAGGTGACCGGCGACGACCAGGCCAAACTGAAGGCCGAAAGCGCCGGCGTGACCGACGTGGTCGCCGCCGCCAGCGCGCAGGCCGCGCCGGCCGACATCGCCGCCGCGCTCAACAGCGGCCTGGCGCTCAACAACATCAAGACCATCGTCGTCATCTACGCCGAGAACCGCGGCTTCGACAACCTGTACGGCCTGTTCCCCGGCGCCAACGGCGTGCCCGGCGTGAACCCGACCTCGACCAGCGCCTACGTGCCGCAGAAGGACTTCGACGGCAGCACGCTGCCCACGCTGCCGCCGACCTGGGGCGGCATGACGGCGGCCGGCCAGAGCGTGGTGATCTCGCAGGCGCAGACCGTGGGCATGGCCAACAAGCCGTTCCAGATCGACGACGCCGCCAGCCCGCTGTTCCTGGCGCCGACCACCATCACGCGCGACCTGGTGCACCGCTTCTACAACAACCAGATGCAGATCAACGGCGGCGCCAACGACAAGTTCGCCGCGTACTCCGACGCCGGCGGCCTGACCATGGGCTACTACGACGGCAGCAAGATGAAGATGTGGGACATCGCCAAGCAGTACGCGCTGGCCGACAACCTGTACATCGGCGCCTTCGGCGGCTCCTTCCTGACCCACCAGTACCTGATCTGCGCCTGCGCGCCGCAGTACCCGAACGCCGACACCTCGGTGGCCAAGGGCTCGATCGCCAAGATCGACGTCGACGCCAAGGGCAACTTCGTGCGCCTGACCCCGTCGGCCACCGCGCCGTCCAGCGTGTTGAACGGCGCGCCGGCCTACGCCAACGACGGCGCCATCACGCCGGCCGACGCCAGCGGCATGTTCTACGCGGTCAACACCATGCAGCCGCCGTACCAGCCGAGCAGCAACAGCTACGCGGCCGACGACGGCACCCGCCTGTACGCCGACACCACCAAGGCCAACACGCTGCCGCCGCAGACGCAGAAGAACATCGGCGATCTGCTGAGCGGCAAGAACATCGACTGGGCCTGGTACGCCGGCGCCTGGAAGGACACCACCGCGGCCGCCACCGCCGCCCCGCGCGGCGTCAACGGCAATCCGCCCAACTTCCAGTACCACCACCAGCCGTTCAACTACTTCGCCAACATGGATCCGGTGAAGAACGCGGCCTACCGCGCGGCGCACCTGAAGGACTACGACAGCCAGTTCGTGGCCGACGCCGCCAACGGCACCTTGCCGCCGGTGGCCTTCTACAAGCCGCAGGGTAATCTGAACCAGCATCCCGGCTACGCCAGCGTGGCCGACGGCGACGCCCACATCGCCGATGTCATCGCCAAGCTGAAGAAGAGCCCGCAGTGGAAGAACATGCTGGTGATCGTCACCTACGACGAGAACGGCGGCTTCTACGACCACGCCAGTCCGCCAAAGGGCGACAAGTGGGGTCCGGGCACGCGCGTGCCGGCGATCATCGTCTCGCCGTACGTGAAGAAGGGCGTGGACCACACGCAGTACGACTCGGCCTCGATCCTGCGCGCCATCACCCGCCGCTTCAGCCTGCCGGTGTTGGACGGCCTGAGCACCCGCGACAAGGCGCTGGCCGCCAACGGCGCCAAGCCGATGGGCGACTTCAGCTCCGCGCTGGCCTTGACGCCGCAGGAATAAGCGCCAGCCGCCGCCGCGCCGACGCCAGCCCTCGCGGCTGGCGTTTTTACGTCGGCGGCTAAGCTAAGCGGTTACGCCGGCGGCCGGCATCTGTGCGCGAGCTTCCATGTCGATTCGCCGGGAAATCTCAGCCAGATGTTGTGCCAGGCGTTGCGCGTGCCGCAGCCGCTGGCGCGGCGTCTGGCTCGGGGTGGCCCGGCGCGCCGGACTGCTCGGCGACCCAGTCGCGGATCAGCTGGCACAGCACGGCCTCGGTCTTCGGGCCGAACCAGCCTTCGCCGACTTGATCCACCAAGCTGATGAAGACGTCGTCCGGCAAATGCAGGGGGATAGGGTGGGGCATATTTTTTCTCCGGCTCTAAAAGCTCTAAATCGCTATAGATCGATAGATTTCGCTAGATTTCGCGCTAATTTCTCTAATTTCGGCTCTAAAAACTCTAAAAAAGAGCACGGAGGGCTCTAATTTCTCTATTTTTTCTGTGCCGCGCTCCTTTTTTAGAGCGATTTCTAGCGATTTAGTTCGATCTCTATAGATTTAGAGGGTTTAGAGCTTTTAGAGCCCCTCCAAAAATACACCCCCTATGTACTCCTCCGGCTTTCGCCTTGCGTGAGGATTAGCGTATTTTGAGCCAGCTTAAAATGTTATGCTCAGCGGCAATTGATTAATTCCTAAGATTTTCCGCCGATGACCATGCGCCACCCACTTTGTGCCTTCGCGGCCGGCTTGCTCCTTGCCGGCGCAAACGCCCGCGCCGCCGATATCAACCTGGTGGGCGTGATCCGCGACCGCGCGCTGCTGACGGTGGACGGCGGCGAACCGACCAGCTACGCGATCGGCAGCACCATCGTGCCGGGCTCCCGCCTGCTGGCCGTGCACAACGACGGCGCCACCATCACCGAGCACGGCAAGCCGGTGACGATCGCGATGGGCCGCTATCCCGCGTCGAACGGCGCGAGCCGGCCGCTGGTCTTGCGCGCGGACGCCGCCGGCCAGTTCTACACCAACGGCAGCATCAACGGCATGAGCGCGCGGATGCTGATCGACACCGGCGCCAACATCATCGCGCTGCCGGCGGCGGACGCCAGCCGCTTCGGCATCGACTACCGCAAGGGCCAGCCCGGCACCGCATCGACGGCCAACGGCGTCGCCAACGTCTTCCGCGTGCACATCGAGCGGCTGCGCATCGGCGAGACGGAGCTGCGCGACCTCGAGGCCATGGTCCATGAAAGCGGCCTGCCCGTCATCCTGCTGGGCAGTAATTTCCTGGACCGCTACAGCATGCGGCGCGTGCTGCAGGAAATGACATTGACCCCGAGGTGAACACCGCGGCCGGCCGCTAAGGCGCCGCCGCGCGCGCCCGCCGGTACGCCAGCCGGTACAGCAGCGGCAGCACCAGCAAGGTCAGCGCGGTGGACGACAGGATGCCGCCGATGACCACCGTCGCCAGCGGGCGCTGGACCTCGGCGCCGGTGCCGGTGGCGAGCGCCATCGGGATGAAGCCCAGCGACGCCACCAGCGCCGTCATCAGCACGGGACGCAGGCGGCCCAGCGCGCCCTCGCGGATCGCCTGCTCCACCGTGCGCCCCTCCTCGCGCAGACTGCGGATGAAGGAGATCAGCACCAAGCCGTTGAGCACCGCCACGCCCGACAGCGCGATGAAGCCCACCGCCGCCGATATCGACAACGGAATGCCGCGCAGCGCCAGCGCCGCGATGCCGCCGGTCAGCGCGAACGGTATGCCGCTGAACACCAGCAAGCCGTCCTTCAGATTGCCGAACATCGCGAACAACAGCACCATCACCAGCAGCAGCGCCACCGGCACCACCACCTGCAGGCGCCGCGACGCCGACTGCAGCTGCTCGAACTGTCCGCCCCAGCTGGTCCAGTAGCCGGCGGGCACCCGCACCTCCCGCAGACGCTGTTCAGCCTCCGCGACGAACGAGCCGATATCGCGCCCGCGCACATTGGCGCTGACGACCACGCGCCGCTTGCCGTCCTCGCGGCTGATCTGGTTCGGGCCCGGCGCGATGTCGAAGGCCGCCACCTCGCCCAGCGGGATGAAGTTGGCCGCGCCGCCGCCCGCGCGCGGCAGCGGCACCGGCAGGCGCCGCAGCGCATCGAGGTCGGCGCGCAGCGCGTCGGGCAGGCGCACCACGATGTCGAAGCGGCGGTCGCCCTCGAACAGGGTGCCGGCCTGCTGGCCGCCGATGGCGGTGGCGATGGTGTCCTGCACGTCGGCCACATTGAGGCCGTAGCGCGCGGTGCTGGCGCGGTCGATCCGCACCGTCAGCACCGGCAGGCCGCCGGTCTGCTCGACCTTGACCTCGGTGGCGCCGTCGACCTTGCCCAGCGCGGCGGCGATGCGCGCGGCGGTCTCGCCCAGCACCGCCATGTCGTCGCCGAACAGCTTGACGGCGACGTCGCTGCGCACGCCCGATATCAGCTCGTTGAAGCGCAGCTGGATCGGCTGCGAGAACTCGTAGGCGTTGCCCGGCAAACGCTCGGCGGCCTGGCGGATCGCCGCCACCAGCTGCGCGTGCGACTTCTTCGGCGCCGGCCACTGCGCCTCCGGCTTGAGCATGATGTAGCCGTCCGAGACGTTGGGCGGCATCGGGTCGGAGGCGATTTCCGCGGTGCCGGTGCGCGCGAACACGCGCTCGATCTCGGGGAACTGGCGCTTGAGCGCGAGCTCGAGCTGCTGCTGCATCGCCACCGACTGCGTCAGGCTGGTGCCGGGGATGCGCAGCGCCTGGATGGCGATGTCGCCCTCGTTCAGGCTGGGCACGAACTCGCTGCCCAGGCGCGTGGCCAGCAGCGCCGACAGCGCCACCGCGATGCCGGCGAAGGCCAGCACCACCGGCGTGGCGGCCAGCGCGCGCTCGAGCAGCGCGGCGTACCACGCGCCGACGCGGCGCTGCTCCTTCTCCACCACGTGCTCGCCGATGAACAGCGCCACGGCGGCGGGGATGAAGGTGACCGACAGCAGCATGGCGCCGGCCAGCGCCAGCACCACCGTCAGCGCCATCGGATGGAACATGCGGCCCTCGACGCCGGTCAGCGCGAAGATCGGCAGGTAGACCACCATGATGATCAGCTGCCCGAACAGCAGCGGCCTGCGGGCCTCGCGCGCGGCGGCGAAGACTTCGTCGAAGCGCTCGGCGCGCGTGAGCACGCGGCCGTGGCGCACCTGCGCGTGCGCCAGGCGCCGCACGCAGTTCTCGACGATGACCACGGCGCCGTCGACGATGATGCCGAAGTCCAGCGCGCCCAGGCTGAGCAGGTTGGCGCTGACCTGCCACGTCACCATGCCGGTGAAGGTGAACAGCATCGCCAGCGGGATCACCAGCGCGGTGATCAGCGCCGCGCGGATGTTCCCGAGGAACAGGAACAGCACCGCGACCACCAGCGCCGCGCCCTCGAGCAGGTTGCGCTTGACGGTGCCGATCGCCTTGTCCACCAGCGTGGTGCGGTCGTACACGGTGACCGCGTGCACGCCGGCCGGCAGGCTGCGGTTGATGTCGGCCATCCTGCGGTCGACCGCCTGCGACACGGCGCGGCTGTTCTGGCCGACCAGCATGAAGACGGTGCCCAGCACCACCTCGCGGCCGTTCTCGGTGGCGGCGCCGGTGCGCAGCTCGCGCCCGAGCGCCACCTGGGCGACGTCGCGCACGCGCAGCGGCACGCCGCCGGCGTTGGCCAGGATGATGTCGCCGATGTCCTCGAGCGAGCGCACCTGGCCGGGCGCGCGCACCAGCAGCTGCTCGCCGCGCTTCTCGATGTAGCCGGCGCCGGCGTTGCCGTTGTTGCGCTCGAGCGCGGCCACCACGTCGCGCAGCGTCAGGCCGTGGGAGGCCAGCCGCAGCGGGTCGGGCGCCACGTGGTACTCCTTGGCGTAGCCGCCGATGGTGTTGATCTCGGCCACGCCGGCCACGTTGCGCAGCTGCGGCTTGACGATCCAGTCCTCGATCTCGCGCAGGTCGGCCGGCGTGTAGGGCGTGCCGTCGGGCTTTTTCGCGCCCGGCTGGGCCTCCACGGTCCACAGGTAGATTTCGCCCAGGCCGGTCGACACCGGCCCCATGGCCGGCGCGACGCCGGCCGGCAGCTGGGCGCGCGCCTGCTGCAGGCGCTCGCCGACCAGCTGGCGCGCGAAGAACAGGTCGGTGCCGTCCTTGAACACCACGGTGACCTGCGACAGGCCGTAACGCGACAGCGAGCGTGTCTGCTCGAGGCCGGGCAGGCCGGCCATCAGCGTCTCGATCGGGAAGGTGACGCGCTGCTCGGTCTCCAGCGGCGAGTAGCCGGGCGCCGGGGTGTTGACCTGCACCTGCACGTTGGTGATGTCGGGCACGGCGTCGATCGGCAGCCGCTGGTAGTTGTAGACGCCGAGGGCGGCCATGGCGGCCACCGCCAGCAGCACCAGCCAGCGCTGGGCGATGGCGAAGCGGATCAGGCGTTCAAACATGGTGTTCTCCTTTTTCAGTGGGCATGCTCGGCGCCGTCCTTGCCCAGTTCCGCCTTGAGCACGAAGCTGCCGGCGGCCGCGTAGCGCGCGCCGGCCGGCAGGCCCTGGACGATCTCGGTCAGCTTGCCGTCGCTGCGGCCGGGCGTGACCGGCTGCGCGCGGAAGCCGCCCGCCTGCTTGACGAACACCACCGGCTTGCCGTCCACGGTCTGGATGGCGTCGGCCGCCACGGCGACGGCGACCGCACCGTCGCCGTCGCTGGCGCTGGCGCTGGCGCTGGCGGCGTTGGCGGCGGCGCGGCCGGACGGCACGTCGACGCTGACGAACAGGCCGGGGCGCCAGGCGCGGTCGGGATTGGCCAGCGCCACGCGGGCCTTGGCGGTGCGGGTCTGCTCGCCCAGCAGCGCGCCGACGTAGGTGATCTTGCCGCTGGCCTGGGCGTCGAAGGCGGAGGCCTTGACCAGCACCGTCTGGCCCACGCGCACCAGCGCCAGGTCGCGCGGCGGCACGGCGATCTCCGCCCACACGGTCGACAGGTCGGAGATGGTGAAGACGGCGGCGTCCTCCTTGACCGCCTCGCCCAGCGCCAGGTGCTTCTCCATCACCACGCCGTCGAACGGCGCCCGCAGTTCCAGGCGGTTCAGCTGCGCGCCGCCGGCCGTGGCGCCCACGCCCGCGCCGGCGCCGATGGCGTCGAGCTTCTGGCGCGCGTTGCGCAGCGCGATCTCGGCTTCGCTCTGCGCTTGTCTGGCTTGCAGGTAGTCCTGCTCGGCGGAGATCTTGTCCTGCCACAGCCGGCGTTCGCGCTCGAAGGTGGTGGTGGCCAGCGCCAGCCGCCGCTCGGCCGACAGCAGCTCGCTGCGCTGCTCGGACAGGCCGCTGCTGGCGATCACCGCCAGCACCTGTCCGCGCTTGACGTTCTGCCCCAGCTCCGCGCGCACGCTGGTGACCACGCCGGCCAGCTTGGGCACGACGTGCGCGGTGCGGTCCTCGTTGAAGCGGATCTCGCCCGGCAGCGTGACGACGACATCGATCCGCGCAGGCGCCGCCACCGCCAGCACGATGCCGGCGGCCTTGGCCTGCGTGTCGTCGAGCGCGATTTTGTCCGGCTGCGCGTCCGCGTGGGCGCCCTGTTCCGGCGCCGCGTGGCCGCCGTGCGCCGACGGGGCCAGCTCCGAGTGCTCCGTGGGCGCCGCCTGGCCCGACTGGGCGTCGCGGGCGGCCGCTGCGGCCTGCGCGGCCGGCGCCGCGCCGCGCCGGGGCGTCAGCATCAGCGCCGCCAGCAGCAGTCCGATGACCGCCATGACGGCGATGGTGATCTTCTGCGTTTTATTCATGGTCTTCTCCGAGGATGCGGTCGATGGCGGCCAGCGCGCGGTGCGCGTCGGCCAGGGCGTTCAGGTGCAGCGTCTGCGCCTGCAGCAAGGTGCGCTGGGCGTCGAGCACGTCGAGGAAGCCGAACTTGCCGTATTCGAAGCCGGTGCTGGCGGCGTCGTAGGCGCTTTGCGCGCCGGGCAGGATGTCGTCGCGCAGGGACTGCGCCTGCCGGCGGGCCACCTCGAAGTCGCCGCGCGCCAGCGCCAGCTCGGTCTCCAGCCGCAGCGCGGTGGCGGCCAGCTCGTCGCGCGCCTGGTCGACGCGGCGCGCCGATTCCAGCACGCCGCCCTGGTTGCGGTCGAACAGCGGCAGCGGCACCGAGATGCCGACCATCGCCTGCGAGCGCCCCGCCTCCTCCGAGCGCTTGCTGCCGACGCTGAGCGTGAGGTCCGGCGCGCGCTTGCTGAGCTCCACTTGCGCCAAGGCCTGGCGCCCCGCCAGCTCGGCGCGCGCCAGCGCCAGCGCCGGCGCGCGTTGCAACCGCGCGCGCAGGGCCTCGTCGGACGGCGGCGCCGGCAGCGTCGATGGCGCCGTCGACCCGCTCGAAGCGCGGCGCCGGATTGCCCCACAGCGCCGCCAGCCGCTGGCGCGCGGCGGCCAGCGCGGCATCGGCGCGGACCAGCTCCAACCGCACCGAGGCCGCGGCCACGTTGGCGCGGGTCTCCTCCACCGGCGACACCTTGCCGGCCACCACGCGGCGCGCGGTGGCGCCGGCCGCCCGGCCGGCCAGCTCGGCGGCCTGGCGCGCCAGCCGCACCTGCTCCTGCGCGGCCAGCACGGCGAACCAGGCGTCGATCACGCCGGCGCGCAGCTCGGCCCGGCGCAGCGCCAGCGAGGCCGCGGCGCTGTCGCGGCCACGCCCGGCCGCCAGCACGCGGGCCGCGCGCTTGCCGCCCAGCTCGAGCGGCTGGCTCAGCTGGAAGGTGGTCTCGCGCGCGGCGTCGCCGCGGCGGGCGCCGACCCGTTCGGCCGACAGCGTGGGATTGGGCGGCAGGCCGGCCTGCAGCACGGCGCCGTCCTGCGCGCCCAGCTCGTGGCGGGCGGACGCCAGCTCGGGGTTGGCGCCGGCGGCCAGCGCCAGCGCGGCCGGCAGCGTGAGCGGCGCGGACGGCTCGGTTTCGGCCCGCGCATGGGCGGACCATGCCGCTACGACGAGCGGCAACACATACTTGAACATCGAATTCTCCAGAAAGGAACAGGAATTCGACGAGACTCAGGCGTCTAAGAAGAAGGGGGCGAGGGCCTCGTCGCGCTAGGCGACGAGCAGCCAGTCGGGCCGCGCGGGCCCGTCGGCGATGTGGGACAGGTAGCGCGACGGCGGCGGCGGCGCGTGGGCGCAGGGCGCGGCGGCCAGCGCGAGCGCGGCGCCGGCCGGCGCCGAGGCCTGCAGCGCGTGGTGGCAGACCTCGCAGTCGCTGTGGACCTTGGCCGGCTTGCCCTGGTCGGCGTCGTCGCCGGCCTGCGCCTGGTGCTGGTGGCCGTGGTGGCCGAAGTGCGCCACCTTGGCCGGCTCGTGCTGGCAATACACGGCCGCCATCGACCAGGCGTACTGGATCGGCAGGATGGTGAGCAGCACGATGAGCAGGATTTTCTTCACGCGGCCATTGTAGCAGCCCGCGCGGTTTTTTTCCGCCGGCGGGGCTTGTGTAATTGGCATGTCATACGACGTCATTACTCTATGGCCTCCTTCATCTCATTCCAGGAATCGCCCATGCACCGCCTCCCCGCCCGCCCGCTGCTGCTGGCCGCCAGCATCGCCCTCGCCCTCGCCGCCTGCGGCGCCGGCTCCGAAGACCAGGTGCTGGCGATCCCGCCGGCGCCGGCCGACCAGGGCGCGGCCGAGGTGGTGGCGGTGCCGGCCGTCGCCGCCTTCGTCGACACCGCCGCCAGCAACCAGCGCGGCGACGCCCGCTACGCCACCCTGGCGACCAACGCCGGCGTGCGCGTGCTGGGCGGCTTCCTGCAGGTGTGGAAGCCGCTCACCGAGATCGTCGACGCCGGCGTCGGCGCCGACGCGGCGGCCGGCTTCCCGGCGGTGGTCCCCTCGGCCTGGTCCGGCGTGCCGAACGACGGCAGCGACGGCGGCACCGTGGTCAACGCCGCCGTGCACGCGGCCAACATCGACTACGTGGTGCGCGCCACCGCCGCCCGCACGCCGGCGCAGGCGCTGCAGGCCTACCTGGACGACCGCCGCGCCAAGGGCTACAGCGTGACCGACGGCCTGGGCCCGCTGACGGCGGCCTGGCGCGCGGCCGCCCAGCAGAGCACCACCATCACCGCCGTCGCCGACGACGCCACGACCAGGTTGTACAACGACGGCGGCAACAACACCGGCGTCGGCGGTGCGGCCAACCCCGGCTTCGGCGCGGTGGTGGACCTGGTCAACCTGGTCGGCACCAACGGCTCGACCGAGCCGGCCAAGCGCTTCTACAAGTACGCCCGCCCCTACCGCTGGAGCGGCGCGGTGCAGGTGCTGCCGGCGCTGGTGCCGGCCAAGAGTTCCACGCCGGCCACCGACGGCGGCTTCACCAGCGGCCACGCGGCCGAGGCGATGCGCGACGCGCTGGCGATGGCGTACGCGCTGCCGGAGCGCTACCAGGAACTGATCAGCCGCGGGCTGGAGCTGGGCGAAGCGCGCATCTGGGCCGGCATGCACTCGCCGCTGGACGTGCTGAGCGGACGCATCCACGCCACCGCCGTGGTGGCGGCCAACCTGGCCGACCCGGCCAACGCGGCGAAAAAGAGCGCGGCGGTGGCCCAGGCGCACGCCACGCTGATGGCCGCCACCTCGACCACGGCCGACGGCTTCCTGGCCTACGCGCAGTCGGGCGCGGGCGGCGACCGCTTCGCCGACCACGACCTCAACCGGGCCAACTACCTGCGCCGCAGCACCACGGCCTGCCGGCCGTCGGCGCCCCGGCGCGCCGGCCGTGGTGCCCAAGGGCGCCGAGGTGCTGCTGGAGACGCGCCTGCCCTACCTGAGCGAGGCCCAGCGGCGCGCGGTGCTCAAGACCACGGCGCTGCCGTCCGGCGCGCCGGTGATGGACGACCCCGAGGGCTGGGGCAGGCTGAACCTGTTCGCCGCGGCCGACGGCTACGGCGCCTTCAGCGGCAACGTGGTGCTGGTGATGGACGCGGCCAGGGCGGCTTCCACGCGGCCGACCGCTGGCGCAACGACATCGGCGGCACGGGCAAGCTGGTCAAGCAGGGCAGCGGCACGCTCAGGCTGGCCGGCAACAACAGCTGGAGCGGCGGCACCGAGCTGGCCGCCGGCGCGCTGGCGGGCGACAGCGCCGCCGCCTTCGGCAGCGGCGACGTCTATGTCGGCGGCGGCACGCTGATCGCCAACGCCCCGGCCGCGCTCAGGCTGGCCGGCCGCTACACCCAGCTGGCCGGCGCCACCACGCTGGAGCTGGACCTGGGCGGCGGCGCGCGCGGCAGCCTGGCGGTGGCCGGCGACGCCGTGATCGCCGGCGGCACGCTGCACATCAAGTTCGCCGGCGGCTACCAGCCCAAGGCGGGCGAGGTGCTGACGGTGCTGACGGCCGGCCGCCTGAGCGGGCGCTTCGCCGCCATCGAGGTCGACGGCCGCAGCGCCACGCCGAGCTACAGCGGCAGCGCGCTGACGCTGACCATCGGCGGCTAGGTGGGACGGCGGCGGCGGCCGGCCATGGCCGGCCCCACAAGGCCGCCGCTTGAAACTACAATAGGGCTTCCCGGTTATCGAGAGGCAGCGCATGAATCCAGACGAGCAGCCCGCCGCATCGCAAGGCGACTTCTTCAACACGCTCAACGACAAGGTCGACGCCCACGGCGCGCTGGTCGACCGCTTCCATGCCGACCTGCAGAACTTTTCCAAGCAAATCGCCGGCTGCGACAAGCTGGTCCGCATGGCCCACATCAGCCTGAACCAGATCGACGCCCGCATCGCCGAGGCGGTGCGCATCGAGGCGCAGGCCGCCGTGCGGCTGGAGGCGACCGGGCGCGAGGCGGCGCGCGCGGCCACCGAGGCGGCCGACGCCGCCGTGGCCGGGCTGGTCGGCCAGCTGCGCGCCGCCACCGGCGAGGCGGCCCAGGTGTGCCAGGCGCTGCACCGCGCGCGCGGCCGGACCGGCCTGTGGCTGGGCGCCTACGCGGCCGGCACGCTGGCGCTGTGCCTGCTGTCGGCGTGGCTCGCCTACCAGCTGCATCCGGACACGCCGGTGCCGCCCGAGGTGGCCGCGTACGCCGAGCAGGGCCGCAGGCACGCGGCGCTGCTGGAGAAGGCCAGCGACAAGGAGCTCAAGCTGATCAGGGAAATCCAGGCGCGCCGGGCGCGGCCGAAGTAGGCGCGGCCGCGCCTCAGTTGGGCGTCAGGCCGTATTTGCGCAGCAGGCGCGCCTGCGTGCCGTCGGCGCGCATGGCGTCGAGCGCGGCGCGCCAGGCGCGGCCCTCGTCCTCGCCGATGTCGCGCGAGCCGGCCAGCCAGATGTCGCCGCTGCGGAACACCGGGCCGAAGTCGAAGTCGGCCTCGCGGAAGCCGTCCAGCCGGGCCGCGTGGCGGTGGATGTCCTCGCCGCCGTAGGTGGCGTCCACCACGCCCTTGCCGACCATGCGCATGCACTCGCGCACCGACGCGCACTCGGCCACCGCGCCGAAGTGCAGCGACTCCAGCAGGCGCTTGTGCGGCGAGCCGCGCAGCACCGCCACCGGCCGCCGCGCCAGCGCCGCCGGGTCGCGCAGGTCGACGCCGCCGCCGCGGCGGCCGACAAACACGAAGTCCTGCCGGCGCAGCCGCACCAGCCAGCGGTACTGCGCCTCGCGCTCGGGGGTGCGGGTCAGCGGCACCACCAGCGTGCGCGGCTGCACGCCGGTCAGCGCCAGCGCCCGCTGCCACGGATAGAACGCCAGCGTGACCGGCGCGCCCACGCGGCGCGCCATCTCCTGCGCCAGCTCGACCAGCGCGCCGGGGCTGTCGCCGCCCGGCGCCACCGCGTACGGCGGCAGGTCGGCCGCCAGCAGGCGCAGCGGCGCCGGCGGCGCGGCGCCTGCCGGCGCCCAGGCCAGCGCCAGCGCCAAGGTCCATGCCAGCGACCGCGCCAGCGACCGTCGCAGCGTCGAGGCCCGCACCGTCCGGCCGCTCACGGCGCGTCCCCGCCGCTGGGCAGGCTCAGCGACACCCGCGTGCCGCGCCGCGGCGCGCTGTCGAGCGCGACCTGGCCGCGCATCAGGCCCACCACCATGCTGTGCACGCTGGCCAGCCCGAGCCCGGCCCCGGTCAGGCCCAGCTGGGTGGTGTAGAACGGCTCGAACACCCGCGACACATGCTCGGGCGCGATGCCGACGCCGTCGTCGCGCCAGTCGATGTGGATGGCGTCGTCGGCGGCGCGCGCCTCGACCACGATGGCGCCGCCGGCGCGCCCGGCGAAGGCGTGCAGCAGGCAGTTGTCCATCAGGTGCTGGAACACCTGCTGGCAGGCGTCCGGATAGCCGTGCAGCCACAGCCGCTCCGGCAGCGCCAGGGTCAGCGTGACGGCGCGCGCGCGCAAGCCCTGCTCCCACACGCCGGCGCAGTGGCGCAGCCGCTCGGCCAGGTCGAAGCGGCTGGCCGGCTCGTGGGTCGGCTGGCCGGCCAGGCCCTTGAAGCGCTCGACCAGGCCGCCGATCTGGCCCCGCGCCCGGGCGACCAGCGCGCCGCCCACCGTGACGCTGGCCAGCAGCCCGGCCACCTCGCTGCGGCGCAGGCGGCCGGCGTCCAGGCCGCGCCGCAGCGCCTCGGCCTGGGCCGTGACGGCGCTGGCCGCCACCCGGGCGTTGCCCAGCGGCGTGTTGAGCTCGTGCGCCATGCCGACCACCATGCGCGACAGGCCCAGCTGCTTCTCCTGCTGCATCAGCGCCCGCATCGCGTGGCCCAGCGCGTCGGTGCGTTCGCGCACCTGCTGCTCGAGGCGGTCGTGCGCGGCCTGCAGCGCCTGCTCGGCGGCCTGGCGCACCGCCACCTCGCGCCGCAGCGTGGCCAGCGCCTCGCCCAGTTCCTGATTGCGCTGCATCAGCGAGTTCTCCAGCACCGTGCCGTGCTGCGCCAGCAGGGCGTTCTGGTGCAGCAGCTGCGGGCGCTCCATGACCGCGCTCAGCGTCTCGCCCAGCGCCGCGCACAGCGCGCGCTTCTGGCCGCGCTCGGCCGCCACCTGGCCGATGGCGGCCTGCAGCGCCGCCTCCATGTGGCCCCAGCGCCGGCCGTAGCGGCGCAGCGCGTGCAGCGTGATCTCGCGCAGGCGCGGGCCGTGCGGGGTGTCGGCGTCCAGCCCGGCCTCGTAGGCGCGCAGCGCGGCCCAGGCGCGCGCCGGGTCGCCGTCGGCGCAGTCGGCCAGCAGCGCCGACAGCGTCGCCCACGGCGTCCAGTAGCCGTCGCGGCCGAACTTGGCGTGCAGCTGGCCGAGGTGGTCGCGGCAGGCGCCGGCCTGCCCGCAGCTGGCGCTGACCACGGCCAGGTTGAGCAGCGCCAGGCATTCCTGCGCCGCCAGCCCGTACTCGCGGGTGCGGCGCAGCACCAGCTGGCGCCGCGCCAGGCAGTCGCGCCACAGCGGCGCGGCGGCGTCCTCGTCGGCCTCCTCCAGCGCCAGGTAGTAGGCGCCCGAGGCGGCGCTGTCGAGCAGCATGACGTCGATGGCCGGGCTCAGCTCGTCCGGCCGGGCCAGCGCGGCGGCGCAGAACTGCAGCAATTCCGGGTACATCTCGGCGCCGAGCAGGACGCGGCAGCGGGCGGCGCGCATCTGGGCCGCCAGCCGCGGCAGCGCGCAGCGCGCGTACAGCTCGGCGGCCCGGGCCAGGCTGTCGAGCGCGGCGTGGTGCAGGCGCAGCCGCGTCTGCACCGCGTGCAGCGCCCGCAGCGCGGCGGCCTGGGCCAGCGGATGCTGCTCGGTCTGGGCCCGCAGCTGCAGCGCGCGGGCCGGCAGCAGCAGGGCGTCGGCCGCGCAGGCCGGATCGGCCGCGCGCGCCACCAGCGCGAACCCCTCCAGCTCCAGCGCCTGCGAGCCGTTGAGCCGGCGCGCCGCCAGCTGGCGCAGCGTGGCCGCGTGCTGCGGCATCTCGTGCGCCATCAGGCAGGCGCGCAGCAGCTGCAGCAGCGGCTCGGCCGCGGCCACCTCGCCGTCGCCCGCGGCGACCGGTCGTGTTTCAGATGCGGACATGGCACTGCCCCCGTAGCCAACTCGTGTCGGTCCAGTATTACACGAAGTCGCTTGCAGCTGAACAGGCGATCGTCGCGCTGTTGCAAATCCGTTGCGCCCCGGGCGGCCACGTTCCCGCGCGGTCTGGCCTATCATGAGGGATTTGAACGGGCGGCGGCGATGAAACTCACCCTGGTGGTGCTCGATGGCGTGCAGGCGCTGGACGTGGCCGGTCCGCTGGACGTGTTCGCCGAGGCGAACCGCTTCCTGCCCGAGGCGCGGCGCTACGCCGTCACGCTGGTGGGCGGCCGCCCGGACGGCGTGGCATGCTCGAGCGGCATCGAGTTCAAGGTCCATCGCGGCTACCTGGACCACGACGCCGACAGCGACACGCTGCTGGTGGCCGGCGGCCCGCGCTTCCCGGACTACCGGCCGGAGCCGGCCCTGGTCGACTGGCTGCGGCGGCGCGCGCGCGGCGCCCGCCGCTACGGCGCGGTGTGCAACGGCGTGTTCCTGCTGGGGCACGCCGGCCTGCTGGGCGGGCGCGAGGTCACCACCCACTGGGACCACGCGCGGCGGCTGGCCGACCAGTTCCCCGGCGCCAACGTGCGGCCCGACAAGATCTTCGTGCGCGACGGCAACCTGTTCACCTGCGGCGGCGTGGCGGCCGGCATCGACCTGTGCCTGGCGCTGGTGGCCGAGGACTGGGGCCACGCGCTGGCCATGAAGGTGGCCAAGCGCCTGATCGTCTACATCCGCCGCGACGGCGGGCAGTCGCAGTACAGCCCCTACCTGGCGGCCGGCCCGGACGCGGACTCGCTGGTGGCCCGGGTGCTCCGGCACGTGACCGAGCACATCGGCGACGCCCTGACCATCGAGGAGATCGCCGACGCGGTGGGCGTGAGCCGGCGCACCTTCTCGCGCGTCTTCGCCAAGCACGCGCAGGTGACGCCGTCGGTGTTCGTCGACCAGCTGCGCATCGACGTCGCCCGCAAGCTGCTGGAGGAGACCGACGTGCCGCTCAAGACGGTGGCCTTCCGCTGCGGCTTCGGCAGCGCCGCCCGGATGCGTATGATCTTCGCGCGCCAGCTGGGCACCACGCCCAGGCTGTACCGCGAACGCTGCCGCGCCGGCGACCAGGGCCGGACTGCTTAGCGGATTTGGGGACATCCGGCGTCGCTTTTGGGCCAGGGCGCGCGCGGGCGGGCGGCGCCGGGGCAGAATGGCCGCACGCAAACCACCCCTGGAGTCATGATGGAAACCGCCCGATCCTCCCCCGCCGCCGCGCGCGCCACGCCGTCCGTGCGCCACCTGCCCGTCAGCCTGTTCGGCGCCGTGATGAGCGTGGCCGGGCTGGCGCTGGCCTGGCGCCTGGCCGGCAAGACCTACGGCACCGGCGACGCGGTGCCGAACGCGCTCGGCGTCGCCGCGCTGGCGCTGTTCGCGGTGCTGGCGCCGTGCTACCTGGCCAAGCTGCTGCGCCATCCCGAACTGGTCAAACAGGAATTCGCGCACCCGGTGAGCGGCAGCTTCTTCGGCACGGTCGGCATCAGCGTGCTGCTGCTGTCGAGCGTGATCGGCGGCTACAGCGCGCCGGCCCAGCTGGTGGTGTGGAGCGTCGGCGCGGCGGCCACGCTGGCGCTGAGCGCGGTCATGGTCTCGCGCCTGCTCAACGGCGACGCCGCGCCGGCCAGCGTGGTGCCGGCCTGGCTGATCGCCGGCGTCGGCAGCCTCGACATCGTGGTGACCGGCGGCGCGCTGCCGGCCGGCTGGACGCACGAGGTCAACCTGCTGGCGGCCGCCGTCGGCGGCGGCAGCGCGCTGGTGTTCTTCGTGCTGATCTTCTCGCGGCTGGTGCACCAGGCGCCGCTGGCCGCGCCCATGCGGCCGTCCAAGATGATCCTGGTGGCGCCGTTCGCGGTCGGCTTCATCGCCTACGTCAACCTGGTGCGCCGGGTGGACATGTTCGCGGCGCTGCTGTTCTACTTCGCGCTGTTCCTGTTCGTGATCGTCGCCTGCCGGCTGGCCGCGCGGCCGGCGCCGTTCTCGCCGGCGTGGTGGGCGATCGGCTTCCCGCTGGCGGCGCTGTCGAACGCCGCGCTGATGTACGCCGGCGCGGTCGGCGGCGCCGGCCTGCAGTGGATCGCCGCGCTGCTGCTGTCGCTGCTGACGGCCGCCGTGCTGGTGCTGGCCGTCCGCACGCTGTGGGACCTGGCCGCCGGCCGCCTGCTGACCGCCTAGGAGCCGCCATGGACCTGCCACTGAACCTCGGCCAGAACCTGGACGACTACGACGATTTCTACGAGATGCTCAGCGATTCGCACCGGGACCTGGACGCGCGCCAAAGCCGGATGCTGAGCGAGCAGTTGATCCTGCTGCTGTCCAATCACATCGGCGACCTGGCGGTGCTGCGGCAGGCGTTCGCGCTGGCGCGCGTCCATGTCGAGCGGACGCTGCCGCGTTGAAGCGCCGCGCTCAGTCGCGCTTTTTGTAGTGGACGTAGAGCGCGTAAGGCGCGCCGACCAGGATCGCCAGCCATGGGAAGCGGACGACGACGTGGGCGCAGGCCACCACGAACAGGCAGCCCGCCGCCAGCGCGACGGCGAAGGCCAGCCGGTCGCGCCATGTGCCGATGCCGCCGCTGCCGGCGACCGGCGCGGCGGACTCCGCGCCCCCGGCGTCGCCAGCCGGCGGCCGCTCCGGCGGCGGCACCTCGGACCGGCCGGTGCAGGCGCGTCGGCGGCGCGCCGCGTTCCAGGATGGCGCTGGAACGGCACTCGTTGGCGCAGCGCAGCTCCGCCTCGATGATCCAGCTGTCGAGGCGCCGGCCCCAGTTCTCCAGCGCCACGGCGCCGGCCTCGTCCATGTGCTGGAAGGCGCTGTTTTCGTTCTTCGGGTTCATCTCGTTGGCCAACCTCGCCTGTTCCGCATACAGCGTCGCCAGCAGATGGTGCGCGGGCGCGGCCGCCGCCGACCTGGCGAACAGCGGCAGCTTCTCCCACGATGCCGGCTCCCCGCCGGGCAGGAACAGCGGCCCCGCCGGCACCAGGCTGGACGGCACGCGGATGGCGAGATCGGCCGAGATGGCGGCCGCCAGCTGCTTCCAGTCGGTGTCGGGCACCTCGAGCGCGCCCGGCCGCTCGGCGACCCGCCAATAGTTATCGAGCTCGCCGCCCCAGTGGGCCGCGTTCGGAAAGGCCGGGTGGCGGCCGTCGTCGGGCAGCAGCGGATGCGCGTGCCACGCGGCGCGCTCCCGCCCCACGATCCAGATCTCGTGGCGGTCGGCGAAATGCACCGCCACCGCGTACCCGCCGCCGAGGATGGTGCGCTCGGTGTCGAGGTCGAATTCGGCCGGCAGGTGCAGCGACAGCCGCAGCGCGCCGCACCGCCGCAGGATGCCCAGCCACCAGGTGAAGTCGTCGGCCAGCAGGGCGTTGCCGTCCGGCGCACGGAACTGCAGGCGGGCGCCGAAGAAGATGCCGTGGCGGTACCAGTCCTCCAGTTCCGCGTGGCCGCGCAGGAACTGCGTGCCGTAGCTGACCAGCGCCACCTGGCGCGCTATCGATGTGTGACGCAAGCGTCCTCCCCTGGTTGTGCGCTAGCGAAAGCGCGTGAGCATGGCGGCCAGGCTGCCGTCCCTGGCCGCCCGGCCGATCGCCTGGTCGATCTCCCGCAGCGCCACATGGCCCTTGCGCGACACCGCGCAGCGCGTGGCGAAGGACATCACCGGCAGCGGCGGATGGATGAGCAGCGGCGGCTGGCGCAGGCGCTGGTAGTAGTCCAGCACCACCCGCGTGATCAGGATGTGGTGCACGCGGCCGTGCCCGAGCTTGGCCATATTGCTTTCCATGTTGGGCGCGTTGTCGCGCACGAAGTCCTTGCCCAGCAGCGCCTCCATCTCGGGATGGAAATAGCCCAGGATGGTGCCGACCGGCCGGCCGCGCAGCTCGCCGAGCGCGCGCACCGGCGGCACGCTGGCGTCGGTCACCAGCACCTCCTCGGTGGTGAAGACGACGCGGCTCCACAGATAATCGCCGCCGAGCCACTCCGGCATGTAGGCGCACAGGAGGTCGGCTTCGCCGTTCTGCAGCGCGCGTTCCAGGCGCTTACGGGGCAGCATCACGAAGCGCGCCCGGCGCCCCATGTGGCGCGCGAGGATCTCGCCGATGTCCTTGTGCACGCCGTCGACCAGCCGGCCGTCCTCGACCCGCGCCATCGGCATGTTGGCGGTGCTGTCGACCATGACCACCAGCTCGGCCGAGCGCGCGACGCCCAGCAGGCAGGCCATCAGCAAAAGGATACAGCGCATCGTCACACCACCCGAGAACGTTCAACCGGCGTTCATTGTACAGGTCATGGCCCGCCCGGCTTCTGCCGGATCTCCTTGTCCAGCCGGCGCACGATGTCGTCGCTGACATCCCTGCTGCACATGATGTGGCGCCGCTCGCCGGTGGGCACGTCGCTCAGGCGCAGCACGCGCAGGCCCTTGTCGCGCAGCTCGGCCCGCCGCAGCAGATAGTCGGCCTCCTCCGAGGCCAGCAACACCACGTCCGCCCGGTGCGCGCCGATCATCGCCACCATCGCCATGCTCTCGGCGGTGGTGGCGGTCCGGACCGGCCGGGTCTCGGCCAGCGCGGCGTCGACATAGCCGCCATAGGAATACTGCTCCTTCACCAGCACCACCAGGCCCGGCATGGCGACCAGCTGGCGCAGCGTGGCCGCGCCGCGCAGGGCGAACTCGTCGCGCACCACCGCCACCAGCGGCAGGTCGCGGTAGATCGGCAGCGTGAACTTGGCGTAGCGCTCGCGCTCGGCGTTCCTGAACCAGCCGACCGCGCAGCGCTGGCCGCCCTTCCGCAGCAGCGCCAGCTGGCGGTTGCTGGGCATGCGCATCCAGCGCGCCGGCACGCCGGCGTCGGCGAACGCCGCGGCCGCCGGGTCCGCCGTCAGGCCGTGCACGCCGCCGTCCGGCGCGCTCATCAGGTACGGCGGGCGTTCGTTGTAGTACAGGACCACGGGGCCCTGGGCCCGGCACGCCGGCGCCAGCAACAGCCACAGGAACAGGAACAGGACGCGCAACATGGCGCCGCTATTTTTTGCTCTTCTTCGCGCCGATCGCCTTGTTCAGCCTGCCGATGACGTCATCGGAAACGTCCTTGCTGCACATGATGTAGCGCTCGTCGCCGGCGGGCACGTCCGGCATCCTGATCTGCTTGAAGTTGCCCGCCCCGATGCCGGACTGCTCCACCAGGTAGCTGGCCTCCTCCTCGGAGGCGAACATGAAGTCGACGGAATGGGCGTTCACCAGCTGCAGCATCTGGGTCGAGGTGCCGTTCGACTTGGTTTGCGCGGCCTTCACCTTGTCCAGCGCGGCGTCGATGTACGGGCCGTAGCTGAAATTCTCCTTGACCAGCACGCGCACGCCCTGGGCCGCCAGGATCTCGCCCAGCTTGGCGTGCTCGGCCGCGACGAACTTGGGATGGGCGATGATCACCGTCGGCTTGTCGCGATAAATCGGCTTGGTGAATTTGGCGAACTGCTCGCGCTCGGCGGTCTTGTACCAGCCGATCGCGCAATTGGGGCCGCCCTCCTTGATCACCACCAGTTGCCGGTTGGGCGGCACCTTGCTCCACGCGACCTCGATGCCGGCGGCGTGGAAGGCCTCGGCCGCGGGCGTGCCGGTCAGGCCGCTCGCCGAGCCGTCGGCGCCGGCCACCAGGTAGGGCGGGCGCTCGTTGAAGCTCAGCGTGATCTTGTCGTCGGCCATGGCCAGCGCCGGCGCCAGCATGGCCAGGCAGGCGGACAGGCGGCGGAAGGTAGGGTGTCTCATGATGGGGTCCGATCAGAATTTGTGGAAGATGCCGGCGCCGTGGAAATCGAGCGGCTGGCTGGTGTAGCCCGCCACCGTCAGGTCGATCTGGAAGCCCGCCGTGCTGGGCACGCCGCGCCACGGCTCGAACGCGCTGGACGAGTCCCGCAACGCGGTCAGGCCGCAGCCGAGGCGCACGGTGCCGAGGGCGCCCTGCAGGCCGACCCGGCGCTGGCCCTGGAACAGCGGCCGCGTCTTGCCCTCGATCGTGCCGATGTCCGAGTCGTAGCGTATCTCCAGCTGGAACAAGGCCCTCACCTGTGAGTGATGGTTGCGAGTGGTTCAGCATAAAGCGGTGGGAAAAGATTCTGGGAATATTTCGTTCTGCTGAGCACTATTCTTCGGCGATAGGCGGCCTTTTGTGTCGTTGAAGACACGAACCGGGTACAAGATTTATCAATCCGCAACGAGGTATCGGATGGCGAGCGCCCCCCAATAGCTACCGGGAGAACTCAATTCGCTCGCGCGGCGGGAGCAAATGGGCTGATGCCCATAGACGGGAGAAAGTGGGTTGACTGATGTCAAGTTCCCTCAGAATGGAAGACGTTCTTGCAGGCCCATTCTTGAGAAAATGTTGCAATTTTTCAATGTTTTGGATTTTAGCCACGATATTTTCAAAATTCAGCGAATAGAAAAATCCCAGCTGTCTTCCATAGGCGAGAATCAATTTCTGAATACTAAAATGAATAGTATTCCGAATAGAATTATCGTATCACATAAGACAGCGTGCGCCCATGCTGGGCGCACCAACAAAAAACCCCATAACTACGGGAGTTATGGGGTTTGGTGTAGGGCGTTGCAGCAGGTACGCTTTAGAACGGGATGTCGTCATCCATGTCCGAGAAGTTCGGCGCCGGGCGCGGGGCCGGGCGTGGAGCCGGTGCCGGCGCCGCCATCTGCGGGCGCGGAGCCGGGGCCTGGCGCTGCGGCGGGGCTTCGTAGCCGCCGCCGTCGTCCATGCCGGCGTCGCCGCCCATGCCTTGACGGCCGCCCAGCATTTGCATCTGCTCGGCGATGATGTCGGTCGCGTATTTCTCGACGCCATCCTTGTCGGTGTACTTGCGGGTCTGCAGGCGGCCTTCGACGTAGACCGACGAGCCTTTTTTCAGGTACTGGCCGACGATTTCAGCCAGGCGGCCGAAGAACGAGATGCGGTGCCATTCGGTGAGCTCTTTCTGCTCGCCGGTGTTGCGGTCCTTGGATTTGTACGATGTCGCCACAGCAATGTTGGCGATCGCGTCACCGCTGGGCATGTAGCGAATTTCCGGGTCGCGACCCAGATTGCCGACGATGATGACTTTGTTGACTGATGCCATGTATAAAACTCCTGAGTAACGGCGGCCGCCTCAAGCGGGCTGTTTATGTAGTGCGCAAACAGCGATTATAGTCGAACGGGCCGGCCACCCGCCAACATTTGCATTGCAACCGCTCAAGAAAATACTGGTATTATATACAGTGCCGCGACGCCCAAGTTCGATCTGGCGCAAGGTCGGCGCATATATTCAAACCCAGCTATAGTAGCGGGTTGACCCGAAAGGCAAAAAATCCATGGAACAGATCCGCATCCGCGGCGCACGCACGCACAACCTCAAGAACATCAACCTCGACCTCCCGCGCAACAAGCTCATCGTGATCACCGGCCTGTCCGGCTCCGGCAAGTCCTCGCTGGCGTTCGACACGCTGTACGCCGAGGGCCAGCGCCGCTACGTGGAATCGCTGTCGGCCTACGCCCGCCAGTTCCTGCAGCTGATGGAAAAGCCGGACGTCGACCTGATCGAGGGCCTGTCGCCGGCCATCTCGATCGAGCAGAAGGCCACCTCGCACAATCCGCGCTCGACGGTGGGCACCGTGACCGAGATCCACGACTACCTGCGCCTGCTGTACGCGCGGGTCGGCACGCCGTACTGCATCAACCACCCGGACCACGCGCTGGCCGCGCAGACCGTGTCGCAAATGGTCGACGCCGTGCTGGCCATGCCGGAAGGCACCAAGCTGATGATCCTGGCGCCGGTGGTGGCCAACCGCAAGGGCGAGCACTCCGACCTGTTCGAGCAGATGCAGGCGCAGGGCTTCGTGCGCTTCCGCGTGCAGAGCGGCACCCACGACGCCAAGATCTACGAGGTGGACGACCTGCCCAAGCTGAAGAAAACCGAGAAGCACACCATCGACGTGGTGATCGACCGCGTCAAGGTCAGCGCCGACATCAAGCAGCGCCTGGCCGAGAGCTTCGAGACCGCGCTGCGCCTGGCCGACGGCCGCGCCGTCGCGCTGGAGATGGATAGCGGCGCCGAACAGGTATTCTCCAACAAGTTCGCCTGCAACGAGTGCGGCTATTCGCTGCAGGAGCTGGAACCGCGCCTGTTCTCGTTCAACAACCCGATGGGCGCCTGCCCCGAATGCGACGGCCTCGGCCACATCGAGTTCTTCGATCCCAAGCGCATCGTCGCCTTCCCGAACCTGTCGCTGGCCTCGGGCGCGGTCAAGGGCTGGGACCGCCGCAACCAGTTCTACTTCCAGATGCTGTCCAACCTGGCGGCCTACTACGAGTTCGACCTGGACCTGCCGTACGAGCAGCTGCCCAAGACCGCGCAGGAAGTGATCCTGCACGGCTCGGGCAAGACGCAGATCCCGTTCACCTACGTCAACGAGCGCGGCCGCACCGTGGTCAAGGAGCACGCCTTCGAGGGCGTGGTCACCAATCTGGCGCGCCGCTACCGCGAGACCGACTCGATGGCGGTCAAGGAGGAGCTGGCCAAGTTCATCAACGAGAAGAAGTGCCCGTCGTGCGACGGCGCGCGGCTGCGCGTCGAGGCGCGCTACGTCAAGGTCGGCACAGGCAAGCAAGAAAAGGCGATCTACGAGATCGCCGAGAAGCCTTTGCGCGACACGCTGTCCTTCTTCGAGCAGCTCAAACTGAAGGGCGCGAAAAAAGAGATCGCCGACCGCGTGGTCAAGGAAATCATCTCGCGCCTGCAGTTCCTCAACAACGTCGGCCTCGACTACCTGTCGCTGGACCGCAGCGCCGACACGCTGTCCGGCGGCGAGGCGCAGCGCATCCGCCTGGCCTCGCAGATCGGCTCCGGCCTGACCGGCGTGATGTACGTGCTCGACGAGCCGTCGATCGGCCTGCACCAGCGCGACAACGACCGCCTGATCGAAACGCTCAAGCACCTGCGCGACATCGGCAACAGCGTGCTGGTGGTCGAGCACGACGAGGACGCGATCCGCACCGCCGACTACATCGTCGACATGGGCAAGGGCGCCGGCGTGCACGGCGGCGACATCATCGCCCAGGGCACCTTGCAGGACATCCTGAAGAACAAGAATTCGCTGACGGCCCAGTACCTGAAGGGCACGCTGAAGATCGCCGTGCCGAAGAAACGCCACGTGGCCGATCCGGACAAGCAGCTGGTGATCACCGGCGCCACCGGCAACAACCTGAAGAAGGTCAACCTGCACCTGCCGGTCGGCCTGATGACCTGCGTGACCGGCGTGTCCGGCTCCGGCAAGTCCTCGCTGATCAACGACACGCTGTACCCGGCCCTGTCGCGCCACCTGTACGGCTCGCAGACCGAGCCGTCGCCGCACGACGCCATCAGCGGCCTGGAGCACTTCGACAAGGTGATCGCGGTCGACCAGGCGCCGATCGGCCGCACGCCGCGCTCGAACCCGGCCACCTACACCGGCCTGTTCACGCCGATCCGCGACCTGTTCGCCACCGTGCCGACCGCCAAGGAGCGCGGCTACAGCGCCGGGCGCTTCTCGTTCAACGTCAAGGGCGGCCGCTGCGAGGCCTGCCAGGGCGACGGCGTGATCAAGGTCGAGATGCACTTCCTGCCGGACGTGTACGTGCCGTGCGACGTCTGCCACGGCAAGCGCTACAACCGCGAGACGCTGGAAGTGCAGTACAAGGGCAAGAACATCACCGAGATCCTCGACATGACGGTGGAGGACGCGCACGAGTTCTTCAAGCCGGTGCCGCTGATCGCGCGCAAGCTGCACACGCTGCTGGACGTGGGCCTGGGCTACATCAAGCTGGGCCAGAGCGCCACCACCTTGTCGGGCGGCGAGGCGCAGCGCGTCAAGCTGTCGCTGGAGCTGTCCAAGCGCGACACCGGCCGCACGCTGTACATCCTGGACGAGCCGACCACCGGCCTGCACTTCCACGACATCGACCTGCTGCTGAAGGTGATCCACCGCCTGCGCGACCAGGGCAACACGCTGGTCATCATCGAGCACAACCTGGACGTGATCAAGACGGCCGACTGGATCGTCGACCTGGGACCGGAAGGCGGCGCGGGCGGCGGCAAGATCATCGCCGCCGGCACGCCGGAGGAAGTGGCGGCCAACCCGGCCAGCGTGACCGGCAAGTACCTGGTGCCGCTGCTGAAGTAAGCCGCCGTCGCAAATTTGTCATTCCCGCGCAGGCGGGAATCCATGCAACGCCTCTGACCATGCGGCGTATGGATTCCCGCGTACGCGGGAATGACGGGTGCGCTTACTGCGCGGTGACGCGGGTTTGCTTCTGCTTCTCCGCGCCCACCCAGTCCTTGATGTGCGACTCCAGCACGTCCATCGGCAACGCGCCCGCGCCCAGCACCTGGTCGTGGAAGGTGCGGATGTCGAAGCCGCTGCCCAGCTCCTTGCGGGCGTAGTCGCGCAGCTCAAGGATCTTCAGCTGGCCGATCTTGTAGCCCAGCGCCTGGCCCGGCCACACGATGTAGCGGTCGGTCTCGCTCTGCACTTCCACCTCCTCGATGCCCGAGTGGTCGTGGAAGAAGTCCACCACCTGCTGGCGGTTCCACTTCTTGTAGTGCAGGCCGGTGTCCACCACCAGGCGGATCGCGCGCAGCATCTCGTCCTGCAGGTGGCCGTAGTAGCTGTACGGATCCTTGTAGAAGCCCAACTCCTCGCCCAGCCGCTCCGAGTACAGCGCCCAGCCTTCGGCGTAGGCGGTGTAGTTGCCCTGCTGGCGGAAGGTCGGCAAGCCTTCGATCTCCTGCGCGATGGTCAGCTGCATGTGGTGGCCCGGCACGCCTTCGTGCAGCGCCGTGGTCTCGATGTCGATGGTCGAGCGGTGGGCGAAGTCGCCGGTGTTGACCATCACGCGGCCGGCCCGCTTGCCGTCCGGCGAACCGGGCATGTAGGCCGCGGCGGACGCGCCCTTCTCGCGGAACTCCTCGACCGGCTTGATCTCCACCTTACCCTTCGGCAGCACGCCGAACTGCTGCGACAGCTGGGTGTACATCTGGTCCGTGTATTTCTGGTACAGGTCGATGATCTCCTGGCGCGATTTCGGATGCAGCTCCGGCTTGGCGGCCACCGCTTTGTTGAAGCTCTTCAGGTCCTGGTAGCCCAGCTTCTGCGCGGTCGCCAGCATCTGTCCTTCGATACGCTTGACCTCGGACAGGCCCAGTTGATGGATCTCCTCCGGCGACATGTCGGTGGTGGTCGAGGACTTGGCCTTGTAGGAGTAGCGCGCCGCGCCGTCCGGCAGCGACCACATGCCGACGTCGGTGCGGCCGTACGGCGCGTACCTGGTCTTGGTGTAGACCGCCAGCTTCTTGTAGGCCGGGATCACGTCCGTCCGCACCGCCGCCAGCACCTCCTTGCTCAGGCGGGCCTTGTCGGCGGCCGAGAACTCTTTCGGGAATTTTTTCAGCGGTTCGGCGAACGGCGAATCGGCCGGCTTCATGGCCGCCACGTCCTCGCACTGCTTGACGATTTTCGGGATCAGGAATTTCGGCGGCATCAGCTTGTCGTGCACGCCGTGCTCCATCTGCACGCGGGTCTCGTCGAACAGCTTGGGCAGCGCGTGCAGGCGGGCGATGTAGTCCTCGTAGTCCTTGACGGTCTCGAACGGCAGCGCCGACACCAGCTGCGGCGTGTCGATGTGGATGCCGGAGTTCTGCGCCAGCGGCATCTCCCATTCCTTGAAGCGGCCGCCTTCGACGTTCTGGCGCAGCTGGCGCACCATCAGGTCGCGGTTCAGCTGTTCCTGCAGCGGGAAGCCGGTGGTGTCGATCGCCTCGAAGCGCTTGAGGAAGTCGGCGCTCATCTTGAGGTCGGCGTCGATGCCGGCCTGCGAGAAGTCCGACCATTTGTCGTTGTAGCGCTTGTCGCCCAGCAGCGACGCCCATTCCGGGCTGGAGCGCATCGTGTATTCCCACTGTTCCTTGATCAGGGAGTTCAGCGCCTCGCGGCGGCCGGCCAGGTCGGGTGCCGGGGTGTCGGCATGGGCCACGCCCAGGATCAGGGAAAACAACAGGGCGCTGGCGACGCCGATACGGGTGGTTGCAGTTGTCATGTCTAGAGGCCTATCGGAAAAATGTTGAACATGCACTGTATGCCGCCCCGCCGCGCCGGGCGCGCGGATTGAGACGGAATGTTAAAACACGGTCATGGAATGCATTTTTCGCGGATCGGCACGACAGGCCGACCAGCTAGTCCCTGCGCAGCGGTCCGGTCTCGCCCAGGTCCGGCAGCGGATGGGCCTGGAGCTGCGCCGCGCCGCCGATGCGCAGGATGGACGCGGCGCCGCCATCGTAGGCCGGCCAGGCCGGCAAGCCCTTGCCGTTCGGGCTGCCCGTGCGGGCGAAGGCGACCCAGGTGTCGGCCAGCCTGGCCGCCAGTTGCCGGTCCGCCGCGCTCCACGTCCGCTTATCGGTGTGGAGATTGTCGAACACGTAGGGGATCTCCGCGCCATGGCCGGCGCCGCAGCCGTAGCCGCACGGCGTGGCCGGCTCGGCAGGCTGGTGGGCGAAGAAGTAGGCATAGGCCTTGGAGCGGCCGTGGCGCGCCTGCAGCCCCGCCCAGTGCGTCATGCGCCATCCCCACCAGTCGTTGGTCAGTTGCACGATGGAGGCGCGGGCCTGGGCGTCCGTGGCGCCGGGATAGGCGGCCAGCAGCGCGGCCGACGGTGGATGGCCCACCAGCTTGGCCACCAGTTCACGGTGGCCGGCCGCCGTGAAGTCGCCGGTGCCGAGGATTTCCGGCGCCAGGTCCTTGCCCTCCTCGGCGTTCCATCCGACCAGCAGCGGCACGTCGTTCTGGCGGTGGTTGCGGTAGATCGTGGTCAGGTCTTCGCGCAGCACGTGGCCGTCGACCAGCGTGCGCGGCGACCAGGGCAGCTTCTGCAAGGCGGCGGCGTCCATCGCGCGCAGGTCGGCCAGATGCGGCGCCAGGGCCGCGCCTTGCGCCTCGGCGGTCTTGCGGTCGAACTGGGCGTTTTCGGCGGGTTCGATGGGCATGGCGTCGTTGCCGCTTTCCGCGATGGCGCGCTGGAACAGGCCCTTCGCCAGCGGCGACGCCACCAGGATGGCGACCGACTCGCCGCCGGCGGATTCGCCCACGATGGTCACGCGGGCCGGGTCGCCGCCGAAGGCCGCGATGTTGTCGCGCACCCAGCGCAGCGCGGCGATCTGGTCCTGGATGCCCTGGTTGCCGGAGGCATGGTCCGGCGATTGCGCCGACAGCTCCGGATGGGCCAGGAAGCCGAAGATGCCGAGCCGGTAGTTCAGCGTGACGACGATGGCGCCGCGCCGGGCCAGGTTGGCGCCGTCGTACAGCGGCTGCGCGGCCGTGCCGCCGTAGTAGCCGCCGCCGTGGATCCAGACGATGACCGGCAGCCTGGCCGCGTGCGCGGGCGCCCACAGGTTGAGGTAGAGGCAGTCTTCGCTTTTCGGATTGGTGACCCAGGGCGCGGATTGCGCGCACGCGGCGGAGAACTCGCGCGCCTGTCGCACGCCCGTCCACTGCGGCACCGGCTGCGGCGCCTGCCAGCGCAGGGCGCCCACCGGCGGCGCGGCGTAGGGTATGCCGAGGTAGCTCCGCATGTCGCCGTCGCGCAGGCCGGCGATCGCGCCGCCCGTCACGCTTACCGGCGCGGTGGTGGCTTGGGTGGCATGGGCAGGCAGGGCCGCCGCACACACGGCGGCAAGGGCGATCGCACGAAAAGGCGTCATCATCGTTCTCCAGGTTGCCGTGCCGCGCACGGGGGAGTGCGCAAGACTACCTGCTTTCCGCGCCGGCGCAGGTACGAATTTCCCCAACCGGGGTTTCGAAATTTAACAACGCCGGCCTAGGCGAGCAGTTCGTCCACTTGCCGGAACACGCGCGCCGGCCGCTCGGCGACCAGTGCCTCGATGTTGTTGAAGCCCCAGGCCACGGCGCCGAAGTCGATGCCGGCTTCGGCCGAGACCTTGGCGTCGCGGATCTCGTCGCCGATCATCAACGTGTGCTCGCGCGCCACGCCGGTGGCGGCCAGCACCTTGCGGATCTTGGGCAGCTTGCCGAACAGCGAGGCGCCGCATTCGAAACGGCAAAACAGCGCGGCCAGCTCCGGTCCCAGCACGTTGACCACGTTGTCGCGCGAGTTGGAGCTGACCACGGCCAGCAGCACACCGCGCGCCTTCAACGCGCGCAGCACCTCGGCCATGCCGTCGAACAGGCGGATGTCGGCCACGCTGCGCCCCATCGCCGAGCGCATGAAGGTGGCGATGGCCGGCACCTTCCACAGCGGGATCTCGTGCAGCGCCATCATCTGGCGGGCGTCGAGCTGCCGCAGCGCGTGCTGGCGGTCGCGGTCCATGCGCCGGAAGCCGTACTTGTCGGCGGCCTGGTCGAACACGTCGACGAACACCGGCAGGGTGTCGGCCAGCGTGCCGTCGAAATCGAAGATGATCAGTTGGCGATTCAAACCTGCGCTACGCAATCTCGAGGTCCGACAGCGGAAAGTCGCGATGGCCGGTGTGCAGTGGTTCGGCGCGGACTGGCGCGACCGGCGCGCCGGCGCCGCCGTCGCTCATGCGGCGCACCTTGTCCACCAGCGCCAGCGTGGCCGCCGGCGCATGCTCGCTTTCGAGGATGGCTTCCATGGTGCGCAACATGATCCAGGGATCGATGTCTTCGCGCCGTCCGGCCGCGTCCTCCGGCGCCACGGTCTTGACGCGGAAGTGGTATTGGCCCTGCTGCAGCTGGTGCTTGACCAGCGCGGTGATGTAGCCGGCGTCGGCGCGCGCGGCGCGCGGCTTGACCAGGTTGAAGGTCGGCAGCGCCTGGCGCGCTACGTCATGCAGCAAGGCGGCCTGCCAGATATCGTTGGGCAAGGTGGCGAAGACATGGCGCGGATCGTAGCGCTCGCGCATGCGCTCGAGCACATCGCGCGACAGCACCGCGCTGGCGCCGCTGACGAAGGTCAGGCCGTTGAAGGCTTCGGGCGCGTTGAGCCGGCCCAGCGGTCCGGCGTAACAGTTGGCGGCGTCGAGCTGATCTAGCACCGTGCACAGACCGCGGAAATCGATCACCGAGGTCACCGTGGTCTGGTACAGGAAGAACGGCCCTTCGCGGTTGCGCAGCACGTAGTCCTGCGCCAGCACCTGCCGGTAGATCCAGCGCGCGTTCTCGGATTGCGACCAGACCCCGCTGTTGCTGTAGCCGGCATCGCCCTGGAAGCCGTCGCCGATACCGACCAACAGGTCGCGGCCTTCGGAGACGACCTCGCCGCGCCTGAGCTTGCTCGACCAGCGCGGGAAAATGATTTCGACGCCGGGGAAGTGCGTCGCGTAAAACTCCCACAGCGCGCGGGCGCGCCGGAACACCGGCAGCTCGTCGCCATAGCCCATCATGACGACCAGGTCGGGACGTTGGGTTTGCTCGATGCGCGCCAGCAAGCGGGCCTGATCGCCCATGTCGGTTTTGATTTCCATCGGCCGATTGTAATCAAATTCGCAGGCTTAAAACAGCATAAAGTCGTCGTTGTTATTTGGCAGCGACCTGAGCGTGCGGCTGAAAGGCCGGCACAGCAGGTAGAGCGCGAGGGGCACCAGGAACAGGATGGTTTTCATAGCGGGCTCCGTTTTCGCACATGTGTGCGAAATTAGTTTCAAGAAAACCGCAGACGGGCTGCGGCAGGGTTTATTCCATGTCGTTGAAGCTTTTGTAGGTCGAGATCAACCGGCTGAAGGCGCGCTGCATGTGGCGCCTGGCCTGCTCGTCGCGCAGGAAACGGGTGTCGTGGATCAGCCCCACGATCAGGCTGTAGATTTCGTAGACCAGCTGGCCGGCGTCGGTGTCGGGCCGCAGGTGACCCAGCTCCATCGCCTGCAGGATGGTCTTGCGCAGCGCGGCGCGCCAGGCCGCCACGCCCTGCTGCAGGCGGTCGCGCAGCGGGCCGTCCTGGTCGTCGAACTCGAAGGCGCCGGCGCTGTACAGGCAGGCGTTGCGCAGGCTCTCGTCGCAGGCGCGCTGCGACCAGGCGCCGACGATGGCCAGCAGCCGCGGCAGCCCCTTGGGCTGCTGCAGCGCCGGCAGGAACACCTGCTGCGCAAAGCGGCGGTCATATTCGTCCAGCACGGCGGCCTGCAAGGTCTCCAGCGAGCCGACCCGCGAGAACACCCCGCTCTTGCTGATGCCGGTGCGCTTGGCCAGCTCGCCCAGCGACAGCTTGCCGATGCCCTCGGCCGCCGCCATGTCCAGCGCGGCGTCGATGATGGTGGCGAAGGTAGCTTCGCTTTTTGCGGTCAGGGTGTCCATGGACCGAACTTTAGCACACCTGTGCGAAATCGCAAGCAAAAAAATCCCCGTGTGCCATTGCATGCGCACACGGGGCTTTTTTCGGTCTCCTCCGGCCGGCTTATCGTGCCAGGCGCTTCTCCAACTCAGCCTTGACGGCGGTCAGTTCGGTCGGCAGATGGTAGGCCAGTTTGGCGAACAGTTCATCGTGCAGTTTCAATTCTTCGCGCCAGGCGTCCTTGTCGATCGAGGTGATCGTTTCGAACTCTTCCGGCGAGAACGGGATGCCGTCCCACTTCAGGTCGCCGAAGCGCGGGGTGGTGCCGAAGATGTTCTCGATGCCGCCCGCCTTGCCTTCGATGCGTTCCAGCATCCACTTCAGCACGCGCATGTTGTCGCCGAAACCAGGCCAGACGAAGTGGCCCTGCTCGTCGGTGCGGAACCAGTTCACGCAGTAGATCTTCGGCAGCGCGGCGGCGTTGAGCTTGCCCAGCTGCTCGCCCATGTTCAGCCAGTGCTGGAAGTAGTCGCTCATGTTGTAGCCCATGAACGGCAGCATCGCGAACGGATCGCGGCGCACCACGCCCATCTGGCCGGCGGCGGCGGCGGTGGTTTCCGAACCCATGGTCGCAGCCATGTACACGCCTTCGACCCAGTTGCGCGCCTCGGTCACCAGCGGCACGGTGGTCGAGCGGCGGCCGCCGAAGATGAAGGCCGAGATCGGCACGCCGGCCGGATCGTCCCAGGCCGGATCGATCACCGGGTTCTGGGTGGCGGCCACGGTGAAGCGGGCGTTCGGGTGGGCGGCCTTGGTGCCGGAGGCCGGCGTCCAGTCCTTGCCCTGCCAGTCGATCAGGTGCGCAGGCGCTTCCTTGGTCAGGCCTTCCCACCAGATGTCGCCGTCGTCGGTCAGCGCGACGTTGGTGAAGATGGTGTCCGAGCCCAGCGAGGCCATGCAGTTGGAGTTGGTGCGGGTGTTGGTGCCCGGCGCCACGCCGAAGTAGCCCGCTTCCGGGTTGATCGCGTACAGGCGGCCGTCGGCGCCCGGCTTGATCCAGGCGATGTCGTCGCCGATGGTGGTCACTTTCCAGCCGTCGAAGGTCGCCGGCGGGATCAGCATGGCGAAGTTGGTCTTGCCGCAGGCCGATGGGAAGGCGGCCGCGACGTAGTGCTTCTTGCCTTCCGGCGATTCGACGCCGAGGATCAGCATGTGTTCGGCCAGCCAGCCTTTGCCGTCGACGGCTGCGGCCTGGTGGCCCATGTTGGAGGCGATGCGCAGCGCGAAGCACTTCTTGCCCAGCAGCGCGTTGCCGCCGTAGCCGGAACCGTAGGACCAGATCTCGCGGGTCTCGGGGAAGTGCACGATGTATTTGGTGGCGTTGCACGGCCAGGCGACATCCTTCTGGCCGGCGGTCAGCGGCGCGCCGACGGTGTGCACGCACGGCACGAACTCGCCGTCGGTGCCCAGCACGTCGTACACGGCCTTGCCCATGCGGGTCATGATCCGCATGTTGACCGCGACATATGGCGAGTCCGACAGTTCGACGCCGATGTGGGCGATCGGCGAGCCCAGCGGGCCCATCGAGAACGGCACCACGTACATCGTGCGGCCGGCCATGCAGCCGTCGAACAGCGGGTTGAGCGTGGCGCGCATGTCGGCCGGGGCCATCCAGTTGTTGGTCGGGCCGGCTTCTTCCTTGCTGTTGGAGCAGATGAAGGTGCGGTCTTCCACGCGGGCGACGTCGGTCGGGTCGGAGCAGGCCAGGTAGGAATTCGGACGCAGTTCCTGGTTCAGCTTTTTCATGGTGCCGGCTGCCACCATCTCGCCGCACAGGCGGTCGTATTCTTCCTGCGTGCCGTCGCACCAGTAGATGCGCGCCGGCTTGGTCAGGGCGGCGATCTCGGCCACCCAGTTGATCAACTTTTGCTGCTTGATGTAAGCTGGGACGTTGAGCAGTGCTGCAACGCCACCCATGACGGGTTGATTCATACTACCTCCAATGCTAATTAAAATTCTGCGGTGCGGCAGGATCGTCGTCAGCTTTTGGCTTGCGCTCAGGGGCCCATTCGAAATGGGTCGGCGGGGTCACGGCGGTCTTGCGCGGCCCGGATTCATGATCGACAGGCCTGTTTTTTGAGGCGATTGTACACCCGTCAATAGCCGTTCCAGTCAAAAATGTAGGAGAATTAGTTGAGTAAAGTAGTAAGCTATTCAGGTTCTCTTGCAAGCCGTTATTTCCCTACGAAATTCCCTATAAGATCGGTTATCTCCCATGAAAATTGCGATTCTCGACGATTACCAGAATGCCACGGCCACGCTCGGATGCTTTGATTTATTGCGTGGACACGACGTTAAAGTGTTCAACAACTCGGCCCGCGGGCTGGGTCAGCTGGCCATCCGGCTGGCGCCGTTCGACGCGCTGGTGCTGATCCGCGAACGCACCGCCCTCAACCGCGCGCTGCTGGCCAAGCTGCCCAACCTCAAGCTCATTTCGCAGACCGGCAAGCTGGCCGGCCACGTCGACGTCGAGGCCGCCACCGAGCTGGGCATCGCGATCGCCGAGGGCGTCGGCTCGCCCACCGCGCCGGCCGAGCTGACCTGGGCGCTGATCATGGCGGCGGCGCGCAAGATCGTGCCCTACGCCGCCAATTTGAAGGACGGCTTGTGGCAGACCGCGTCCATCAATCCGCAGTTGAACGGGCTGGGCGTGGTGCTCAAGGGCCGCACGCTGGGCATCTGGGGCTATGGCAAGATCGGCCAGATGGTGGCCGGCTACGGCCGCGCCTTCGGCATGAAGGTGGTGGTGTGGGGCAGCCAGTCCAGCCGCGACAAGGCGGTGGCCGACGGCTACGCGGCGGCGGCCTCGCGCGAGGCGCTGTTCGGGGAATCGGATGTGCTGAGCCTGCACCTGCGGCTGCATCCGGACACGCGCGGCATCGTCACCGCCGAGGACCTGGCGCGCATGAAGCCGACCGCGCTGTTCGTCAACACCAGCCGCGCCGAGCTGGTGCAGCCGGACGCGCTGGAGCAGGCGCTGCCGCAGGGCCGGCCCGGCTACGCGGCGCTGGACGTGTTCCCGTCCGAGCCGCTGGCGGCCGACAGCCCGCTGCTGCGCATGCCGACCGTGCTGGCCACGCCGCACCTGGGCTATGTGGAGCGGGACAGCTACGAGCTGTATTTCCACCACGCGTTCCAGAACATCGTCGATTTCGCCGCCGGCGGCTGCGACAAGATCAACAACCCGGATTATGCGCAACACCGTCATTCCCGCGCAGGCGGGAATCCATAGGGCGCTAGCTGGTCTGCTCAGCATGGATTCCCGCCTGCGCGGGAATGACGGGGTAGGGGTCAATCCGCCTGCTCGGGCACTTCCGGCAGGCCGGTCAGGTTGATGCGCGGCGCGGGCATGGCGTGCACCTTGCTCCACAGCCCGGCCCAGCCGGGCGGCCAGGCGATGTCCGGCCCGGCGTACGGCGGCAGGGTGGCGCGCACCGGCACCACCGGCACCGGCGGCATGTCAAGCAGCGGGCCGCCGTCGGGCCGCTGCATGTCCAGGCTGTACATATAGCCCGGCAGCAGCGCGTCGCACACGTTGGCGAACCAGGCGGTGTGGTCCTCGTCGCGGCCCAGCGCCTGCGCCAGGCCCTGCGGGTCGAAGCGGGCCAGCGCGTGCACCAGCTCCTCGGTGGTGGCGCCGGGCGAGTCGCCCCAGCCCATCACCGGATTGACGTTGTAGTCCGCGCCCGAGCCGTACCAGCCCTCGCGCCACGAGCGCTGCATCCAGTCGCGCTGGCCGGTGAACAAATGCCAGCGCCAGTGCAGCCCGGACGGCTTGGGCCAGGAATACAGGTACAGCCGCTGGTAGCCGGCCTGGTGCAGCGCGCGCACCAGCGCCATCAGGCGCGCGTGCGGCATGCGGTCGGGCGGCGCGCGGCGGAACAGGATGGCCTCGCCGTCGGCGAACTGCACCTCGTCGGTGGACAGGTTCAGGTCCAGCGTCCGCGCCTCGCTGCCGAAACGGGCCGAGATCCAGCCGGTCAGCAGGTTGACCGACGTGATGACGCCGTAGCCGCGATGGCGGTGGAAAATGACGGTTCCGGGGGCAAGGGCTTTCATGGGATCGAAACGAACAAAGAAACCAGTGTAGACATAGTATGCCCAAGTTTCCAGCCCATGGCGGGACTCTTTTCAGCTTGCGGTTTGGGTTATGATGCAGATCATTTTAATCAGCTTGAGCTTTCATCATGACCCTGCGCATCCTCGCCACCGGCGGCACCTTCGACAAACACTACAACGAACTGAACGGCACCCTGGGCTTTGCCGACAGCCATGTGCCGGCCCTGCTGGCGCGCTGCCGCCTGACGGTGGACGTGGCGCTGGAACAGTTGCCGCTGATGGATTCGCTGGACATGGTGGACGCCGACCGCGCGCGCATCCTGGCCTCGTGCCGCGCCGCCAGCGAGAAGGCGATCGTCATCATCCACGGCACCGACACCATGCCGCAGACCGCCGCCGTGCTGGGCCCCGCCGGCCTGGGCCAGACCATCGTGCTGACCGGCGCCATGATTCCCTACGAAATCGCCAATTCCGACGCGATGTTCAACCTGGGCTTCGCGGCCGGCGTGGCGCAGACGCTGCCGCCCGGCGTGTACGTGGCCATGAACGGCAAGATCTTCGCGTGGGACAACGTGCAGAAAAACAAAGCGGCTGGAGTGTTCCAGCCGCTTTGAGGTAACACCGCAATCCGGAGCCGCGTTTATTTGCGCGGCGCCGCCAGCAAGTCCTTCGCTTCCGGCGACAGGCTAGCCACACGCAAGCCATCCGGCGCGGCCAGCATGCCGGCCCCCTCCTTCAACGGCCCCGGCATCGACAGCGCGGACGATTGCGCCGCCTGCGCCTGCTGCCCGGCGGCGCCGAAGGCCGCCAGCGCCTCCACCATGCCGCCCACCCGGGTGCGCAGCGTCGGCGACGCCTGCGCCGCCGGGTGCGGCAGCTTGGCCGCCGCCAGCGCGGCCAGCTGCGCCGTGCTCAGGCCGGCCGTCTGCGCGGTCGTGAACACCACCGCCTGCGCCGTCGTCAACGCGCCGATCTGCGTGGTCGACAGCGCCGCCAGCTGCGCGCTGCCCAGCGCCAGCAGGTCGCGCGTCTCGATCGCCGCCAGGTCGTCCGAACCCAGCGCCGCCAGCAGCGGCTTGCTCAGCGCGGCCACCTGGCTGGACGTCAGCGCCACCATCTGATCGGTGGTCAGCAGGTCGACGCCGGCCAGGTGCGCGGTCGGCAGCGCCGCGATCTGGCGCACCGACAACGAGGCGATCTGCGCCGTGCCGAACGCGTGCAACTGCTCCGGCACCAGCTGGGCGATCACGGCGGTGTTCAGGGCGCCGACCGCCGCCGTGGTCAAGGCCGCCAGGCCGTCGCTGCCCAGGCCGCGCAGCTGGGCCGCCACCAGCGCGGCCGCCTGCGCCGCGCTCAGCGCGCCCACCTGCGTGGTCGACCAGGCCGCCAGCTGCGTCGGGTTCAGGCTGGCGATCACCTGCGACGACAGCGCCGCCAGGTGGGCGGTGTCGATGGCCGCCACCTCGTCCTCCCGCAGCGCCTGGTACTGGCGCGAGCTCAGCACGCCGAACTGCGTGACCGACAGGCCGGCGAATTGTTCCAGCGTCAGGCCGGCCAGCGCGGCGGCGGTCAGCGCCGCCACCTGGCGCCCGGCCAGCGCGCCGATCTGGCGGCTGGTCAGGGCCGCCAGGTTGGCCGGCGACAGGCCGGCGATCACCGAGCTGTTCAGCGCGGCCAGGTCGCTCAGCTGCAGGTTGGCCACCACCTCGGCCGACAGCGCGGCGAATTGCGCGCTGCTCAGCATGGACGCCTGGGCGCCGGTGAACGCGTTGATCTGGTCGCTGCTCATCGCTTGCAGCTGGTCGGTGCGCAGGCCGGGGATGGCGGTGATGCGCAGCGCGGCGATCTCCGCCGTGTGCATCTGGGCCAGCACCTCGCCCGACAGCGCGGCGATGTGCTGGCTGCCCAGGCCGGACGCCTGGGCCGTGGTCAGGCCGAGGATCTGCTCGCTGCCCAGCACCGCCAGCTGGGCGGTGCTCAGGCCGTAGATGGCGGCCGCGCTCAGCGCCGCGAAGTCCTGCGACTCCAGCGCCGCCACCGCCGCCAGCGACAGCGCCGCCATCTGCGCGCCGCTCAGCGTGGCCGCCTGCGCGGTGGTCAGCGCGATGGCCTGCTCGACCGTCATGCCGGCCAGCGCGGCGGGCTTCAGCTGGGCGATCTGCGCCGTGCCGAGGGAGCCGATCTGATGCTCGGCGCCGCCCAGCGCGGCGAACTGCGCCGAGTTCAGCACGCCGAACATCGCCGCCGGCAGCGCAGCCAGCGCGGTGGGCGACAGCTCGGCCAGATGGGCGATCGACAGGCCGCCGGCCGCGGCCGGATTCAGCTTGGCCAGCTGCGCCGTGGCTAAGGCCTGGAACTGCTCGGCGCTCAGCGCGTTCAGGCTGGCCGAGCCGAGCGCCGCGACCTGGCGCGCCGTCAGCGCGGCGATGCGCTGCGCGTCCAGCACCGCCAGCAGGCGGGTCGACAGGCCGGCGACCGCGCCCTGGGCCAGCGCGGCCAGGTCGGCCGTCTCGATGGCGGCGAAGGCCGCGCCGTCGAGCGCGTTGATCTGGCTGCTCGTCAGCACCGCCACCTGCGCCGTGTTGAGCGCGGCGAACTGCTCGCCGTTGAGCGCGGCGATCTGGCGCGTCTTGAGGCCCGCGATGCTGGCCGCCTTCAGCGCCGCCAGGTCGGCGCCGTCGAGCTGGCCGATGGCCTGGGTGCTCAGCGCGCCGAGCTGGACCGCGTTCAGCGCGGCGGCCTGGGCGCTGGTCAATTGCGACGCTTGGTGCGCGCTCAGGCCGGTCAGCGCGGCGCTGCCCAGGGCCGCCACCTGGGCGGTCGAGAAGCGGCCGAAATCGCCGTCGTCGCCGGCGCCCAGCGCGGCCAGCTGGGCCGAGTTGAGCGCGGCCATCACGGCCACCCGCAGCGCGGCCAGGCTGTTGCCGTCCAGCGCCGCGATGTCGGCGGTCGACAGCACACCGAACTGGCGCGCGGTCAGCGTCTGCAACTGGGCGCTGGTCAGCGCGTGCAGCTGCTCGGCCTTGAGCGCGTGGATCTGCGCCGTGCTCAGCGCGCCGATCACGGCCGCGCCCAGCACCCGCAGGCGTTCGGCGTCGAGCGCCTGGATCTGGCCGGTGCCCAGCGCGGCCACCTGGCGGCTGTTCAGCGCGTGCAGCTGGTCCAGGCTCAGCGCCAGCAGCTGATCCACGCTCAGCACGCCGATCTGGCGCGAGGTCAGCGCGGCGAAGTCGGCCGTTTCAATCGCGCCCAGTTCGGTGGCGCTCAGTTGCCGCAGCAGGCCGGTGCCCAGCGCCGCCATCTGCTGGGTGGTGAAGGCGGCGATCTGGCCGGCGCTGAACAAGTCCTCGCCCTCCTTGCGCCGCAGCGGCAGGGCCGCCACCTGGCCGGGCTTGAGCGCGGCGATCTGGCCGGTGCCCAGCGCCTGGACCTGCTCCGGCCGCAGCGCGGCGATCACGGTGTTGGCCAGCAGGCTGACCTGCCTGGTGCGGATCGCCGCCAGCGCCTCGGACGACAGGCCGCCGATGCCCTTGGCGTTGAGCATGCCGGCCTGGGTGGCCGTCAGCGCCGCCAACTGTTCCGGCGCCAGCGCCGCCATGAAGGCGCTCGATTGCGAGACCGAGCCCAGGTTGTTGGCGCGCAGCGCCGCGAAGTCTTCCGGCCGCAGGGCGCCGACGCTGGCGGCCGGCATCGCCCCCAGCTGCGCGGCGCTCAGCACGCCGGCCTGGGCGGTGGTCATGGCCGCGATGTACTCCGTGCCAATGCGAGGGATGTCGGCGGTGGTGAGCCGGATGATCAGGCGCGTGCCGCCGGCGGCAAACTGCGCCGGGGTCAGGCTGCTGTCGAAGGTCATGTCGTTTCCTTTTTGATGAAGTGGTCCAGGCGCAAAGTTGGGGGAAGATGAAACATTGAGGAAATGCTATGCCCGCGCAGCAAAAAAAGCCCGCGCAATGCGGGCTTTCCCGAGGTGTCCAGGCGGGCTATTTGGGCACCGCCAGCACGCCGTGGCTGGCGCCGCTTTGCAGCGCCTTCAGGCGCAGCACATCGCTGTCGGCTTGGGCGCCGGCCGCGTCCTGGCCCAGCTCGCGCACCTGGCGCAGCACGTCGGCCATGCGCGCGGCGTTGGCCGCCAGCGCGCCGGCCTGCGGCTGGCCGAGATCCAGGCCGGCCGGCTGCCGCGCTTCGGCGCCGAACGCGGACAAGGCTTGCGCCAGGCCGCTGACCTGGGCGCTGACGCCCTGCTGGAACCAGACGTCGGCGGCCGCGTGTTGCCGGCCGTCGGCGGTGGTGTAGCTGGAGGTCAGGCCGACGATGTTGCCGTGGTCGACCGCCCCGCCCCGTTGCACGTCCAGGTTCAGGCTGGTGATGCGCAGGTCCGCCAGCGTCTTGAGCTCGCCGGCCTGGCTGACGCCGTCGGCGTTGGCGTCCACCCACACGCGCAGGTCGCCGTAGCCGGCGTCGAGCGCGTTGACCACGCCGTCGTGGTTGCTGTCCAGTTCGGCCAGCGCCTGGTAGCCGTTGTCGGCGGTGCCGCCGCCGGCCAGCCTGGTGGCCGAGCCGAACAGTTCGCTGCCGTCGTCGATGACGCCGTTGTGGTTGCGGTCCAGCGCCAGCAAGCCGTCGCCGTGGCCGACCCAGCCGGTGGCGCGCCGCTGTCCGCTGGCCGCCAGGTCGAACCGCACGCCCGCGTCCAGCCCCAGCGTGGTGATGCCGTTGCCGTCCAGGTCCAGCATCAGCGGCGTGACGAAGGTCATGGCGTCTCTCTGCGCTTGGCTGAAGGCGGCCCGCTGGGTGACGTCCAGGCCGTTGTACTGGGCCGAATTCATCGCATGGGTCTGCGTGGTGCTCAGCGCCGACAGCTGGCCCGGCAGCATCGCCTGCATCTGCGCCGGCGTCAGCGCGACGATCTGGCGCGTGCTCAGGCCGCGGATGTCGCGCGTCTCGATGGCGGCCAGGTTGGCCCCGGTCAGGTCGGCGATCATGGTGGTGCTCAGCGCGCCCAGCTGGGCCGACGACAGCGCCACGATCTGGTTCGAGGTGAACTGGTCGGTAGCGGCTGCGCTCGGCCGCAGGGCCGCCACCTGCGCCACGGTCAGCGCGGCGATCTGGGCGGTGTCCAGCGCCAGCAGCTGGTCGTTGCTCAGCGCGCCGATGGCGGCCGTGCTGAGCGCGGCGATGCCGGCGGTGGTGAGCATGCCCAGCGCGCCCGCCTGGATCTGCGACATGGTGGACGATCCCAGCGCGGCGAACTGCGCCGTGGTGAGCGCGCGCAACTGGGCGATGCTCAGGTTGGCCAGCAGATTGGCCTCGCGCGCGACGGCGTTGAACAGCAGCGGATTGATCGCGGCCAGATCGGCCGTGGTCAGCGCCGCCACCTGGCCGGCGTTCAGGATGCTCAGCTGCGTGCTGTTGAGCGCGGCCACCTGGGCCGTGTTCAGCGCGCCCAGCTGGCCGGCCGTCAGCGCCAGCACCTGCTGGGTCTTGAGGCCGGCGATGGCCGAGGTCTTCAGCGCGGCGACGTCGGCCGTTTCCAGCGCCGCCACCACCGTCAGCTGCAGGCCGCTGAGCTGGGCGCTGCTCAGCGTCGCGGCCTGGGCCGTGGTCAGCGCCGCCGCCTGGGCCGCGCTCAGGCCCTGCAGCGCGCTGCTGCGCAGGGCGGCGATCTGCGCCGTGCTCAGCAAGGAGACCAGTTGCGGATCGCTGCCGAGCACGGTCATCTGCGCGGCCGTCAGCCCGGCCAGCGCCGACGTGCTCAGCGCGGTCAGGTTGGCCGAGCGGATCGCCGCCACGTCGTCCGCCGACAGGCGGGCCAGCTGCTGCGACGCCAGCGCGTGGATCTGCGCCGAGTTGAAGCCGGCGATCTGTTGCGTGCCCAGGCCGTCGATCTGGGCGCTGCGCAGCGAGGCCACCTGGGCCGTCGTCAGGCCGGCCATCTGGGCCGAGCCGAGCGCGCCGAGGTCGTCGCCGGACAAGCCGCCCAGCGCCGCGGTGCTCAGCGCGCCGAGCGCGGCGCTGCGCAGGCCGGTCAGCGCGTCCGAACTCAACGCGGCCACCTGGGCGCTGTTCAACACGCCGGCCTGGGCCGTGGTGAGCGCCGCCAGCTGGCCGCTGCCCAGCACGGCCGCCTGGGCCGTCTTGAGGCCGGCGATGGCGGCGGTGCGCAGGGCCGTCACGTCGCCCGCCGCCATGCGCGCCATCAGCGTCGGCGACAGCGCCCCCAGCTGCGCGCTGCCGAGCGCGCCCGCCTGGGCCGTGGTCAGCAGCAGCATCTGGGTGGTGGTCATGCCTTGCAGCGCGGCCGTGCCCATGGCCGCCACCTGCGCCGTGGTCAGCGTGCCGAACAGGCCGGGGAAGCCGTTCGCGTCGGTGCCGAGCGCGGCCAGTTGTTCCGGACGCAGGCTGGCGATGGCCGCCGTGCCGAGCGCCATCACATGCAGCATGTCGAAGGCGCCGAAGTCGGCCACCGACAGGCCGGCCACCTGGCGCGAGCCGAGCGCGCCGATCTGCGCCAGCGTCAGGCCGCCCAGCTGGGCGCTGCCGAGGGCGGCGATCTGCTGGCTCTGCAACGCCGCCACCTGGCGCGTGCCCAGGCTGTTGAGCTGGGCCTGGCTCAGGTTGGACAGCAGCGCCGCGTCCAGGCCGGCCAGCGCCTGCAGGCTCATGGCGGCCAGGTTGGTGGTGGACAGGCCGACCAGGGTCTGACTGCTCAGGGCGCCGATCTGCGCGCTGCTCAGGGCGCCGAACTGCGCGGTCGTGAGCGCGCCCGGGCTGGGCGCTGCCGAGCGCGGCCAGCTGCGTGCTGCCGAGGCCCGCGAGGGCGGCGGTCTTCAACGCGGCCAGGTCGGCCGCCTCCAGCGCCGCGACCTGCGGCGCCGACAAGGCCGCCACCTGCTGGCTCGACAGCGCCGCCGCCTGCGCCGTGCTCAGCGCAACGATCTGGCGCGTGCTCAGGCCGGCCAGGCCGGTGCTGCGCAGGGCGGCGATCTGCGCCGTCGTCAAGACATCGATATGGCTGGCGCCGGCCGCGTCGTTGGCCAGCGCGGCCACCTGGTCGGAGCCGAGCGCGGCGATCGCGGCGGTCTTCAGCGCGGCCAGGTCGGCGCTTTCCAGCGCGGCGATCTGCGCGGTGCCGAGCGCGGCCAGCTGGCCGCTGCCCAGCGCGGCGGCCTGGCCGGTGGTCAGGGCGATCAGCTGGGCGCTGCCCAGGCCGGCCAGCGCGGCCGTGCTCATCGCGGCGATCTGCGCGGTCCGCAGCGAGGCGAACTGGGCGCTGGCGGCGCCGCCGCCCAGCGCGGCCAGCTGGGCCGAATTCAGCGCCGCGATGATGGCCGTGCTCAGGCCGGGGATGCCGCGGCTGTCGAGCGCGGCCAGGTCGGCGGTCGACAGGCCGGCCAGCTGGCGCGTGCCGAGCGCGGCCAGCTGCGCCGAGCTGAAGGCGACCATCTGCTGGCTGCCCAGCGCGGCGATCTGGTCGCTGCTGAGCGCCGCCACCTGCTGCGATTTCAAGGCCGCCAGCTGGGCCGGCATCAGTTGCGCGATCAGCGCGGTGCTCAACGCGCCGATCGCGGCCGTGGTCAGGCCCGACAGGTTGGCGGTCGACAGTCCCGCCAGCGTCTGGCTGGACAAGGCGCCCAGCTGCAGGCTGCTCAGCGCGGCCAGCTGCTGGCTGGTCAGCGCGGTCAGCTGGGCCGCGGTCAGCGCCCGCATCTGGTCGGCCGACAGGCCGGTCAGCGCGGCGGTGCGCAGGGCGGTCACGTCGGCCGCCTCCAGCGCGACGATGCCGTTGGTGTCCAGGCTGGCGATCTGCGCGCTGCCGGGCGCGGCCGCCTGGGCCGTGCTGAGGGCGGCGATCTGGCGCGTGCTGAGGCCGGCGAAGACGGCGCCGCGCAGCGAGGCGATCTGCTGCGTGGACAGCAGGTCGATATGGCTGGCGCCGGCCGCGTCGTTGCCCAGCTGGGCCAGCTGGGCCGGGTCAGCGCGGCCAGCGCGGCGGTTTTCAGGCCGATCAGCGCGGCCGGATCGAGCGCGTCCACGGCGGCCGTGGACTAGCGCGCCGATCTGGCGCGAACCGAAGGCGCCCAACTGGGCCGAGGTCAGCGCGGCCAGTTGCAGCATGCTCAGGCCGGCCAGCTGGTCGGTGTTCAGCGCGGCGATCTGGCGCGTGGCCAGCGCCGCCACCTGCGCGGTGCTCAGGCCGCCCAGCACGGCGGCCGGCAGCGCGGCGATCACCGCCGTGCCCAGCGCGCCGATGTCGTTGGTCTGCAGGCCGGCGATGGCGGACGACCGCAGCGCCAGGATCTGGCCGCTGTTCAGGGCGGCCACCTGGGCGCTGGTCAACGCGGTCACCTGGTCGCTGTTGAGCGCGGCCATTTGCTGGGCGCTCAGGCCGGCCAGCGCGGCGGTCTTGAGCGCGGCCAGGTCGGCCGTCTCCAGCGCGGCGATATCGTTGGTGGACAGCGCGGCCAGCTGGGCGCTGGTCAGCGCCGCCGCCTGCGCGGTGCTCAGCGCGACGGTCTGGGCGCTGGTCAGGCCGGCCAGCGCGGCCGGGCGCAGCACGGCCACCTGCGCGGTGCCGAGCGTGCCGAACAGGCTGCCGGACGGATCGTTGGCCAGCGCGGCCAGCTGGTCGGCGCGCAGCGCGGACAGCGCCGAGCTGCCCAGCGCCGGCAGCACGGCGGCGTTCAGCGCGGCCACGTCGGCGCTCGACAGGCCGGCGATGTTGCGCGAGCTCAGGCCGAGGATCTGCTGCGCGCCCAGGCCGGCGACCTGCGCCGTGCGCAGCGCGGCCAGCTGGTCGCTCGACAGCACGGCGAACTGGCGCGAGGTCAGGCTGGACAATTGCAGCGCGCTCAGGTTGGCCACCGACGCCGGATTGAGCGCGGCGATGTAGGCGGTGCCGAGCGCGGCCAGGTTGGCGCTGGAAGCCGGCGATGGTGTCGGACGACAGCGCGCCCAGCTGCGCGGTGTTCATGGCGAGGTTGCGCCATCGTCAGCGCGGCCAGCTGGCTGCTCGACAGCACGCCGACCTGGAGCCGCGCTCAGGCCGGCGATGGCGGCGGTGCGGATCGCGGCCAGGTCCAGCGGTTCCAGGGCGGCGATGGCTGCGTGCTCAGCGCGTGCAGCTGGGCGCTGCCCAGGGCGGCGACCTGGCCGGCCGTCAGCGCGACGGTCTCGGCGGTGGTCAGGCCGGCCAGCGCGGCGCTGCGCAGCGCGGCGATCTGCGCCGTGGTCAGCAGTTGCACCGGGCCCAGCGCGGGCCAGCTGGTCGGAACCCAGCGCGGCGATCGCGGCGGTGCGCAGCGACGACAGGGTGGCCGAGCCGAGGTCGGCGATTTCCGTGGTCGACAAGCTGCCGAACTGCTGCGAGCTGAACGCGCCGACCTGGGCGGCGTTCAGGCTGTGGATCTGCGCGCTGCTGAGCGCGTTCAGTTGCGCGGTGCTCAGCGCGGCGATCTGGCTCGTGCCCAGGCCCGACAGCTGGCCGTGGTCAGGTTGGCGAAGCCGGCGGTGCCGAGCACGCCGATCGCGCCCGGATTCAGCGCCCCAGGTCGCCGGTGTCGAGGCCGGCCAAGCCGTCGGTGCTCAACGCGCCGAACTGGCGGCTGCTCAGCGCGGCGATCTGCGCGGTGGTCAGCGCCGCACCTGCGCGCTGCTCAGCGTGGCGATCTGCTGGGTCGTCAGCGCGGCGATGGCGGAGGGTTTTCAGGAACGGGATATCGTTCGTGGTGAACCAGAAAATTTGTTCCGTGGACAGGCTGCTCGAATTGCGTCGCGCTCAGGGCGCCCGCCTGCGCGGTGGTGAGCACGCTCAAAGCGCCACCAGTCAAGCGCGGTCAGGGCTGTCGTGCGCAAGGCGGCGATCTGCGCGGTGGTGACGTTGGTGAAGCCATGCCGAGACTGATGCCGCCCAACTGCGCCGACGACAGCGCGGCGAAGATCGTGGTGCTCAACGCTGCCCCATGGTGCCAGTCGTAACCGAACACTTCGGCGAGATCGCCCGGCGTCACCGCCGTGAGCTGGGTCGTAGTGAGCGCGCTGAGCTGGGTCGTACCCAGGCATCCAAGTTCCCCGATGCCACCGCCCCGATCTGGTCCGTCGTGAGTGCGGCGAATTGGCGTGAACTCAAACTGTAGAGTTGGTCCGTTGTGAGGAGGGCGACCACAGCTGGGCTCAGCGCGGCGATGGCGGCCGGACTCAGGCAGCCACGTTGGCCGCTGGCAGGTAGCCGATCGCATCGCTCGACAGCGCGCCCATCTGCCTGCTGCTGAGCGCAGAGAACTGCGCGGAAGTCAGCGTGCGCAGCTGGTCGCTGCTCAGCGCCACCATCTGCTGCGTGGTCAATCCGGCGATGGCCGCGGTCTTGAGCGCCACCAGGTCGGCCGTGCCGAGCGCGGCGATCGTCGATCGCCAGGCTGCCCAGCTGCGCGCTGCTCAAGGCGCTGGCCTGGGCGGTCGACATCTGCGCGACCTGCGCCGTGCCCATCCCGGCCAGCGCGGCCGCCCGCAGCGCGGCGATCTGCGCCGTGCCCAGCATGCCGAACAGGCTGCCGTTGGCGCCGCCCAGCAGCGCCAGCTGGTCGGAAGCCAGCGCGCCGGCGGCCGCCACACTCAGCGCCTTGATGGCGGCGCTGCCGAGGGCGGCCACGTCGTCGGTCGACAAGCCGGCCACCTGGCGCGAACCGAGCGCGCCGATCTGCGCCGTGCTCAGCGCCTGCACCTGGGTGCTGCTCAGCGCGGCGATCTGCGCGCTGCCCAGCGCGGCGATGTGGCGGGTGCCGAAGCCGCCGAGCTGCGCCGTGCTCAGCGCGGCCAGCAGCGCCGCGTTCAACTGCGGCACGACGGACGGATTCAGGGCGCCCAGGTCGGCGGCCGGCAAGCCGGCCAGCGCGTCGGTGGACAGCGCGCCGATCTGCGCGCTGCCGAGCGCGGCGAAATCGGCCGTGGTCAACGCGCCCAGCTGGCTGCTGCCCAGCGCCGCCAATTGGCGGGTGGTCAGCGCGGCGACGGCGGCGCTTTTCAGCGCGGCGACATCGGCCGTTTCCATGCCGGCGATGGCGTCGGTGGACAGGGCGTTCAATTGCGCGCCGCTCAGCGCGGCGGCCTGCGCGGTGCCGAGCGCGGCCACCTGGGCGGCGCTGAGCGCGGCCAGCTGCGACGAGCTCAACCCGGCGATCGCCTGCGTGCCGAGCGCGGCGATGCCGCGCGTGCCGATGGCGACGATTTCATCGGCCGTCAACGTCGCCAGCTGGCGTGTGCTCAGGGCGCCCAGCTGGCCGGTGCTCATCAGGGCCACCTGGCCGGACGACAGGCTGGCGATATTGGCCACGCTCAGCGCGGCCACGTCGGCCGTTTCAAACGCGGCGATGGCGTCGGTGCTCAGATAGCTGAAGGCCCGGGTGCCCAGCGCGGCCACCTGGGCGGTGGTCAGCGCGGCGACCTGGGCGCTGGTCAGCGCGCCCATGAAGCCCGACGGCAGCGCGCCCACCGCGTTCAGCGTGGCCGCCTTGATGGCGGCCAGGTCGCGCGTGGTCAGCACCGCGACGTTGCTGGTGGCCAGCCAGGACAGCTGGGAGCTGCTCATCGCGGCAAGGTGGTCGGTGCGCAGCGCCGGCACCTGGAGCGAACTCAACGCGACGATGTCCTCGCTGGTCCACGACAACACATCCTGCGTGCTCAGGGCATTGGCGATCTGGTCGGTGGACAGTATGGGGACGAGGGTGCTCATCGCGTGTTCCTTATTTGATAACACCTTTCACTATAGCAGAATTCGCTCTAATTTCTACAAAGCAACGAATTTATTTTACTGATTTTTATCAAAAATTACATGAAAAATGCCGCAAAATCAAAGACTTTGCGGCATCCTTAACCAACAGGCAACGGCTTGTGTGGCGCGGCGGTCAGGCCTTGGCTTCGCCGCCCAGCGCCTCGACCACGTCGGCCATCAGCTTGGCCAGTTCGCCGGTCATCAGCATGAAGTCGCCGTCGAAGCGTTCCTCGTCGTTGCGGGTGCTCGATTCCTTTTCCGCGATCACGTCCAGCGGCTTGATGCCCTTGATCGCCAGCGACTCGGTCAGCACGAAGGAGATCTTGCTGTCCCAGGTCATGGCCAGGCGGGTGCACTGCTTGCCGGCCGCGATGTGGCGGCGCACCTCGTCCGCCTCCAGCGTGTGGCGCACATAGCGCACCGCCGCCTTGCTCTCGCCGGTGGCGCGCAGCTCGGTGTCCATGTCGACCGTGAAGCCGGCCGGCGCGTCGTCGGCCTGCAGCCACTCGGTCATCACGCCCACCGGCGAGCGCTGCACGCGCAGGCTTTCCAGCGGCAGCTTGTCGACCGCCTTGAGCAGCAGCTTGATCACTTCGTCGGCCTTGGCCGGGCTGGCCGCGTCCACCACCAGCCAGCCGTTGACCGGGTCGATCCAGGTCCAGACGTTGCTGCGGATCGAGAAGGCGCGCGGCAGCAGCTCGTCGGCCACGCGTTCCTTGAGTTCCTTCATCGCCTTCTTGCCGGGGGCGAAGCCTTGCGCCTCTTCCATCTCGGCGGCGCGCGCCTTGGCGACCTGGTTGATGACGGTGTTGGGCAGCAGCTTCTTCTCGGTGCCCAGCAGGATCAGCATTTGTTTGTTGACCACGTGCACCAGGCCGCCGTTCGGGCGGGGACGGTCCCAGCCCTGGCGCAACAGTTCATTGCTGCTGGCCGGGACGAAGGAGTGCGGCTCCAGCGCCGCTTCCAGTTGTTCGGGGGTAAAGGCCCAAGGGGCCGGCAGACGGTAAATCTGTAGATTCTTGAACCACATGTGTTGAGCCTTGTTTCAGTAATGCCAGGGGAGCGCCATTTTACACGGTGATGGCGGCGCCGGACCGAATCTGTTGCTTGCCTAGGCGAACAATTCGCCTTGCCGGGGCACAGCCATCTGCGCGGCTGTGCCGGGCGGCTCCAGCGTGCTGGCGCGCACGCCCAGCAGGCGCAGCCGGCGTTGCAGCGGCACCCGTTTCAGGCATTCGCGCGCGGCCTGCAGGATGCCGGCCGCGTCCGCCACGGGCTGCGGCAACGTGACGTTGCGGCTGACGATCTGGAAGTCGTCGAAGCGCAGCTTGATGCTGATGGTGCGGCTGACGTAGCCCTTGCGCTTGAGGTCTTCCGCCAGCCGGTCGCACAGCTTGGTCAGGATGGACGACAGCGCGCCCCGATCCTGGCGCGCGTGCAGGTCGCGCTCGAAGGTGGTCTCGCGGCTGATCGACTTGCTCTCCGAGCTGGTGGAGATGGCGCGGTGGTCGATGCCGCGCGCGGCGTCGGCCAGCCAGGCCGAATAGTGGGCGCCGAAATGGTCCTGCAGCAGGCCGGCGTCGGCCGCCGCCAGCTGGCCGATGGTGTCTATGCCCAGCGCCGCCAGCTTCTCGGTGGCCTTGGGGCCGATGCCGTTGATCTTGCGCACGCCCAGCGGCCAGATGCGCGCCGGGATGTCCTCGTGGCCCAGCACGGTCAGGCCGTCCGGCTTTTCCAGGTCCGAGCAGATCTTCGACAGCAGCTTGTTGGGCGTCACGCCGATCGAGCACGACAGTCCGGTGGCGTCGCGCACGGCCTGCTTGATGCGCTGCGCCAGCTCGCGCGTCTCGCCCTCCACATGGGTCAGGTCGATGTAGATCTCGTCGATGCCCCGGTCCTCGAAATCCGGCGCGATGGCGGCCACGGCGTTCTTGAACAGGCGCGACATCTGGCGGTAGGCGTCGAAATTGACCGGCAGCAGGATGGCGTCCGGCGCCAGCTTGGCCGCCTTCATCATGCCCATGGCCGAGCCCACGCCGAGCGCGCGCGCCTCGTAGGTGGCGGTGGTGATGACGCCGCGTCCGACATAGTCGCGCAGCCGCGAAAAGGTGTGGCTGCCGTCCGCCTGCAACACCGGCTGGGCGTCGCGCCCGCCGCCGATCACCACCGGCAGGCCGCGCAGCTCGGGATAGCGCAGCAGCTCGACGGACGCATAAAACGCGTCCATGTCGAGGTGGGCGATGCGGCGCTGGTCTTCAACCATGATGCGGGGAAAATTACTGTGAATGCATACAGTATTCACTAAAACGCATCAGTCCGCAAGACCCCGCCCTATTTGCCGCCGCCGGGGTTACACTGGAGGCCACCATGACCAAGCGCCCGCCCCTCGCATTGTTGAGCCTGTTACTGTCCGTCACCTCGGTGGCGCACGCTGCGCCGGACGCCTGCGCGCCGGCCAGCGCCGGCCTCAGCGACCTGGGCTACGCGTCCTACCGCGACGGCTCGGCCATCCGCGGCATCACGGTCGACCTGCTGGTCGAGATACAGAAGCGCAGCGGCTGCGCCTTCCAGCTGGGCTGGTATCCGCACGGCCGGGTGTACGCGCAATTCTTCAGCGGCCAGCTGGACGTGACCGGCGCCGCGCTGCGCAACACCGAGCGCGACCAGTACGGCGTATGGCTGCCCTACACCTATTCGCAGTTCGAACTGGTGCTGCTCAACCAGAGCGCCGGCGAGTTCCACAGCCTGGCCGATTTCGTCGAGCGCGGCACGGCGCGCCTGAACGTGGTGCGCAGCATCGCGTATTCCCCCGCGACGCAGACGCAGCTGGACCGGCTGCAAAAGCTGGGCCGGCTGGAATACGTCAACGACTACGGCGTGGTGTTCCGCAAGATCCTGGCCGGCCGCGCCGACGGCACGCTGGCGCCGCCGGCCATCCACGTGCTGCACCAGCGCCAGTTCCACCTGCTGGGCAAGATGCGCGCCACCACCTTCGCCGAAGCGCCGCGCGCGATGGTGGGCATCTACGTGTCGAAGCAGGTGCCGGCGGCGCAGCGGCGGCGCTACGCCGAGGCGGTGCGCGCCATCGTCGGCGACGGCACGGTGCAGCAGATCTACCAGCGCTACCTGGACGCCGACGTCACCCGCCAGATCTTCGCCGGCGGCGTGCGCGAGATCCTGGACGCCATGCCGGCCGACTAGCCGTGGCGCGCGCGGAACCACGCGGCGCTGGCCTCGTCGGCCGGGAAGAACGATTCGACGCGCAGCTCGTGCACAGTGACGTCGTGCGGCGTGCCCAGCGTGGCGATGGTGGTGAACAGGTTCAACTCGACGCCGACCTTGCGCAAGGTCACCGGCAAAAAGGGCAAGGCGCGGCGGTCCAGGTTGGGCGACGCCTGGCCGATGCCGGCGACGCCGGGCAGCGCCAGCAACTCGGCCAGCAAGGTGGTGGCTTCGCTGCCGGGACCGTCGCTCATCGCCTCGCGCTGGATCCAGTGCAGCAGGTCGGCGCCGACCTCCTCCCAGTTGTGCAGGTATTGCCGCGCGCCGTGCGGGTCCAGCATCAGCTTGAGCACGTTGACCGAGCCGTCGGTGGGGATGGCCGCGCCGGCGGGCAAGTCCAGCAGCCAGCGCATCATGCCGGCCGCCGGCGCGTTGGCCAGCGCCAGGTTCCACAGCCGGTCGACCACCAGCGCCGGGTACGGCGCCTGCTGCGCCAGCATGAAGTCCAGCGCCCGCCGCACCGCGCCCAGTTCGGGATCGGACAGTTTGCGCTCCTGGTAGGCCGGCGCGTAGCCGGCCGCCAGCAGCATCACGTTGCGCTGGCGCAGCGGGATCTCCAGCACCATGCCCAGCTTGAGGATCAGATCCTTGCTGGGCTGCGAGCGCCCGCTTTCCAGGAAGCTGATGTGGCGCTGCGAAATCGTGCTCTCGGTCGACAGGCGCAGCTGGCTGTAGCCGCGCTTGCCGCGCCAGTACTTCAACGCGGCGGCGAAGTCGCTGAAATAATCGGTCGCGCCGTGGGCGCCGGATGGATGCGATGCGGACATGCGGGTCTCCTTGTCCGGCAATGATAGCCCGGCCGCGCTCACGCCGCGTTCAGGAAGCCGGTGACGCGGGTCAGGCGGCCGTCCTCGCCGAGCTCGGCGACATCGGTGCCGTGCGCCACCGGCGCGCCGCCGGGCACGGCCAGCGTCCACGAGAAGCGCACCACGTCGTTGTGGCCGTCCGGCGTGCCGTCCAGCTCGAAGCGGTAGCCGGGGAACTGGCTTTGCGCGCCGGCGATCATGGCGTCGATGCCGTCGTGGCCGGCGCCGCGCATCATCGGATCGAGGTAGCGGGCGTCCAGCGCGAAGGCGCGCGCCACCAGCGCGCGGCGGGCGGCGGCGTCGCGTTCGTTCCAGACGGCCAGGTATTGGGTAGCGATGTGGGCTGGGGTGTGCATGCTGATCTCCTTGAGTGGTTGATGTCGAATCGACAGAAACCATTCTCCGGAAATCGCTGCGCGGCGGCGATTACGTCCCAGGTAATCGGCGCGCCACCACCAGCACGGCGCCGGCCACCAGGCTGGCCGCCAGCAGGTAGATGCCGCTGGCCGTGCTGCCGGTCGCGTCCTTGATGGCGCCGACCAGGTAGGGGCTGGCGAAGCCGGCCAGGTTGCCGACCGAGTTGATCAACGCGATGCCGGCCGCCGCCGCCGCGCCGCCCAGCATCGCGGTCGGCAGGCTCCAGAAGATCGGGAAGGTGCTCAGGATGCCGGCCGTGGCCACGCTCAGCGCGGCCATCGCGATCACGGTGTTGTCGCTGTAGACGGTGGCCACCACCAGGCCCAGCGCGCCGGCCACGGCGGCGACGGCCGCGTGCCAGCGGCGCTCGCCGCTGCGGTCCGAGTGGCGCGCGGCCAGCACCATCGCCACCGCCGCCACCGAATATGGAATCGCCGTCAGCAGGCCGATGTCGAGCACGTTCTTGACGCCGCTGTTCTTGATCAGCTGCGGCAGCCAGAAGCTCACGCCGTACAAGCCCATCACGAACAGGAAGTACACCAGCGCCAGCAGCCACACCGTACCGCTGGCGAACACCCGCGCCAGCGGCAGGCGCTGCTGATGCTGGCCGTCCTCGGCGATGGCGCGCTCCAGTCGCCGCTTGTCGTCCTCGCTCAGCCACTTGGCGGCGCGGATGCCGTCGTCCAGGTAGAACAGCGTCCACACGCCGATCAGCACCGACGGCAAGCCTTCGAGCAGGAACAGCCACTGCCAGCCACTCAGGCCATGGCGTCCGGCGAAGGCCTGCATGATCCAGCCCGACAGCGGCCCGCCCACCACGCCGGCCACCGCCACCCCGCTCATGAACAGCGCCACCATGCGCGCGCGGCGATGGGCCGGATACCAATAGGTCAGGTACAGGATGATGCCGGGGAAGAAGCCCGCCTCCGCCGCGCCGAGCAGGAAGCGCAGCAGGTAGAACGTCGCCACGCTGTTGGCCAGCATCAGCGCCGACGAGATCAGGCCCCAGCTGATCATGATGCGGGCGATCCAGATGCGGGCGCCGGTGCGCGTCATCAGCAGGTTGGACGGCACCTCGAACAAAAAGTAGCCGATGAAGAAGATGCCGGCGCCCACGCCGTACACGGTGTCGGAAAAGCGCAGGTCGGCCAGCATCTGCAGCTTGGCGAAGCCGACGTTGACGCGGTCCAGGTAGGCGGCCACGTAGCACAGGAATAGGAAAGGCATCAGCCGCCAGCTGACGCGGCGGTACAGGGGATCGAGATGGCGGTCGTCGTGCTGCATGGGAGGGGTCCTTATTCCGGGTGTTCGGCGTGCGGCCATGGTGACACCGGATCGGGGCCGCAAACAAATTTTCTAAATAATTTACAAAAACCCTTGCGGAACGGATTAGGCACCTTGTAGAATACGGCCTCGTTCAGCAGTTGCAACAAAGTAGTGAAGCAAAGCTGATATGTTTTCTGGGTGCTTAGCTCAGTTGGTAGAGCGGCGCCCTTACAAGGCGTAGGTCGGGAGTTCGACCCTCTCAGCACCCACCAAGGAAACAGAAAAACGAAATTTGGAGCGGTAGTTCAGTTGGTTAGAATACCGGCCTGTCACGCCGGGGGTCGCGGGTTCGAGTCCCGTCCGCTCCGCCAAATTCCTTTAAGGGCCCGATTCGTCGGGCCCTTAATCATTTCCGCGCCGATTAATACGCGGTTAAGCTTAGGCTTGCGCATCGGGTGTTATCCTCCCGGCATGATTCTCTCCACCACGTCCCTGCCTCCCTATCTGCGTTTCCGCGTGCGCCTGGCGCGGCAGGCGATGCTGCAGTTCGTGGCCAGCTTCAAGAGTTCGCTCGAATACCTCCTGCTCGGTTTCGGCCAGGTGCTGGTGGGCCTGGTCGCCTGCCTCGCGCTGCCGGGACTGTTCGCGGCGACGCGGCCGTGGCCGCAGGCGCTGGGCCTGTTCGCCGGCCAGGCGTTGATCGCCAGCGCGCCGGTGTGGCTGCTGCGCAAGCGGCTGCTGCCGCAGCAGGTGCTGCAGTGGTGCCGTCCGATGCCGATACCCGCGCGCTGGCAGTGGTGCGCCAACATCGCCGTGGCCGGCATGATCATCGTCCCGCTGAGCATGGCCTTCGCATTGTCCACCGCGATCTGGCTGTTCCAGTGGCCGGACTGGCTGCAACCGGTGGCGCCGCAGGCATTGCTGCTGACCGCCGGCTCACTGCTGCTGGGCTGGATCATCTCGACGCTGGTGCTGGCCCGGCGCTGCCGCATGCCGGCCGCCGCCCCGCTCGATCCCGACCGTCCGCTGCCCGGCCCCTACGCGCCGCGCCTGCCGCGCCACGGCTGGAGCGCCGCGCATCACTGGCGCCAACTGTTCTGGCTCCCCTTCTGGCGCGCGGAAAACCTGGTCGGCATCCAGCAGACCGTGCTGCTGCTGGGCGCCGTGCTGGGCATCGCCGTGTGGCTGTGGCATCCGGCCGTGGTGCCGCCGGCGCTGTGGGGCTTCAACGCCGCCATCCTGCTGATACTGCTGACCGACCGCGGCGACAAGGCCGTCACCGAACAGATCGCGCTGCTGCGTCCCGTCGCGGCGGCTTGGCCGGTGCGCATCGAGCGCCTGTTCCGCTTCGCGCGCTGGTCGGCGCTGCTGCCCGGCTTGGCCGTGATGGCCTGGTTCGCGCTGCTGACGCTGGGCCACCTGGGCCGCGCCGGCAGCGCCGGCTACAGCACCACCGTGGCCACCGTCTGGCTGTGCTTTGCGGGCGCCGCCCAGGCCGCCGTTGTCGTGCTGCGCCGCCTGAGCGTGCGCGGCCGCGTGGGGCTGGTCATCAGCGCCATCATCATCCTCACCGCCATTGGAAGCGAACTATGGAATTGAAGCCCGTGCTGCGCATACAACAACTGACCTTCGAATACGCCAGCCACCCGCTGTTCCGCCGCTTCGACCTGCAACTGGACGCCGGCATCACCTGGCTGCGCGGCGAGAACGGCGCCGGCAAGACCACGCTGCTGAAGCTGGCCGGCGGCGCGCTGACGCCGCACGCGGGCAGCATCGCGCTGGACGGCCTCGACATCCAGGCCCAGCCGCTGGCCTACCGCCTGCAGTGCTACTACTGCGGCGGCGACACGCCGCAACTGCCGTGGCTGACCGTGCAGGAAATCCTCGACCTGCACCTGTCGCTGTATCCCGGCACCGACCCGGCGCTGCTCGACGCCGAGCTGCAAGCGTTCCACCTGCTGCACACGCTGGACCAGCCGGTGACCACGCTGTCGCTGGGCCAGCACAAGAAGATGCAGCTGTCGCTGGCGCTGGCGCTGCCGGTGCGGCTGCTGCTGATCGACGAGCCATTCAACGGCCTCGACGTCGACGCCGTGGCCTACCTGCGCCGGCAACTGTCGGCCCCGCAGCGGCTGGCGCGCCAGTGCATCCTGCTCACCAGCCACCTCGACCCGGCCCTGCCGCTGTCCGCCACCGTGCAACTTTAAGTTATCATGGGAATGATGAGCCGGCCCGGCCCGCATTCCCGCACGGAGTTCCCCTGATGTTTGGTTTCCTGAAATCGCCCACGTTGTCGCCGCGTCTGTTGCGCCTGAAGGAATCGGCGCTGTTCGCCACGCTGACCCCGCTCGAACTGAAGATCGTCGACGGCCTGATGCACGAACGCCGCTACCTGGCCGACGAGATCATCTTCGACGAGGGCGAGGAAGGCCAGGCGCTGTACCTGGTGATGTCGGGGCGGGTGATCATCAGCCGCAAGCTGGGCGAGACGCGCGAAGTGGTGGCCGAGCTGTCGGCCGGTTCCTTCTTCGGCGACCTGGCCCTGCTCGACAACACGCCGCGCAACGCGCAGACGCGCGCGCTGGACAACTGCGAGCTGGCGGTGTTCTTCCGCGCCGACTTCATGGGCCTGATGGAGACCGACGCCGTGATCGGCTACAAGATCTCGCTGGCCCTGGCGCGCCACATCGGCAGCCGGCTGCGCGACTGGATGAGCGGCAAGCCGCAGATCGAAGCGATATGAACTTCCTGCCGACCCAACAGCGCGCCGGGCCGGTGGTGTGGAGCGGCATCATCGCCGCCACCTGCGTGCTGCTGTTCCTGCTGCAGCAGATGCTGTTCCTGGCGATTCCCTTTTTGCTGGGGATCGTGCTGTACTACATTTTGCAACCGCCGATGCAGCGCCTGATCCGCATGGGCCTGAGCCACAACGCCGCCACGATGATCGTCGGCGGCGTATTCCTGCTGCTGCTGGCGATGGCCGGGCTGGTGTTCATCTTCTGGGACAGCGGCCCGTCCGACTCGTGGCAGGACATGCTGGGCAAATACCTGACGGGCGGGCTGGAGTTCGTGCGCCACACGATGCTGTCGCTGGAGCGCGAGTTCCCCATCCTCAAGCAGATCAAGCTGGCGCGCACGGTCAACAGCCGCGTGAGCGCGTTCACCGGCACCTTCGTGCAAAAGCACCTGACCGACATTTTGGTATCGGTGGCGGCATGGCTGCCGTCGCTGCTGCTGGCGCCGTTCCTGACCTTCTTCTTCCTGCGCGACGGCCTGCGCTTCAAAAAGTTCCTGGCTCGCGCCGTACCCAACGCCTTCTTCGAAAAGACCCTGTGCCTGCTGCACGAAGTGGACCAGACCGCGCACCGCTACTTCCAGGGCCTGATCAAGCTCACCATCCTCGACACGGCGGTGCTGGCGATCGGCCTGTGGGCGATCGGCGTCTCGTCGCCGCTGGTGCTGGGGCTGATCGCGGCGATGCTGGCGTGGGTGCCGTACGTCGGCTCCATCGTCGGCTGCATGCTGGTGGTGATGGTGGCCTCGACCGACGCGCCGGCCGACCCTGCGGTGGCCTACATGGCGATCGGCGTGTTCATCGCCGTGCGGCTGCTGGACGATTTCGTCTTCATGCCGATGACGCTGGGGCGCAGCCTGCACATCCATCCCTTGATCACGGTGCTGATGATCTTCATCGGCGGCTCGGTGGCCGGCGTGGCGGGGCTGATGCTGGTGCTGCCGCTGCTGGGCGTGGTGATGGTCATCGGCGAAACGCTGGGCCGGCTGATCACCGACCCGCGCCTGCGCGCGCGCCACCGCAACGCCATGGAACTGCGCACCCGCCAAGCCAGCGCCGACCTAACATAATTGGGGTCAAGTCTGACATTCGGACACGAGCTCTGCTGTAAAACGCGCACTTACAGCAGAGCTCGTGTCCGAATGTCAGACTTGACCCCAATATTGTTCACCCAATGTTGCGAGATAAAAAAAGGGCCGCTGTTGTAGCGGCCCTTGTTCTTTGCTGCGATCGCTTACGCGGTTATTGCTTGCTTCTCGGCGGACTCGGCCACTACTTCCTCGTCGTCCGAGCGGATCAGGTGGTCGAAGGCCGACAGGGCCGCCTTCGCGCCTTCGCCAGTGGCGATGATGATCTGCTTGTACGGCACCGTGGTGACGTCGCCGGCCGCGAACACGCCGGGGATCGAGGTCTGGCCACGCGCATCCACTTCGATCTCGCCGTGGCGCGACAACGCCACCGTGCCCTTCAGCCATTCGGTGTTCGGCACCAGGCCGATCTGCACGAACACGCCTTCCAGCTCGACCTTCTTCGCTTCGCCCGACACGCGGTCGTTGTAGCTCAGGCCGTTGACGATCTTGCCGTCGCCGTGGATCTCGGTGGTCTGCGCCGAGACGATCACGGTCACGTTGGGCAGGCTGTGCAGCTTGCGTTGCAGCACCGCGTCGGCGCGCAGCTCGGCGCCGAACTCGATCAGGGTCACGTGCTTGACCAGGCCGGCCAGGTCGATCGCCGCTTCCACGCCGGAGTTGCCGCCGCCGATCACCGCCACGCGCTTGCCCTTGAACAGCGGGCCGTCGCAGTGCGGGCAGTAGGCCACGCCGTGGTTGCGGTATTCCTTCTCGCCCGGCACGTTGATCTCGCGCCAGCGGGCGCCGGTCGCCAGGATCACCGACTTGGCCTTCAGCGTCGCGCCGCTCGCGGTCTGCACCTCGATCAGCTTGCCCGGCACCAGCTTGGCGGCGCGCTGCGTGTTCATGATGTCGACGTCGTATTCCTTGACGTGCTGCTCCAGCGCCACGGCGAACTTCGGACCGTCGGTGGCGGTGACCGAGATGAAGTTCTCGATCGCCAGCGTGTCGAGCACCTGGCCGCCGAAACGCTCGGCCAGCACGCCGGTCTTGATGCCTTTGCGGGCGGCATACACAGCCGCTGCCGCACCGGCGGGACCGCCGCCGACGATCAGCACGTCGAACACGTCTTTCTTGCTCAGCTCGGCGGCCTGGCGGGCGCCGGCGTTCGTGTCCAGCTTGGCCAGGATCTCTTCGACGCTGGTGCGGCCCTGGCCGAAGTGCTCGCCGTTCAGGAACATCATCGGCACCGCCATGATCTGGCGCGCCTCGACTTCCTGCGGGAACACGCCGCCGTCAATGGTGGTGACCTTGATGCGCGGGTTGATCACCGACATCGCGTTGAGCGCCTGCACCACTTCCGGGCAGTTGTGGCAAGTCAGCGAGATGAAGGTTTCGAATGCGTAATCGCCTTCGAGGTTGCGGATCTGCTCGATCACGGCCTCGTCGAACTTGATGGTGTGGCCGCCGACCTGCAGCAGCGCCAGCACCAGCGAGGTGAATTCATGGCCCATCGGCACGCCGGCGAAACGTACGCCGATGTCGGTGCCTGGGCGGTTGATGCTGAACGACGGCTTGCGTTCGGCATCGTCGGTGCGCTTGACCAGCGTGATCTTGTCGCTCAACAGGACGATCTCCTGGAGCAGTTCCTCCATCTCGCGGGCCTTGGCGCTGTCATCGAGAGAAGCGACGATCTCAATCGGTTGCACCACTTTTTCCAAGTAGGCTTTCAACTGGGTTTTGAGAGTAGCGTCTAACATGATTTTTCTTCCTTTTACAAATATTTAGGCGTATGCCGGGCCGGACGCCCGGACCGGCATCGCGGTATTACTTGTCTACTGCAGTCTGCCTCAAGACTTAGATCTTGCCGACCAGGTCCAGCGATGGGGTCAGGGTTGCGGCGCCTTCGGTCCACTTGGCTGGGCAAACCTGGCCTGGGTGCTCGGCCACGTACTTGGCGGCCTTCACTTTGCGCAGCAGCTCGGAAGCGTCGCGGCCGATGCCGTTGTCATGCACTTCCATCACTTTGATGAAGCCTTCCGGATTGATGACGAAGGTGCCGCGCAGTGCCAGGCCTTCTTCTTCGATCATCACTTCAAAGTTGCGCGACAGGGTGCCGGTTGGGTCGCCGATCAGCGGGTAGTTCACTTTCTTGATCGCATCCGAGGTGTCGTGCCATGCTTTGTGCGCGAAGTGGGTGTCGGTCGACACGCCGTACACGTCCACGCCCAGCTTGGCGAATTCAGGCTGCTGCTCGGCCAGGTCTTCCAGTTCGGTCGGGCACACGAAGGTGAAGTCGGCTGGGTAGAACATCAGAACGGACCACTTGCCCTTCAGGGACTCTTCGCTCAGGTCGATGAACTTGCCGTTGGCGTATGCGGTGGCCTTGAATGGTTTGATTTGGGTATTGATCAGAGACATTGTGGTTTCCTCGTTGGGTTGTGAATCATTGAGACGCCAGTTTAAGGGCTTTTGCCCCATTTGCAAAATTGATTGTTCCAATAGTTTCAATAGCTATCGACTATAGGATTAGCAAACGGAATAGCTATTATCGCCGTTTCGGGGTGGGGGGGCGGGACGGATCATTCACACTTCACAACATTGTTTTTTCCGCCTGCGGCTCTGAAGCAGCGCGCCACAGGTTCGGCGTACTGGCGGGTGGCGGGGTCGTAGGCGAAGTCGTATTCCTTCCAGGCCTGCGCCGAATCGCGCTCCACCGCACGCAGCACGTAGAAGTTATTTTTCTGCTTCTTCAACAGCTTGACGTCGCTGAGCGTGGTGTCCGGCGCGAAGACCATCTTGTACCGGCATTGATCCCGCAGGAAAAGAGCGGAAAAATACTGCGCGCCCTTCCGCACAGGCTCGATCTGGATGCCCTCGGCGCCCGCAGGGCTGAGGGAAACCGTCCTCACGTCAATTTGCCGGGAGAACTCCTCGATGCCGCAAGCGCCATCGTCCACGCAAACATAGCGTGCGATGTCCGGATCCGCGTACAGGGTGCGGATGACCTCGAGCCGCAGGGCGGCTTCCGGCTCGCAGGCAAGCACGACCGGAGAAATCAAACTCAGCAGTAAAATGATGCAACGCTTTCTCACTACGGTCTCCTGAGGGTGAAAAACGCACCGCAGGACACAGCCTTCTTCACCTGCCTTGTGCCTTTGAAAGTGATCTCTTTGCAGGTGGCGGCGTAAAACGCCGTGCGCTCGGCGTTGAGGGAGTAGGTCACCTCTTGCTGCGGCATCCCCGGCGGCGCCTGATCGACCGAAACAAATTCTTGAGGATAGCCCAGCGAATCAAATTTCACTGCCCTCAGCTCCGCCATCATCGACGTGGAAAGTGCGATACAGAATCTGTTTTGTTGGGTTCGCTTAAACAAGACTTCCGCGTGGTTGGTGCCGGGAGTGATATCGGACGCCACGTAAAAACGCTGCTGGCCATAGGTTCTTTCCCTCACGATCAAATTTTCGTCGTCAACGTAGTGGTCGCCGAAGGTCTGGATCATGTATCTTTCAACACTAGGGTAGCATTCCTGTTCCGCAGCGAATGCAGAGCCTTGCATGCCGGCCAGAGCGGCAGCGAATGCGATACAGCATGGGATATTCGGGGTTTTGGCGCTCATGGTAGACCATCATTTGTTAATTGTTTCACGCTCCGTCCATACGCTTGCGAACGCCGCTCGGCGTGGCTTAGTGCTCCCCACTCCACTGCCAAATCGTGCCGCCGTATTCTGAACCGTCAAAAATCGGCAAGATGTCGCCTTGCTTAAAGTGACTACGGCTGTGTAGTTTCGCCGGCGTTTCCCAGAAGCCTGTTCGGGGGCAGGGCTGGCCGCCCTCGGCACGTCCGAAATGGCTTGAGGTCTCGCTTTCCTGGCCGGTGTAGCGGTCTTCCTCCCGCAATTTTCGCGCATAGTCCACCAAGTCTTGGGGATAGACTAAATGATCGATACGGCTGCCGTCCAGGTCAAGGAGGTAGACTGTTGCGGCCGCTTCAAACGCCCAGTAGCCGTAATATGGGGCGTAGCCTTGTTTTTTAATTCTGAGATGTCCGTCATACCAGCGCGGATGATCTTTCATCGCGGGGTACCATTGCCTGAGATACTGCTGAACAAGATCGAGTGCTTGTTGGTCATCCTCTTCATGGAAGACCTGCAGCAGGATGTCGTATGGCTTACCGAGCACGCAGGAAGAAAGCGTCATCTCATCCTCGATATATCCGCCAATCAGTTCTTCAAACAGGCCGTCCTGGCCGCAGTGGCTGCGCAGCATGTGAATTATGCGCTTAATCGAGCGTAGATCACGCAGCAATATCGCGATACTCAAGAGCTGGAGCGTGTTCTCGTAGTCGAAGAGGACGGAGAAATCCGGTGCCGCTTGGTACTCGTAGGGGCCGTACTCAGGAAATTCCAGCGTGGCCTCCTTTTGCAAGGTTTGGTCTACCTCATTCCATGTCTCAAACGTATCGACAATGCCGGATATCCGGGGCGCTAATTCATCAATGGAGACTCCTGCGGTGTAGTCGAGCATCCAGATCCAGAACGCTTCCAAATGTAAAAACTGATGGATGGAAGAATTGTCCAACGCATCATTCGATATTTTCTTGTTCTCGAGCTCTCCCTCTATCAACGCGAGTTGATTCTCACGTGTTTTCTCATACAAATCCTCGTAAAGAAATTGTTGACGGCGGCGCTCATGGAACGGTAGGGTTTTCATATAACTCTTTCAACTCGATCGATTTTGGTTAAATCCTCAAGGAAGCAGCGCAACGAATCCGATACGCCAGAATTTGGCTCCATATACTTTCGATACTAACCCCACTCGGCAAGCGGGAAGTACTGTCGTTCCTCTGCCGGTATCGTGCCATTCCGGTAGCGGCGGTCTTCCCAGATCAGCCTAATATCGATAGCTCCAGGGCCTCACCAAGGGAGGCAAGGTGTTCGTCGATGCAGCAAGTGCTTTCTGCGCCTTCTTATGCAACTGCCATAGGTCGACCTTTTCTGGGTGTTCATATCCAAATGCCCGCATGACTTCGGTTGCCTGGCGCGCGAAACCCTTGAAGCGCAGGCGTATCATCACGGTGATCACAAAAGTCACGCCAAACACGAGGGAATAGAAAAAGAGCTCAGCGGAAAAGCCGTGCGTCCCGTAGTCTTTATCGATAAAAAACTCGGAGATGCCCACCAGGACAACCGCCAAAAACGGATATAAGACGCTCCATCTCATATCGCATATTTTTTGTGCGACATGGCCACGAACCTGATGAGGCCGCATCCAGAGGATGCGCGTGCCGGGGTTTCTCGCGGCGTGAACTGTGGAGAATTTCCCCTCCGGCTCCACCACAAATTCCATGTAGTCGCCGTCATGAAATTCGACCTGGTGAAACGCGCCACGTAATGCCTCCCCATCGATCGTACAAGAAAAGAAATCCATGCCAATCTCATTGCCCGCACTAGCAGTACTCAATATCGCCGCGCTGGCGGCCTGGCCGTCCATCCTGCTGAAAATCAGATCCTGGCAGCCCTTTTCAACGCGCAGGTTTTCTACGAGACCGCTCACTTTTTTTAGAACGCTCATTGAAAGACTTCCTGCAAAGTATTGGCCACGCACCGGTCGTCAAAATATTCCGTGCGGAGGCGCCCTCGGGCGCCTCCTGCTATCGGCCGACTATTGAATCAGGCCGGCTGCTGGCGCAGCAGCTGGTCGAACTGCTCGGCCGGCATGGGGCGGGCGAACAGGTAGCCCTGGCCGTAGTCGCAGCCGGCCGCGGCCAGCAGGTCGCGCTGCTCCGGCGTCTCCACGCCCTCGGCGATCACCCGCAGCCCCAGCTTGTGGGCCATGACGATGATCGCGTCCGACAGCGCCATGTCGCTCGAATCGGGCGCCAGGTTGCGGGTGAAGGAGCGGTCGATCTTCAGGTAGTCGATGTCGAACTTCTTCAGGTAGGACAGCGACGAGTAGCCGGTGCCGAAGTCGTCCAGCGCGACCTGGATGCCGGCGTCGCGCAGCTGCAGCAGCTTGTTGCTGACCGTGGCGTTGGCGTCGAGCAGCAGGCCCTCGGTGATCTCCACCACCACCGACTGGCCCGGCAGGTCCAGCGCCTGCAGGTAACTGAGCCAGGCGTCGTAGGCGCCGTCCTCGCGCGCGAACTCCAGCGGCGACTGGTTGACGCTGACCTGGAACTCCGGATGGTGCTCGCGGCGCCAGCGCTGCACCCAGCGCGCCGACTCGCGGAACACCCATTCGCCGATGTCGACGATCAGGCCGCTCGCCTCGGCCAGCGGGATGAAGTCCATCGGGCTGACCACGCCGCGCTGCGGATGGTTCCAGCGGATCAGCGCCTCGGCCTTGTGGATGCGCCCGCTCTTGAGGTGGACGATGGGCTGGAAGTACAGCGCGAACTGCTCGCCCTTGAGCGCGCCGCGCAGGTCGTTGGTCAGGCGCATGCGGTTGAGCGCGGCCACCTGCAAGGTCGGCGTGAAATAGCTGTAGCGGTTGCGCCCGGCGCCCTTGGCGGCGTACATGGCCTGGTCGGCGTGCTTGAGCAGGTCGTCGATGTCGAGCGCGTCGTCCGGGTACAGCGTGATGCCGATGCTGGCCGACACGAAGGCCTGCTCCTGCCCCAGCGGGAACGGCTGACGCAGGCTGTCGATGATGTGCTGGGCGATCTGCTCGACCCGCTCGGTGCCCTCCAGCTCGGACAGGATCACGGTGAACTCGTCGCCGCCCAGGCGCGCCACCGTGTCCGACTTGCGCACGCAGGCGCCGATGCGGCGCGCCGCGTCCACCAGCAGGATGTCGCCCTGGTGGTGGCCCAGCGTGTCGTTGACCTCCTTGAAGTGGTCGAGGTCGATGAACAGGATGGCGATGTGCGAGCGGTCGCGCTGGCTCTTGAGCATGTCGTGCGCCAGCCGGTCGTGGAACATGCGGCGGTTGGGCAGCTGGGTCAGCGGGTCGAAGTTGGCCTGCTGCCAGATCAGCGCCTCGCTCTGCTTCTTGTCGGTGACGTCCTCGATCATGCACAGGTGGTGCGGATGGCTGCCCTTCTCGGTCTCGATGGCGGTGACCGACACCTCGATCCACACCAGCTCGCCGTCCGGGCGGAACAGGCGGTTGGTGATCTTGAAGCTGCAGACCTCGTGCGCCAGCAGGCGCCCCATCTGCACCTTGATCTGGGCCACGTCCTCCGGGTGGCCGGCCTCCAGCCAGCGCATCGCGCCCAGCTCGACCTGCGAGCGGCCGACGATCTCCTGGAAGCGCGGGTTGATGTCGCGGTATTCGTAGGTGATCGAATCGACCAGCGCGATGCCCAGCGGCGAGGCCTCGAACATGGTGCGGAAGCGCTGCTCGCCGGTGCGGATGGCGGCGTTGGCGCGGCGCCGCTCGCGCGCCAGCAGGCTGAAGTGGATGGCCGCGCCCGCCACCAGCAGCAGCGCGGCCGCGCCCAGCACGCGGTACAGCCACAGCAGGCTGGCGCCGCCGCCGCCGTCATGGCGGTACATGAAGCCGTCGAAGTTGGCGTTCTTGGGCACCATGCCCAGGCCGGCGTAGACGTCGGCGATGTGGCGCCAGCGCTCCGGGTTCTGGTAACCGATCTCGACGAGCACCGGCTGCACCAGCGGCACCATCTGGCGCGCCTCGTACAGCAGGTGGGCGCGGTCGCTGCGCTGCGAATACTTGCTCAGGATGATGTCGGCCATCTCCTCCTGGTGGCTCATGGCCCACTGCCAGCCGCGCATGCTGGCGGCGCGGAAGGCGCGCACCCGGGCCGGATGGTTGGCGATCTCGCGCTCGCTGGTGAACAGGTTGTCGCCGTAGAAATCGATGCCGACCGCGCGCGGGCTGTAGATATCGTAGGGGAAGCCGAGGCGGTCGAAGGTGTCCGGCTCGTTGGTGGTGTAGACCGCGATGGCGTCCACCCGGCCGCTGATCAGGTCGGCCGTGTTGTAGGTCGGCTCGACCCGCTGGAAGCTGGTGGCCGGAATCCCTTCCTTGATCAGGTAGGCCAGCAGCTCGTCCGCGCTGCCCAGCTCGTCGGTGAGCGAGCCGATCATGGCGCGCTTGCCGATGATGCGGCGGATGTCCGGCTCGGCGCTGGTCTGGCGCATCGCCAGCGCGTACGGCGAGTGCTGGAACACCACGCCCAGCACCACCACCGGCTTGCCGGCCAGGCGCGCGAGCATCAGGCTGCTGGCGCCGACGCCGTACTCGGCCTTGCCGGACACGACGTCGCGCTCCGGCTCGTTGCCGTCCGCGCCCTCGAGGATGGACACGTCCAGCCCGGCCTCGCGGTAATAGCCCTGCTCCAGCGCGGCGTAGTAGCCGGCGAACTGGAACTGGTGGCTGTGCTTGAGCTGCAGCGTGATCTTGTCCTGCGCCGCGGCCGGCGCCAGCCACAGCGCCGGCAGCAGCGCCAGCAGCGTCAGGCCGCCAAGGCGCAGCCGGCGCAAGGCGCGGGGGGACGGGGAGGAAGCGGGGGCGGCATCGGGTAAAGACACTAGGGTTCCTGAGGGAAGCGACATAGGTGAAATTGTAGCCGCTTCGGCGTCCGATATCGTCGCTTTCTGGCCATACCCGGGCATAAAACACAACGGACGGCCGGGCTCGCGCCCGCCGTCCGTCGAAACCGCGTAGTACTACTTAGTTCGGCACGCTGACCGGGATCGGCGAGTACGGGATGGTCTGGTTGCTGCCCAGCTGGCCTTCCTGGTTGCGGCCCCAGCCCCACAGCGTGTCGTCCGCCTTCAGGCCGAAGCTGTGGGCGCGGCCGGCCGCCACCGACAGCCAGTTGTTGGCGCTGCCGACCTGCTGCGGCGTGGTGGTGTCGGTGCCGCCGGTGCCCAACTGGCCCTCGGTGTTGGCGCCCCAGCTCCACAGCGTGCCGTCGTTGCGCACCGCGAGGGTGTGCTGGGTGCCGGCCGCGACCTGCGACCAGTTGGTGTCGGTGCCGATCTGCACCGGCGAGGTCAGGTCGACCGAACCGTTGTTACCCAGCTGGCCATAGGTGTTCTGGCCCCACGCGAACAGCATGCCCGAGGTGTTGATGCCGGTGGTGTGGAAGGCGCCGGCCGACACCGAGTTCCATTTGGCCGTGCCGATCTTGACCGGCGCCGGCACGTCGACCTTGAGCAGGTTGCCGACCTGGCCATAGGTGTTGCCGCCCCAGCCGTACAGGTCGTTGCCGGTCTGGATCCCCATCGTGTGGGTTTCGCCGGCCGAGATCGCCAGCCACACCGCCGTGCCGATCTTGGTCGGCGCGGAGCGGTTGTTCGTGTCGCTGAGGCCCAGCTGGCCGCGGTCGTTGCGGCCCCAGCCGTACAGCAGGCCGGTGCTCTTGATCGCCAGCGCGTGGGCCTTGCCGGCCGCCACCATGGCCCAGTCCTTGTCCTTGCCGACCTGGACCGGCGCGGCGCGGTTGGTCTGGGTGCCGTCGCCCAGCTGTCCGTCCTGGTTGTAGCCCCAGGCCCACAGCGTGCCGTCGGTGCGGATGGCCACGGCGAACTGGTCGCCCAGCGCCACCTGTTTCCAGCCGACGCCGCCGCCGGACACCAGCACCGGCACGTTGCGGTTGATGGTGGTGCTGTCGCCCAGCTGGCCCTTGATGTTCTCGCCCCAGCTGTACAGATTGCCGTCGGCCCGGCGGGCGATGGTCTGGTTGCCGCCGGCCACCACGGCGCGCCACGGCGCGGTGACGGTGATGGCCAGCTTGCCGGTCACGCCGTCCTGGGTGGCGGTCAGGGTGTCGGTGCCGACCAGCTTGCCGGTCAGGTTGCCCGAGGTGGAGATCTGCAGCACCGTGGAATTGGCCGGTCCCCACACCAGGCCGCCGGTCGCGGCCAGCACCTTGCTGCTGCCGTCCGAATACAGGCCGGTGGCGGTCATCTGCTTGGCGGCGGCGGCGATCGCGATGGTGGTGGCGTTGTCGGCGCTGCCGATGGTGATGCTCTTCAGCGTGGGCGTGCCGGTGGACGAGCCGCCGCCACCACCGCCGCCGCAGGCGGCCAGGATGGCCAGCACGGGTGCCAGCAGCAGGGTCGAGAATTTAAATTTTTTCATGATCTTCCAGTTCACAGAATGGGGTCTGCGTGCGGGCCGGCCGCAACAGCGGCCAGCTTGCTTGCAAGTGTAGTGGCAAGCGCTCCTCACGCATCGTTGGAGCAAGCCTGAATTATCCACGCAATTGCACCGATCGGGGAATTTAACAACATTTCTTTGTGGGAATAGACGAAAAAAAAGCAGCGCCCCGGGAGGCGCTGCCGATTGGATGCCGACTCGATGCCGGTCGGCGGCTTACTTGCGGCCGCGCGGGGCCGGCTTGGCGCCCTTGGCCGGGGCGGCGGCCGGCCGCTTGACCTTGATGGTGTCGAGGATGGAGGCGCGCGGCTTGGTGTCGAGCGACTGGCGCGCCGTCAGCGAGCCGGTCAGCGCGTTGGCGCGCTGCCCCTGCTGGCGCGCCGGCGGCTGCGCGCTGGCCACCACGCCGGAGCGGGCGCCCTTGGCGCTCGGCGCCGGGCCGGACGGCGCGCGCCGGCTCGGATCGGGCGCGTTGCCCTCGCCCGCCGACCACGACGGGATCAGGTGCTTGTCGCCATTGCCGATCAAGTCGCCACGGCCCATGGCCACCAGCGCCTCGCGCAGGATCGGCCAGTTCTCCGGGTCCTGGTAGCGCAGGAAGGCCTTGTGGGTGCGGCGGATCTTGCCGCTGCGCGCGGTCTCGACCACCTCCGAATCCTCGGTCACCTTGCGCAGCGGGTTCTTGCGCGTGTGGTACATGGTGGTGGCCATGGCCATCGGCGTCGGCATGAAGGTCTGCACCTGGTCCAGCTTGAAGTTGTTCTTCTTCAGCCACAGCGCCAGGTTCAGCATGTCGAGGTCGGTCGTGCCCGGGTGGGCCGCGATGAAGTACGGGATCAGGTACTGCTTCTTGCCGGCCTCCAGCGAGAAGCGGTCGAACATCTCCTTGAACTCGTCGTAGGCGCCGATGCCCGGCTTCATCATCTTCGACAGCGTGTTTTCCTCGGTGTGCTCCGGCGCGATCTTCAGCAGGCCGCCCACGTGGTGGGTCACCAGCTCCTTGACGTACTCGGGCGAACGCACCGCCAGGTCGTAGCGCAGGCCGGACGAGATCAGGATCTTCTTCACGCCGGGGATGGCGCGCGCCTTGCGGTACAGCGAGATCAGCTTGCTGTGGTCGGTGCCCAGGTTGACGCAGATCGACGGGTACACGCACGACAGGCGGCGGCACGATTCCTCGATCTTCGGATCCTTGCAGGCCAGCCGGTACATATTCGCGGTCGGGCCGCCCAGGTCGGAGATGGTGCCGGTGAAGCCCTTGGTCTTGTCGCGGATGTGCTCGATCTCGCGCAGGATGGACGGCTCCGAGCGGCTCTGGATGATGCGCCCCTCGTGCTCGGTGATCGAGCAGAAGGTGCAGCCGCCGAAGCAGCCGCGCATGATGTTGACCGAGAAGCGGATCATCTCCCACGCCGGGATGCGCGCCTTGCCGTACGATGGATGCGGCGCGCGCGCGTAGTTCATGTCGTACACGCCGTCCATCTCGTCCATGCGCAGCGGCAGCGGCGGCGGGTTGAGCCAGACGTCGCGCTCGCCGTGCGCCTGCACCATGGCGCGGGCGTTGCCGGGGTTGGACTCCAGGTGGAACACGCGCGAGGCGTGCGCGTACATCACCGGGTCGGTGCTGACGGTTTCGTAGGACGGCAGCCGCACCACGGTCTTGTTGTGCTTTTCCCTGGCCATGGCCTGGCGCTCTTCGCGGCTCATGATGCGGATAGGCTTGACCACCTCGACCGGCTTGGGCTCGACCATGCCCTCGTCGGCGCCGCCGTTGCTGGTGGCGCAGGACGCGGTGTTCTGCTGCACCATCATGTACGGATCGGGATGGGCGTCGACCTTGCCCGGCACGTCCACGCGGGTGCTGTTGTGCACGCCCCAGTCGGCGTCCGGCAGCCAGCCGGCCGGCACCATGAAGGCGGTGCCGCGCAGGTCGCGGATGGACTTGATGTCCTCGCCGGCCGCCATGCGGTGGGTCAGGTCGACCAGCGCGCGCTCGGCGTTGCCGAAGATCAGCAGGTCGGCCTTGGAATCGGTCAGCACCGAGCGGCGCACCTTGTCCGACCAGTAGTCGAAGTGGGCGATGCGGCGCAGCGAGGCCTCGATCGAGCCGATCACCACCGGCGTGCCGGGGAAGGCTTCGCGCACGCGCTGGGCGTAGACGGTGACGGCGCGGTCGGGCCGCTTGTTCGGCTCGGCGTTGGCGGTGTAGGCGTCGTCCGAGCGGATCTTGCGGTCGGCCGTGTAGCGGTTGACCATCGAGTCCATGTTGCCGGCCGTGATGCCCCAGTACAGGCGCGGCTTGCCCAGCACGCGGAAGGCCTCGGCCGAAGTCCAGTCCGGCTGCGAGATGATGCCGACGCGGAAGCCCTGGGCCTCCAGCAGGCGGCCGACCAGCGCCATGCCGAAGCTCGGATGGTCGATGTAGGCGTCGCCGGTGACGAGGATGACGTCGCACTCGTCCCAGCCCAGCGCATCCATTTCGGCGCGGGACATCGGGAGGAAAGGCGCGGCGGCAGCGCGGGCAGACCGCTTCGGGACGGTCGCAAATAAATTGGTAGGGGAGCTCATATCGGACAGCATTGTACCGGAAATGCCCCCGCTCCGCTTGTGCCAGAAAGAAAAATTCTTTTACTATTCAATCACTTGAGTGAAAACGATGACGGATTCACATTGCTATAGTCCGCAACTTTGCTATAACGGTTAGATACCTATCGCTGGGAGACCATTATGCGACGCAGACTTTATTTCATGCTGCCCGACGTGCCGAGCGCCCGCGCCATGCTGGATGAATTGCTGCTGGCCCGCATCGAGATCGGCCACATGCGCTTCATGGCCAGGGATGCGCTGCCCTCGGACATGCCGGACGTGAACTTCATGCAGAAAACCGACCTGGTCCACGGCGCCCAGCTGGGCGTGGTGATCGGCGCCATCGTCGGCCTGGGCGCGGGGGTGTTCCTCACGCTGTTCCCGGTGGACGGCATGACCTTGCGCACCGCCGCCATCCTGCTGGTGGCGCTGGGCGGGGCGATCTTCGGCGGCTGGGCCTCGGGCATGAACGCGGCGGCCGTGCCGAATTCGCGCCTCAAGCCGTTCGCCCCGCGCATCGAGCAGGGGCAGGTGCTGTTGATCGTCGACGTGCCGGTGCGGCGGGTCGAAGAAATCGAAGAGATGATCGCCAAGCGTCATCCCGAAATCAGCTTTGGCGGTATGGAACCGCCGATGCTGGCGTTTCCGTAACGCCGGCTGCCCGGGGACTTAGGTTCCCCGGGTTCTCCCCGCCTGTTTCACCGCCTGCTTCAGATCCCCATGCTCGACAGGATGTTGCCCAGCTCACGCAGGGCCGGCTCCAGTTGCGGATGCCGCACGGCGAACTTGGCCGAGATTTCCTGCGTGCGCTCGGCCAGGCCATAGGTGGTGCTTTCGTCCGGCTCGGCCTCGGCGGCGCGGCGTTCCAGCAGCTGCTTGATGTCGCCGTCCAGCTGCGTCAGCAACTGCTTCAACTCATCGTCGATCGGGCCGGCGCTGGCCAGGTGGTTGCGCAGGGTACTCAGTGAATCCTTCAGATTGCTGTCCATATACATCCCTAGTCGGTAAATTTCGTGGCGACGTAAAGTTCTTCGACTTTGGCGCGCGCCCACGGGGTCTTGCGCAAGAATTTCAGGCTGGACTTGACGCTCGGATCGCTGATGAAGCAATTGATATCGATCCGTCGGCTCAGCTGTTCCCAGCCGTAATGCGCGTGCAAACGGGTCACGATGGCTTCCAGCGTCACGCCGTGCAGTTCGTTACTCATGGTTGTATCTTACTCATAAAATGAAAGGGCCGGACGCGATTCTTACACAAATCGCGTCCGGCCCCTGCTTCCCTGTCCCGCTATGCGCTTACTTTTCAGTCAAGCCACGGCGCTCCAGCAGCGGTTCGATGCGGGCATCGCGGCCGCGGAAGTTGCGGAACATTTGCATCGCGTCCATGCTGCCGCCGCGCGACAGCAGCATCTTGCGGAACCAGTCGCCGTTCTTGCGCAGCATGCCGCCGTTCTCGGTGAACCAGTTGACGGTGTCGGCGTCCAGCTTCTCCGACCACAGGTAGCCGTAGTAGCCGGCCGAATAGCCGCCCGCGAACACGTGCGAGAAGTAGGTGGTGCGGTAGCGCGGCGGCACCGGCGCGTAGTCGACGCCGGCGGCCTTCAGCGACGCCGCCTCGAAGGCCAGCACGTCGGCCGGGATCTGCGACGCGTCCAGCTGGTGCCATTTCTGGTCCAGGATGGAGGCGGCCAGGTACTCGGTGGTGCGGTAGCCCTCGTTGAATTTCTTCGACGCGATCACCTTGTCCAGCAGCGCCTGCGGCATCGGCTCGCCGGTCTGGTAGTGCTTGGCGTAGTTGGACAGCACCTCGGGCCAGACCGACCACATCTCGTTGACCTGGGACGGGAACTCGACGAAGTCGCGCGGCACGCGGGTGCCGGCGCAACGCGGGTAGTTCACGTCGGAGAACATGCCGTGCAGCGCGTGGCCGAACTCGTGGAAGGCCGTGCGCAGCTCGTCGTAGGTGAGCAGCGTCGGCTCGCCGGCGTTCGGCTTCGGAATGTTGAGGTGGTTGGCGATCACCGGATGCGTGCCCATCAGCTTGGACTGCGACACGTAGGCATTCATCCACGCACCGCCGCGCTTGTTGCTGCGGGCGTAGTAGTCGCCGATGAAGATGGCCAGCTGCTTGCCGTCGGCGTCGAACACATCCCACACGCGCACGTCGGGATCGTAGACCGGCAAGTCCTTGCGCTCCTTGAACGTCAGGCCGTAGACCTTGTTGGCGGCGAAGAACACGCCGTTGGTCAGCACGTTGTTCAGTTCGAAGTAAGGCCTGAGCTGGTTCTGGTCGAAGTTGAAGCGCTCGGCGCGCACCTTGTCGCTGTAGAACGACCAGTCGTGCGCGGCCAATTGGAAGCCGCCGTTTTCCTTGTCGATCACCGCCTGGATCTCGGCGCCTTCCTTCCTGGCGTTGGCGACGGCCGGACGGGCGAACTCGGACAGCATCTTGTTGACCGCTTCCGGCGTGTGCGCGGTCTGGTCCTCCAGCGAATAGGCGGCGTAGTTGGCATAGCCCAGCAACGCGGCTTTTTCCGCGCGCAGCTTGGCGGTCTTCAGCACGACTTGCGTGTTGTCGTACTTGCCGCCGTGGCTGCCGCGCGCCAGCGAAGCGGCCATCAGCCGTTCGCGCACGGCGCGGTTGGTCAGCACCGCCAGGTTGGCCTGGCCGGTGGTGTTGACCACCGGGATGGCGAACTTGCCCGCCAGGCCGCGCTTGGCGGCGTCGGCGGCGGCCGCGTCGATCGCCTTGTCCGACATGCCGGCCAATTCCTCGCGGGTGTCGACGATCAGCGCCGAGGCGTTGGCTTCCTCCAGCACGTTCTGGGCGAAGCTGGTCGACAGCTGCGCCAGTTCGCTGTTGAGCGCCTTCAGCTTTTCCTTGTCGGCGTTGGACAGCTTGGCGCCGGCGCGCACGAAGTCGGTGTTGTAGCGTTCCAGCACATACAGCGACTCGGCGTCCAGGTGCAGCTTGGCGCGCTTGTCGTACAGCGACTTGATGCGCGCGTACAGCTTGGCGTTCAGGCGGATGGCGTCGCTGTGGGCCGCCAGTTTCGGCGACAGTTCGCGCTCCAGCGCCTTGAAGCTGTCGTTGGTGTTGGCGCCGGACAGGTTGCCGAACACGCTGGACACGCGCGACAGCAGCTGGCCGGCCTTCTCCATCGCGACGATGGTGTTCTCGAACGTGGCCGGCTGCTTGTTGTTGGCGATCGCTTCGATCTCGGCGGCGTTGACGCGCATGCCCTCGGCGAAGGCCGGGCCGTAGTCCTCGTTCTTGATCTGGTCGAACGGCGGGTAGCCGAACGGCAGCGTGCTGGCCTTGGCGAAGGCATTGCTGGCCGGCAGCATCGAAGCTGGCTCGGCCGCATGCGCGACGCTGAAGACGGCCGCCACGCCGGCGGCGATAATCAGGTTGGTGTTCATGTGGTTATTCTTATAAACGGTTTATGTTATTTCAGGCCACGACGGTCCAGCAGCGGCTCGATGATCGGATCGCGGCCGCGGAAGTTGCGGAACAAATTCATCGCATCGTCGGTGCCGCCGCGCGACAGCAGCTTGGCGCGGAACCAGTCGCCGTTCTCGCGCTTCAGGCCGCCTTTTTCCTTGAACCATTCGACGGTGTCGGCGTCCAGTTTCTCGGACCACAGGTAGGCGTAGTAGCCGGCCGAGTAGCCGCCGGAGAAGCTGTGCGAGAAGTAGGTGGTGCGGTAGCGCGGCGGCACCGGCGCGAAGTCGACGCCCATGTCCTTGAGCGAAGCCGCTTCAAAGCCCAGCACGTCGGTCGGGATCTGCGCCGGGGTCAGCTGGTGCCAGCGCTGGTCCAGCAGCGAGGCCGACAGGTACTCGGTGGTCAGGAAGCCCTGGTTGAATTTCTTCGAGGCGATGACCTTGTCCAGCAATTCCTTCGGCATCGGCTCGCCGGTCTTGTAGTGCTTGGCGTAGTTGGCCAGCACCTCGGGCCACACGGCCCACATCTCGTTCACCTGCGACGGATATTCGACAAAGTCGCGCGGCACGCTGGTGCCGGAGAAGCGCGGATACTTCACGTTGGAGAACATGCCGTGCAGCGCGTGGCCGAACTCGTGGAAGGCGGTCTTGACTTCGTCGTAGGTCAGCAGCGTCGGCTCGCCCGCCGGCGGCTTAGGAATGTTGAGGTGGTTGGCCACCACCGAGTGCGTGCCCAGCAGCGACGATTGCGAGATGTACTCGTTCATCCAGGCGCCGCCCTGCTTGTTGCTGCGGGCGTACATGTCGGCGATGAAGATGGCCAGCTGCTTGCCGTCGGCGTCGAACACGTCGAACACGCGCACGTCCGGGTTGTACACCGGCAGGTCCTTGCGCTCCTTGAACGACAGGCCGTACAGCTTGCCGGCGGCGTAGAACACGCCGTTGGTCAGCACGTTGTTCAGCTCGAAGTAGGGCTTGAGCTGGTTCTCGTCGAAGGCGAAGCGCTGGGCGCGCACCTTGTCGGTGTAGAAGGCCCAGTCGGAAGCGTCGATCTGGAAGCCGCCCTTGTCGGCGTCGACCACGGCTTGCAGGTCGGCCGCTTCCTTCCTGGCGTTGTTGACGGCCGGCTTGGCCAGCTCGCCCAGCAGCTTGTTGACGGCGGCGGTGTCGTGCGCGGTCTGGTCTTCCAGCGAATAGGCGGCGAAGTTGGCGTAGCCCAGCAGGGTGGCCTTCTCGGCGCGCGCCTTGGCGATCTTCAGCACCACTTCGCGGCTGTCGAACTCGCCGCCGTGGCTGCCGCGCGTCAGCGACGCGGCCATCAGACGCTCGCGCACGGCGCGGTTGGTCAGCACGGCCAAAGGCGGCTGGCCGCTGGTGTTGACGATGGCGACCAGGAACTTGCCGTCCATGCCCTTGGCCTTGGCGGCTGCCGCGGCGGCGTCGATGGCGGCGTCGGTCATGCCGGCCAGCTCCTCGCGGGTGTCGACCACCAGCGCCGAGGCGTTGGTTTCCTTCAGCACGTTCTGGGTGAAGGTGGTTTGCAGCGTGGCGATGGCGCCGTTGATGGCCTTCAGTTTTTCCTTGTCGGCGTTGGACAGCTTGGCGCCGGCGCGCACGAAATCGGTGTGGTAGCGTTCCAGCAGGTGCTTGGATTCGGCGTCGAGCTTGAGCTTGTCGCGGTTGTCGTACAGCGACTTCACGCGGGCGTACAGCTTGGGATTCAGGTAGATGGCGTCGCCGTGGGCCGCCAGCTTGGGCGACATCTCGCTGTCGATCGCGTCGAGCTTGTCGTTGGTGTTGGCGCCCTGCAGGTTGCCGAAGGTGGTCTGCACGCGGGTCAGCAGCTCGCCGGATTTTTCCATGGCGACGATGGTGTTCTCGAAGGTGGCCGGCTTCTTGTTGTTGGCGATCGCCTCGATTTCCTTCAGCTGGATACGCATGCCTTCGACGAAAGCTGGCTGGAAGTGCTCGTCCTTGATCTTGTCAAATGCCGGATAGTGGAACGGCAGCGTGCTGGCCGTGGCCAGCGGATTGCCGGCCAGCGATGCCGCCGGAGCAGCGGCCAGCACGGTCGAGGAAAACGCCAGGCCGAGGGCGGCCGCAATGATGAGCATTTGAGGACGGGACATGTGGGTATCTTTCATTAAACGCCGGGGAAAAATGCTGACGCGACAAAGCGCAGCATGGAAGCGCAAGATCATATCAGGGTGATATGGCGGCAGTCACTGGCAAAAAATGCTGCACTGCACTTGATTGGAAAGCGGGCGCTTTTTCCGAAGAATGCTTTGTCGAAATGGCATTTTTGCGGCTACACTGAGGTTCCATTGCAACATGGCCGCAGAAATGAACACTCAACAGCTGAAACGACATTGCCGGCAATATCCCGGCGCGGTGGAGAGCCTGCACGGCGAGCCGTCGAACATCCTGGTCTACAAGGTCGAGGACAAGACCTTCGCCTACTTCAAGACCAGCGAGCCGGAGCAGTGGCGCTTCAGCGTACGCGTGACGCCGGACCGTTTCCTGGAGCTGACCGACATGCCGGGAGTCAAGCCGGCGCGCTACATGGGTCGCTTTCATTGGGTGACCATCGTCGACGTGGGCACGTTCCCTGCCGACTATCTGGCCGAATTGGTGGACGGCTCCTACCGCCGCGCGGTGGAATCGCTCAGCAAGGCCAGGCAAAAGGCTTTGAGCCAGAACGCCTAGCGCTGCTCGAAACGGCGGTCAGGGATAAACCAGATCATCGCAACAATCACATAGACCGCGAAGCCGGCCATCGGTTCCAACAAAGACAGGCCGATGCCGATCAAATACAGCAGCGTCGACAGCTTGCCCTTGCGATCCTTGCCCAATGCTACCCGCAGCGCCTCGTTATTGGCCGCCAAGCACTTCGCCAGCACATAGTAGGCGACGCTGGACATGAACAGGATGAAGCCATAGCAGGCCAGCGGCAGCGCGGCGAAATGGTTCTCGCCCATCCAGCCGGTCACGAACGGCACCAGCGACAGCCAGAACAGCAAATGCAAGTTGCCCCACAGCGCGCCGCCGGTGATCTTGCTGACGGTGTGGATCAGGTGATGATGGTTGTTCCAGTAGATGCCGACGTAGATGAAGCTCAGCACATAGCTCAGGAACACCGGCCACAAAGGCTGCAACGCCGCCCAGTCCGCACCATGCGGCACCTTCAGTTCCAGCACCATGATGGTGATGATGATGGCGATCACGCCATCGCTGAATGCTTCCAACCTGCCTTTGCCCATGCGCCGCTCCTTATCGATCGACGCATTGTGATTCAACTTGTTCTGGCACGCAACTTCCTTCAGGAAGACTTCATTCTTTCAACCATCCTGGAGGAAAATATTTTTCACAAGCGTGTCGATTTTGTGTAACGTCAGCCGTCGTAGGGATGAAGCACCGGTAATCCATTCCACCCTCACCAAGGAAACGCCATGAAAAATCAGATCATCCTCAACCTGCCCGTGAAGAATCTGGACAAATCCAGGGCCTTCTTTTCCGCCCTCGGCTTTAGCTTCGATCCCCGCTTCAGCGGAGAGAACGCGGCGTTCATGAACATCGTCGGCGACACCATCCAGGCCATGCTGACGACCGAACCCTTCTTCCAGTCCCTGATCGACAAGCCCATCGCGAATGCCAAGGAAACAAATGAGCTCGTCATTTGCCTGAATTGCGAGAGCCGCGAAGAGGTGGACAGCCTGATCGCCAAGGCCACCGCCGCCGGCGCCCGCATACCGCATCCGCCCGAGGACAACGGCTTCATGTACGACCAGGGCTTCGAGGACATCGACGGCCACCTGTGGAACCTGGTCTGGACGGCGCCGGAAGCCTGACCCCGAATCAGCGGCAACCCGGCAAGGACACCTCGACCGCCGCATCGCCAGCCACCACATGCACGCCCTTGCCGGCCGGCGTGGCCGCGCAGCGCACCACGAAGGCCTGCTCGCGGCGCATGCCGGGGAAGCCGCCCTCCACCGGCGCGATCGCCAGCTTGCCGCCGGCCTGGCTCCAGGTGATGTGCCGGGTCGCCCGCTCGCCGCGAGCATAGCCCTGTCCGTCGCCGGCATCGTCGTACAGTTCGACGCTGCCGTCGCGGCCCGGATAGACGCGCAGTTCCAGCGGCTGCGCGCTCGGCTCGTCGGCATACTGCAGCACCGGCCCCAGCGGCAGGATGCTGCCGGCGCGGGCGAACAACGGTATGGTCGCGATGTCGGCCTTGGCCGCGATGACCTTGCCGCCGGCGTAGCGCTTGCCGGTCCAGAAATCGAACCACTCGTTCTGCGCCGGCAGGTAGACGGTGCGTACGTCCGTGTGCGGCGTCATCACCGGCGCCACCATCAGCGCCTTGCCAAACATGTACTGGTCGGCCGTGGCCACCGCCTGCGCGTCGGCGCGGAAGTCCATGGCCAGCGCGCGCATCATCGTGCCGTTGCGGCTGGTGACGTCCCACGACGCCGAATAAATGTACGGCAGCAGGCGATAGCGCAGCTGCGTCACGTCGCGCAGGATCTTCTGCGTGGCCGGGCCGAAGCGCCAGATCTCCTTGCCGTCGCCGGTGCCGTGGACGCGGAACATCGGATTGAAGGCGCCGAACTGGTACCAGCGCGTGTACAGCTCGGCATATTCAGGATCGGCCGGATTGCCGCCGAAGAAACCGCCGATGTCGGCCGACCAGTAGGGGATGCCGCTCAACGTGAAGTTCAGCGCGGCCGGCAGCTGGGCGCGCAGCACGTCCCAGGTGCCCATGGTGTCGCCCGACCAGGTGATGGCCGCGTTGCGCTGCTGGCCGCTGTAGGCCGAGCGCGTCAGGATGAAGGGCCGCTTGGCCGGCGCGGCCTGCGTCGAGCCTTCGAACACGGCCGTCGTGTGCAACAGCGGATAGGCGTTGTACACCTGCGCGCCGGGGCCGGCGGCGGTGGCGACGTCGCGCATCTGGCCCCACCAGCCGCCCAGCTCGGCCTCGCTGGCGTCCAGCCACCAGCCGTCCCAGCCGGCCGGGGCCAGCGTGCGGTTGATCTGCTCCCAGTACAGCTGGCGGCCGCGCGGCGAATAGGCGTCGTACCAGCGGCCCTTGCCGGCCGGGTAGACGTTGTTGTACAGCTCGGGATACAGCACGCCGGCCTTCTCCAGCTCGGCCGTGTTGCGGGTGCCGGCGTCGAAGCGGGCCCAGACGGAGAGGATGGCGTGCACGTGCTGCGCGTGCAGCTGGTCGAGCATGCCCTTCGGATCGGGGTAGCGCGCCGGATCCATCTGGTGTTCGCCCCAGGCGCCCGGCTGCCAGTACTGCCAGTCCTGAACCACCGCGTCCAGCGGCACCTTCATCGCGCGGTAGCGGGCGGCGATGTCGAGCAGCTCGGCCTGGGTGGCGTAGTGCTCCTTCGATTGCCACAGGCCCCAGGTCCAGCGGGCCATCATCGGTGCGCGTCCGGTCAGTTCGCGGTAGCCGGCCACCACCTCGTCCAGCTCGGGACCGAGGATGAAGTGGTAGTCGGAGCCCTGTCCCGCCTCGGAGCGGATGACCAGCGGATACGGCCCGGCCGGCAAACCGGCGTCGACCTGCGTGACCGAGGCGTTGTTCCACAGGATGCCGAAGCCTTCCGGCGTGGCCAGCATCGGCACCGCCACGTCGCGGTTGGCCTGCTGCAGGCGCACCGTCGTGCCGCGATAGTCCAGCTTGCCGTTCTGGTGCTGCCCCAGTCCGAACACCGGGCCGGAGTAATCGAATCCCTGCATCACGCCGGCCTTCGAGGCGTCGCGCCCGGACTCGGCCAGCATCTGCTTGCCCTGTGCATCGTGGAAGCTGACGCCGCCCCAGGCCTTGGCCACGCGCACCGACAACGCCGATGTCGCCAGCTGGTAATAGTCCGCCGTTTCGGTGAGGGTCCAGTCGACGCCGCCCGGGCGGGCGATCACGGCCGGGTTGTAGTTGCCGTCCCACGATGCGGCCGGGCCGGACAGCACGTGCACGATGCGCTCGCTCCACGGCTCGATCCGCACGGTGCCCTGCGCGGTGGTCACCGTCAGGCCGCTCGCGCTTCTCACAGCGGCGGACGCGGCCGGCGCGGCGGCCTCCGCGCGGGCAGGCATCGAAACAGCGCACAGCGACGCCAGGGCAAGCGCGACAGCGGTGCGCAGAAGGTTGTTCGTCATCGTAGTCCCCGCATTGAAGAGCACTCATTCTATCGGCTCGCGCGCCGGCCCAAAATCCATGGCGCCCGTTTTCCTCAATAACATTGGGCTCTTTGGCCGTTTTCGTAATTGCTCAGCGGCGGACAAGATCGCAGAATCCGCCCTGCTCCCCCAACGATGAGGATTCATGATGGCGACACTCCGCACCGCCGCGCCCCTGCTGGCGCTTTCACTCGGCTGCGCCGGCCTGCCCGCGCACGCCGCCGAACTCGGCCTGGCGAAGCTCTTCTCCGACCACGCGGTGCTGCAGCGCGACCAGCCCATCGCCGTCTGGGGCACGGCCGGCGCCGGGCGCCCGCTGACCGTCACCCTCGGCGGCCAGACGGTGACCGGCAGCGCGGACGCGCACGGCAAGTGGCGCGTCGAGCTGCCCCCACAACCGGCCGGCGGGCCATACGCGTTGACGGTCGCGTCGGACGGCCGGACGGTCAGCCGCAGCGACCTGCTGGTCGGCGACGTCTACCTGTGCTCGGGCCAGTCCAACATGGAGTTCGCGGTGCGCGCGTCGACCAACGCCATGGGCGCCACCTGGGGCGCCCGCAACGACAGCCTGCGCTACCTGAACATCGAGAAGCACAGCGCGGCGACGCCGCAGGACGAGCTCAAGGGCCCGGTGGCGTGGACGCCGCTGACGCCGGAATCGGTCGGCGACGCCTCGGCGGTCTGCTACTACATGGCGCGCACGCTGCAGGCCCGCTACAAGATCCCGGTCGGCATGATCAACGCCAGCTGGGGCGGCACCACCATCCAGGGCTGGATCGGGGCCGAATCGCTGCGCACCTTCGGCGACTACGCGGCGGGCGTGGCCGCCGTGGCGCAATACGGCGCCGATCCGGCCGCGGGCATGCGCGCCGAGGAGGCCCCAACGACGCCTGGTGGCTCGCCCACGACCCGGCCGCCGCCGCGCAACGCGCGTGGAGCGCGCCGGACTTCGACGACGCCGCCTGGCCCACCGTCACCCCGGCCGGCTCGTGGAAGGACAGCGGCCTGGCCGGCTTCAAGGACTTCGACGGCGTGGCCTGGTACCGCACCGCCGTCACGCTGACCGAGGCGCAGGCCAAGGCGGCCAACACGCTGCGCCTGGGCCCGGTCGACACCTACGACAGCACCTGGGTCAACGGCGTGCGCGTGGGCGGCGCCAGCACGCCGTGGATCTGGCGCGAGTACGCCGTGCCGGCCGGCGTGTTCAAGCCTGGACGCAACGTGATCGCCATGCGCGTGCTGAGCGGAGGACAGGGCGGTGGCCTGTCTGGTTCGCCCGACGGCCGCGTCATCGGCACCACGGATGGCCAGACGATCGCGCTGCCGGCCGCCTGGAAAGTCCAGCGCGGCAGCGTCCTGCGCAACCTGGCCGTGCCGCCGGCGCCGTGGGACGTGCCGAACAGCCTGACCACCCTGTACAACGGCATGATCGCCCCGCTGGTCGGCTACAAATTCAAGCTGGCGGCGTGGTACCAGGGCGAGGCGAACGCGGGCGCCGGGCAGGAATACCGCGCGCTGCTGCCCTTGCTGATGCGCGACTGGCGTCAGCGCTTCGGCCAGCCGGCGCTGCCTTTCCTGGTCGCGCAGCTGACCTCGTTCGCTGGCACGGCCAAGGCGCCCGGCCAGTCCAGCTGGGCCGAGCTGCGCGACGCGCAGGCCGAGGCGGTGGCGCGCGACGCCCACGCGGGCCTGGCCGTCACGCTCGATGTCGGCGACCGCTTCGACATCCATCCGACGCAGAAGACGGTGGTCGGCGAGCGGCTGGCGCGCGCGGCGCGGGCCGTGGCCTACGGCGAGAAGATTGCGCCCGGCAGTCCGTCCCCGGTCTCCGCGCGCCACAGCGGCAAGGACATCGTCATCACCTTCCGCGACACGGGCGGCGGCCTGGCGACGTACTCGTCCGACCGCGCCATCGGCTTTGAAGTATGCGCGGGCGCCAGCTGCCGCTACGCCGACGCCCGCGCGGCCGGCGACACCGTGGTCCTGCCCGGCGCCGCCGCAGCCAACGTCACGCACGTGCGCTACGGCTGGGCCGACGCGCCGTTCGTGAACCTGTTCAGCGGTGACGACCTGCCGGTCGGCACCTTCCAGCTTGAAACCACAAAATAAATCGGAGACCATCATGCAAACGACTTTCCGCCGGCCGCCGCGCCTGGCCCTGATCCCCCTGTTGCTCGCCGCCGTCTCGCTGCACGCGGCGGCCGATCCGCTGGCGCCGACCGCGCGCTGGAGCGCCTACACCGCCGGCCGCGCCGCGACACCGCCGATGGGATGGAGCAGCTGGAACGCCTTCGGCACCGACATCGACGAAGCCAAGATCCTCGGCTCGGCCCAGCGCATCGCCGACAGCGGACTGGCCGCGCGCGGCTACCGCTACATCAACATCGACGACGGCTGGGCGGCGCGCCGCCAGATGCCGGATGGCCGCCTGGTGATACGGGCCGAACGCTTCCCGTCGTCCGTGCAGGGCGGCGGCACCAGCTTCCGCCCGCTCACCGACAAGCTGCACGCGATGGGACTCAAGGCCGGCATCTATTCGGACCTCGGCCGCAACACCTGCTCGCAAGCGTATTCCGGCGTCGACACCGACCTGCCGAAGGGCAGCGTGCTGGAGCGGGAGATCGGCCTGTACGGCCACATCGACCAGGACATCAACCTCTTCTTCGGCGACTGGGGTTTCGACTTCATCAAGGTCGACGGCTGCGGCCTGCGCGCCTACGGCGCCAACAGCGCCAAGGTCCGCTCCGGCCAGTACCGCGCGCTGACGCCGGTGCTGGACCTGGAATCGGTCAGCCGTTCCGACATCCCGGCGGTGCAGGCGGAGTTCACGCAAATCAACGCGGCGCTGAAACGCAACAAGCCGGACGGCGACTTCCTGCTGTCGCTGTGCATCTGGGGCGCGGCCGACGTGCGCGCCTGGGGCAAGAACTACGGCAACCTGTCGCGCACCAGCGACGACATCACGCCGTCGTGGTCCCGCCTGCTGAGCAATTTCGACAGCGCGGCGCGGCGCGAATTGTATGGCCATCCGGGCGGCTGGAACGACCCCGACATGCTGTACATCGGCAAGGGCGACTTCGACGCCGACCATCTGGTGGAGGCGAAGTCGCACTTCGCGCTGTGGGCCATGCTGAACGCGCCCCTGATGCTGGGCGCCGACCTGCGCACCATGCCGCAGCCGCTGATGGACATCGTCGGCAATGCCGACATCATCGCGGTCAACCAGGACCCGGCCGGCAACCAGGCGGTGCTCGCCTACGATGCAGACGACCTGGAGATCCTGGTCAAGCCGCTGGCGTCGGGCCAGAAGGCGGTGGCGATCTTCAACCGCGGGCTGGCGCCGATCGACGTCGACCTGACCGCCGAGCATCTCAAGCTGCGCGGCGACGCGCCGGTCACGCTGACCGACCTGTGGACCAAGGCGGACAGCACGTTCACCAAGGAAACCAAGCTGCGCGTGATGCCGCGCGAGACGCGGATCTTCCGCGCCAACGGCGAGCGGGCACTGGCCCAGGGCGTCTATCTTTCGGAACAGCCGGGCAGCGTGAATCCAGCGGTCGATGGCGTGGTCAGACCGCAGATCGATCCGACGATCTTCCGCTCCTCGTTCGGCTGGACCGGCACCAAGGGTCCGGGCGAACGGCCGATGTACGCCGGCTGGGGCGGCGCGCGCGCCGACAGCACGCCCTACGGCCAGGTCATGCAGATCGCCGGCACGCCTTACGCCGCCGGCATCGGCATCCTGGTCAATTCCCGGCTGGAGGTGCGCAACCAGGGCTATCGCCGGCTGAGCGCGCAGGTGGGCGTGGACGACTCCGCGCAGGACCGCAAGCACGACGTCATCTTCATGATCTACGGCGACGGCAAGCTGCTGGCGAAGAGCAAGCCGCTGCGCTGGGGCCAGACGGCGCAAGCCTTGAGCGCCGACGTGGCCGGCGTCCGCATGGTCGAACTGGTGGCGCGCAGCGCGGCCGGCACCAATGAGCACTTGCCGGTCAGCTGGGGCAACGCCGCCCTGTTCTCATCCGAACGATAGAACTAACGGGCATGATCGCGGCGGCCGAAAGCATGGCCGCCGCATTGTTAGCTGCGCAAAAGCTGGCATCGAAGGCCATTCGCGCGCCAGGCCGCGCGATGAACTTGCGCCGAATCTGTATGGCCAGGGCAGAAAGTATCAAGACTGGTGTCGATATACCGCATCAGAAGCGATCCGAGTCGCGCATTTTACGTATGAATTCCGCTGCTGGCTCACCCAGATAACGAATGCCGGCCCGGTGTTCAGCCAAGCTTGGAACATGCTGGCGGGGGGGATCGCTTTTTACGATCTTGACGACCGCTTTACCGCGCTTGGTGATCGTTACCTGTTCACCACTTTCCACCAATTCGATCAGCTTGCTCAGCTGCGCTTTCGCGTCAGCCAACGAGAATGTGTACATGGGGACCTCCTGACTATCTGGATGGTCACAAGATCATAGCACCACAGGGTGATGACGACATCAATCCCACACCCTTCATCGCCGGGGCCGCCGTACCGTCGCGACCTGCGTCAATGGTGCACGCTATGCCGCGCGCGCGTGCAGGCGTAAAGTGGTGGGTGCCGCCAAGGAGCCCGCCATGAATGGTAACCACCAGCCAGAGCAAGAACAGCACCACATCATCGAACGCATAGCCCGTCTTGAAACGGCGGTCGACTATCAGGACGAAGGCATCTCCGGGCTACGCGAGGAGATGCGCGCTGGCTTCAGCCGAGCGGACGCAAGAATGGACGCAGGTTTCGCCCGTGTCGACGCCGAGTTCGTTCGCGTGCACGAACAGCTGATGAAGATACGCACCACGGATTTCCGCATCCTGTTGAGCATCAGCCTGAGCACAGCCCTGGGCACCATCAGCCTGATCGTCAAGGTCTTCGGCCTGCTCTAGCGCCTCACTCGCGGATTTCCGGCTCCACCAGCTGCCCCAGCAACTGCAGCGACTCCTGCCAGCCCAGGTAGCACGCTTCCGCCGGGATCATGGCCGGTATGCCTTCCTGCACCACCTTCAACTCCACGCCGCAGAACACTTCGCGCAGCGTCACCGTGGTCTGCATGGTGCCGGGCAGGTTGGGATCGTCGAACTTGCCGGTGTAGACCAGGCGCTGGTTCGGCACCAGTTCCAGGTACTCGCCGCCGAAGTGGTGGCCGCCGCCGGTGGTGAAATTCGTGAACGACATGCGATAGCCGCCGCCCACCTTGGCGTCCAGCGCGTGCACCTTGCCGGTGAAGCCGTGCGGCGGCAGCCATTTGGCCAGCGCGTCGGCATCCAGGAAGGCCCGATAAACGCGCTCAGCCTTGGCCTTGAACACGCGGTGCAGTTGTACAGTATTCGTAGTCATGATCGTATCTCCAAAATAAATCAGAGGACATCCCCCTGCCAGCTACGACGAACGACGGTCCGCGAATTCGACACGCCGCGCCTATCCTGTCAGTAATAGACAAATTCCCTATGAGCGCCTATCCTGCATGTTTTCAAATTTGAAATATTAAGGATACGCCATGAGGCAGATTTTTTCCACCTGGCCCCTGCTGGCCGTGGCGCTCGGCGCCGCTGTCTCGTTGAACGCCGGCGCGGCGGAACCGCGCACGCTGGCCGTCGCCGATTTCAGCACCTGCGCCAAGCCGGTCTGGCCGAAAGAGGCGCTGCGCAATGAGCAGACCGGCACGGTCACGCTATCCTTCCTGGTCGACGCCGACGGCGGCGTCGTCGACACCAAAATCACCCGCTCCAGCGGCTTCCCGCTGCTCGACGACGCGGCGGCGACCGGCCTGCGCCAATGCCACTTCAAGCCCGGCATCGTGGACGGCAAAGCCGTCAGCGCCTGGCAGCAGATGCAATACGTGTGGGAACTGGACGGCGTCTCCCGACTGCACGTCGACCAGGCCGGCGTGAACCGGTACCGCGCAGCCGCGCTGGCCGGCGATGCCGAGGCGCTGTACCAGCTGGCCAAGGCCTACAGCAACGGCGCGGCCAACCAGGCGACGACCCTGCAACAGTTCCGCGAGACGCTCGACAAGAACCTGGCGGACGCGCAGTTCGAGCTGGCCCGTCGGCTGGAAACCGGAACGAACGCGCCCAAGGACCAGGCCGAAGCGACGGCCTGGTATCGCAAGGCCGCCGAGGCCGGCAAGGTGGAGGGACAGCTTGAACTGGGCTATCGCTACGAACACGGCAAGGGCATCACGCAAAGCTACGCCGAGGCGATGGCCTGGTATCTGAAGGCGGCGGCCCAGGGCAACCACGTCGCGGAAAACAATATCGGCCTGCTGCACGCCTATGGCCGCGGCGTCGCCATCGATTTCGCCGAGGCGGCCGTCTGGTACCGCAAGGCGGCCGAGGGCGGCAACGCCTGGGGCGAGGCCAACCTGGGCATGTTCCTGCTGTACGGCCGCGGCGTTCCGCAGGACTTGCCGCAGGCGCGGCAATGGCTGGAGCGCGCGGCCGCCCAGCGCAACCCCGCCGCCGAACGCGACCTGGCGCTGATGTACCTGAACGGCAACGGCGTGCCGCGCGACGACGCGGAAGGCTTGCGCTACCTGCGGCTGGCGGCCGAAGGCAAGAACGTCGATTCGCAAATCCGGCTGGGCCTGGTGTTGAGCCACGGCCTGCTGGGCGTCGCCGCCGATCCGGCCGAGGGCGTGAAGTGGCAGCGCGCCGCGGCCAAGCGCGGCAATGCGATCGCCGAGAACAACCTGGGCTATGCCTACGAAACCGGCAGCGGCGTCGCGCAGGACTACGCCGCCGCACGCGACTGGTATCTCCGCGCCGCCAGCCGCGGCAACGGCAACGCGCAGGCGGCGCTGGGCGGCTTGTACGAGCACGGCCTGGGCGGCGACCAGGACCCGGTCCGTGCGGCGGCCCAGTACCAGATGGCGGCCGCGCAAAACAACGCGGACGGCCTGTATCGCCTGGCGGCGCTGCATGAAGCCGGACTGGGCGTGCAGCGCAGCGCGTCCACGGCCGCCGCCATGTACCAGCGCGCGGCCGCGCTGGATTTCGAGGCCGCCATGCGCCGCCTGGCCAGCGCCTACGAAAAGAGCGAACTGGGCCTCAAGCCGGACGCGACGCTGGCCAGCGCGTGGCGGGACAAGGCTGAACAGAAGGCCGCCGCGCCGCGATTCGAGTTCCGCTAAGTCGGCCGGCTCGGCTACACTGCCGTCTTGTACCGCACGAGGATCAATGATGGAAAATTTTGTCGAGCTGCTGGAAACCCTGGCGCAGCAGGAAAAGGAATTGCAATTCACCGCCTTCACCAGCGACACCGCGCTGGCGCTGGGCCTGAAGGTGGTCGAGCTGGCCAGGCAGCGCGAGAAGAGCGTGACGGTCAACGTGACCGTCAACGGCAAGGTGCTGTTCCACCACGCGATGCAGGGCGCCACGCCCGACCAGGCCGACTGGATACGCCGCAAGAGCAATGTGGTGACGCGCTTCGGCCGCTGTTCCTTCCACGTCGGCACCGATTACAAGAATCGCGGCGTGGTGTTCGAGGACGTGAAGTATCTCGACCCGAAAGAGTACGCGCCCTTTGGCGGCTCGTTCCCGGTGGTGGTCAAAAATGTGGGACTGATCGGCACGGCCACCGTCTCCGGCCTGCGCCAGGCGGAAGACCATGCGATCATGGTGGAAGCGCTGCGCGCCGTGCTGGCGTAATCAGTAATGCGGTGGCGGCTCGTGCGCCAGCGCGCCACCGCCGCCGCTGCTTTGCGCCTGGTCGCGCACATGCTGCACCAGCGCCGCGCACATCTGCTCCAGCTTGTCGATCTGTTGCTGCTGCTCGTAGACGCGCTGGTTCAGCGACTCCACGATGTGCTCCTGGTGCGCCAGTTTGATTTCAATATCGATGAAGCGGTCTTCGGTGGTGCTCACGGCATACTCCCTGCTGGAAAGCCCGCATTCTACCGCCTTACTTGAGATAGACCCCGCCGCAGACCACCATGTCGTCCTCCGGCACGCAGTACATGGTCTTCGGCTCGATCTGCTTGCTGACCGGATTGGTGAACTTGTAGTCCTGCCAGAACGGCTGCTTCTTCTTCGCCATCTCGACGCGCTCCTTGACGAAGGCCTTGCCGTCGACGTCCTTAATCTCCATCAGGTTCTTGCCGATCATCTTGGCGTTGGCGCCGTGCGCGCGCACCACGCCGTCCATGCCGTACACGGTCAGGTACAGGTCGCGGTCGACGAACGGGCCGTCCTTCCTGTCGATTTCGCTGTAGGTTTTTTCCTTGCCGTTGGCCTTCAAAAACTTCAGGGCCTTGTGCACCATCGCCTCCGCTTCCGGCTTGGTGGCGAATTCGGCGGCCTGCACCGACGGCAGCAGGGCACAGCTCAATACCAGCGACGCGATTAACTGATTACGCAAGATCATCTCCAACGGAAGCATGCCGGATCGGCACGTGCCGATGCTAGCACAACCTGCGCGGGATTACGTCTTCGGTGTGGTCAAAAGTTCCTTCATCCGTGCCAGCCGCTCCTTCGGCGTCAGCACTTCGGATTCGGCCGGCACGGCGTTGCCGACGTCGAGCTCCATCTCCTTGATGAAACGCGACGGGTCGCAGTGCACCTGCTCGCCCGCGCGCTTGCGCTTCTTGCACCAGGTGATCTGCAGCGTGCGCTGCGCGCGCGTGATGCCGACGTACATCAGGCGCCGCTCCTCCTGCACGCGGGCGGCGATGGTCTCGGCCGGCGCGTCCGGGTCGCCCTTGTGCGGCAGGATGCCTTCCTCCACGCCGACCAGGAACACGTGCGGATACTCCAGTCCCTTCGACGCGTGCAGCGTGGACATGCGCACCGCGTCCGGGTCCTCGTCCTGGCCCTCGAGCATGGACATCAGCGCCACCATCTGCGTCAGCTCCAGCACGTTCTTTTCCTCGCCGTCGCGGTCCTTGCCGCCACGGCCGCGCTCCTTGAGCCAGTTGATGAACTCCAGCACGTTCTGCCACCGGCTCTGCGCGGCGCGCTCGTCGAACATGTCGTACAGATAGGATTCGTAGTTGATCGCTTCGAGCAAGTCGTCCAGCACCTGGGCCGCGTTGTCGCCGCTGCCGCTGGGGCCGGGCCGGCTGGCGCGCGCCTCCAGGTTGTTGATGAAGTTGCAGAAGTCGCGCAGCGGCCCCAGCTGGCGATCGTTCAGCAGCGCCTCGATGCCGCCCTTGAACACCGCCTCGAACAGCGAGCACTGCCATTGGCCGGAGAAGGTGCCCAGCGTTTCCATGGTCGACTGGCCGACCCCGCGCCGCGGCGTGGTCACGGCGCGGATGAAGGCCGGGTCGTCGTCGGTGTTGGCCAGCAGCCGCAGGTAGCTGATGATGTCCTTGATCTCGGCCTTGTCGAAGAAGCTCTGGCCGCCGGAGATCGTGTACGGGATGCGCTCCTTGCGCAGCGTCTGCTCGATGATGCGGGCCTGGTGGTTGCCCCGGTACAGGATGGCGTAGTCGGACCACTTGTTCTTGCGCTGGAAATGGTCGGCCGAGATCATGATGGCCACCTGCTCGGCCTCCTGGTCGTCGTTGGCCATGCCCAGCACGTTGATCGGCTCGCCCAGGCCGTGCTCGGACCACAGCGATTTCTCGAACAGCTTGGGATTGTTGCCGATCACCGCGTTGGCCGCCTGCAGGATGCGGGTGGTGGAGCGGTAGTTCTGCTCCAGCTTGATCACCGCCAGGTCGGGGAAGTCGGTCTGCAGCGTCTTCAGGTTTTCCACCGACGCGCCGCGCCAGGCGTAGATCGCCTGGTCGTCGTCGCCCACGGCGGTGAACATCGGCTTCTTGCCGATGCCCGTCACCATCAGCTTGACCAGCTCGTACTGGCAGGTGTTGGTGTCCTGGTACTCGTCCATCAGCAGGTAGCGCAGGCGGCGCTGCCACTTGTCGCGCACCGGCTCGTTGTTGCGGAACAGCTCCACCGGCAGGCGGATCAGGTCGTCGAAGTCCACCGCCTGGTAGGCCGACAGCGTGGCCACGTAGCTGCCGTAGATGCGCGCCGACTGCGCCTCGTCCTCGTCCTTGGCGTTGTGCAGCGCGATGGCCGGATCGACCAGGCCGTTCTTCCACAGCGAGATGTCGGTCTGGATGCGGCGCACCACCTGCTTGTCGGTGGTGATGGCCAAGTCCTGGATCAGCGAGCCGCAATCGTCGGCGTCCATGATGGAGAAGCGGTCCTTGAGGCCGACGCCGTTGGCCTCCTGGCGCAGGATCTTGACGCCCAGCGAGTGGAAGGTCGACACCGTCAGCTGCTTGGCCTGGCGCGGCTGCTTGAGCAGCTTGGCGATCCGCTCCTGCATCTCCAGCGCGGCCTTGTTGGTGAAGGTCAGCGCGGCGATGGTGCGCGGATCGTAGCCGCGGTCCTCGATCAGGTGGGCGATTTTCTGGGTGATCACGCGCGTCTTGCCCGAGCCGGCGCCGGCCAGCACCAGGCAGGGGCCGTCCAGGTAGGTGACCGCTTCGCTCTGCGGTACGTTAAGGCCGAATTGTGGTGCTTTGGACATCGAAGGACGCTATGGCAGGGTGACAACCAGCCATTGTACAGCGCCTTGCCTGAGCGGGCGCAGAGGTCGTGCCGGCATTTGCGTTACCATGCGGGGATGAGGCGCACGCGCGCCTGGCTTTTAGATGGTTGCCCTATGAAATTCGAACATTTGATTGAAATTAACGACCCGCTCAACCCGCTGATCGACGCGCTGAGCATCAAGCAGTTGTGGAGCGGCCTGGTGCTGCGCGCCGAATCGCCGAAGCTGTTCGTGCCGCATCTGGACGAATGCACGATCACCGAGCGAAGCGAGCTCAGCTTCCGCCGCAGCCTGCGCTACGGCCAGCTGGTCATCGAGGACCGCGTGGTGCTGGAGCCGATGCGCGAGGTGCGCTACGAGGTGGCGGCGCAGCAGGACATCAGCCAGTCCAGCCTGACGATGACGATCGAAACCCCGACCGCCGACACGCTGTACGTGCGCTTCCAGTACGACGACGGCCACGACGCGGCCACCGACGCCGCCAACGCGATGTACGACGATTTCCGCCGCTCGGCCTACCAGGAATCGGACATCGACACCATCCGCGTGCTGCGCGACCTGGCGCAGCAGGGCCGGCTGGACGCGCTGCTGAACTAAGCGACCAGCCGCGCCTCTGGCACGCGGGTTATGGATTCCCGCCTGCGTGGGCAGGGCGGCATGGCCGTAGGGGACGGCGCCCATCCTTGAACTAGGGCGCCGGCGTGCAGTCGATGCAGGCGCAGTCGTGGGCCGGCGCGTTGACCAGCTGGTGCGCCAGGTCGCGCAGCGCGGTACGCACGCCTTCCTCCACCACCGGATGATAGAACGGCATGTCCAGCATGGCGCTGACGGTCAGTCCGGCCTGGCACGCCCAGGACAGCAGGTGCCCGATGTGCTCGGCGCGCGGCCCGATCATCTCGGCGCCCAGGAAGCGGCCGGTGGCATGCTCGGCGTACACGCGCAGCATCCCTTTGTTTTGCAGCATCACGCGGCTGCGGCCCTGGTTCTCGAACGACACCTTGCCGACCGCGAAGCGGCCCTTCTGCGAGGCGCACAACTCCTCGTAGCTGGCGCCCAGCGTGGCGATCTGCGGCTCTGTGAAGGCGATGGTCAGCGGCGTGCGGCGCAGGCCGGGCTGGACCGCCGGGTAGCGCGCCGCGTTGTCGCCGGCGATGCGGCCCTGGTCTGCCGCCTCGGGCAGTTGCGGGCGTTCGTTGTCGGCGTCGCCGGCGATGAAGATGGCGCTGTCGCCGCACTGCATCGTCTGCGGGTTGAAGAACGGGATGCCCTGGTGGTCGCGCGACAGGCCGGTGTTTTCCAGACCCAGCTTGTGGACATTGGGCCGGCGGCCGATGGCCGACAGCAGATAGCTGAACTGCTCGGTGCGCTGCGCGCCGTCGGCGTCCTCGCTGGTGACGGCCAGGCCGCCGGCGTCCGCCAGCACGCGCACCACCTTGGTCTTGAAGCGCACGTCGAGCTCGTCGGCCATGGCGCGCCGCGCCACGGCCAGCACGTCCGGATCGCTGAGCTGGGCGACGCTGCCGCCGCGCCCGAACACGGTCACGCGCACGCCCAGCCGCGCCAGCGCCTGGCCCAGCTCCAGGCCGATGACGCCGGTGCCGGCCACGGCGATCGATTCCGGCAGGTCGTCCCAGTCGAACACATCGTCGCTGCTGATCACGCGCGGACCGGCCGCGCGCCACTCGTCCGGCACGATGGGCGTCGAACCGGTGGCGATGACGAAGCGTTCCGCCTCGACCAGCGTATGGTCGTCGATTTGCAGTTGGGTCGGGCCCAGGAAGCGGGCGTGGCCGTGGAGCTTGTCCTCGGCCGGATAACCGTCCACGCTCTCGACGACGAAGCCGACAAACCGGTCGCGCTCGCTGCGCACGCGCGCCATCACGGCCTTGCCGTCGATGCGCGACTGGCCCGGATGGACGCCGAACGCCGGCGCCGCCTGCAGCACATGGGCCGCCTCGGCCGCCGCGATCAGCAGCTTGCTGGGCATGCAGCCGACGCGGGCACAGGTGGTGCCGTAGACATGGCCTTCGATCAACAGGGTTTTCTTGCCGCCGGTGGAGGCGGCGCGGTAAGCGGTCATGCCGGCGGTGCCGGCGCCGATCACCGCGACTTCGGTGCGTAGCGTTTTCATTTTCAAGAGTCTACACCGTTTGGCCGGACCGCATTCCCTCCCAAAAAGCAAGCTTTTCGCGCACGATAGGATGTAATCGAGTTTTACTTAATTTCCAAATGGCATTAGTATTACTTATCGTTTCCAATTTTTATAAGTGCAGCTTATGGGATCACTGGACTACCGCGCGCTGGCCGTGCTGGACGCCGTCGCCAGCCAGGGCAGCTTCGAAAAGGCCGCCCTGGCGCTGGGCATCAGCCAATCGGCCGTTTCGCAGCGCATCAAGGCGCTGGAGGACGCCGCCGGCCGGCTGCTGATCGTGCGCGGCCAGCCCGCCGTGCCGACCGGCCTGGGGCAGCGGCTGGTGTCGCACCACCGCAACGTCCGGTTGATGGAGGCGGCGCTCGACATTGATATGGGTCACAAAGTGAGCATGCCGGAGATCGCGCTGGCGGTCGACGCGGCCAGCCTGGCGACCTGGTTCCCCATGAGCCTGCAGCCGCTGCTGTCGCCGCCGCGCTGCCAGCTGAAGGTGCAACTGGCCGACCAGCGGCTGGCGCTGCATCTGGTGCAGGAGGGCAGCGTCTTCGGCAGCATCGCCGCCGCGCAAGACCATCCGGACCAGCACGCCAACGGACCGGAAGTCACGCCGCTGGGCAAGCTGCGCTACGTGTGCGTGGCCACGCCGGTGTTTGCCGGGCACTGGTTCGGCGACGGCTTCTCGCGGGAAGCGGCGCGGCTGGCTCCGGCCGTGATCAGCGACCAGGACATGATGACCGGCTTCCTGCGCACGGTGCTGGAGCTGAACGGCCCGTATCCGCACCACACCATGCCGCAATCGGCCGCCACCGCCGAATGCATTTACGGCAGCCTGGCCTACGGCCTGATGCCGCAGATCCAGGTCTCGGGCGCGCTGACCGCCGGCCGCCTGGTCGACATGGCGCCCGGCCACCACGTCGACGTCGCCTTGAACTGGCACGCCTGGAACCTCGACACCCCGTTCACCCGCGCGCTGACCGAACAAATCGTCGCCACCGCACAACGCTTCTTGCTCTAACCCATTTTGGGGTCAAGTCTGACATTCGGACACGAGCTCTGCCGTAGCTCGGCGCTACAGCAGAGCTCGTGTCCGAATGTCAGACTTGACCCCAAATTAGACAAATTAGATATCCAGCGGGTCTACTTCCAGCGACCACTTCACGCGGCTCTTCATTTCTCGCAGAGTGAGTAGCCACTCTCGCAGGAACGCTTGCAGCATGGGCCTTGAGGCTGATTCCACCAGTAATTGCGCGCGGTCGACATTGTGTACCCGCGTCATGCTCATCGGTATCGGATCGTTGATGGTGATGCCCGGATGCTCGACGCAGTCGCGGGCGATGGTCAGGAATTCGATGGCCGTGGCCAACTCGGGCGCCTCGGCCCGCAGCAACGCCTGGTACAGATAGGGCGGCAAGGCGGCCTGCTCGCGCTCCTCCAGCAAGGCCGAGGCGAAATGGTCGTAGTCGTGGTTCACCACCGCGCCGTACAGCGGATGCTGCGGATACCTGGTCTGGATCAACACCTCGCTCACGCTGCCGCCTTCAGTCTGGGCGGCGCGGCCTGCCCGGCCCGCCACCTGCATCAGCTGCGCGAACAGGCGCTCGCTGGCGCGGTAGTCCTGCGAGAACAACGCCGTGTCCGGGTTCAGGATGCCGACCAAGGTCAGGTTCTTAAAATCGTGCCCCTTGGCCACCATCTGTGTGCCGATCAAAATGTCGACCTCGCCCCGGTGCACGGTGTCGAACGCTTCCTGCGCGCTGCCCTTCTTGCGCGTGGAGTCGGCGTCGATGCGCAATACCCGCGCTTCCGGGAACAGCACTTGCAAGCCCTCCTCCACGCGCTGCGTGCCGCGCCCCAGCGGTTGCAGGTCGACGTTGCCGCAGGTGGGGCAATGGCGCGGGATACGCATCTCCAGGCTGCAATGGTGACAGCGCAGCCGGTGCTCGGGACGATGCAGCACCATGAACGAGGTGCAGCGCGTGCATTCGCTGATCCAGCCGCACGATTCGCAGCAGATCACCGGCGCATAACCGCGCCGGTTCAGGAACAGCAGCGACTGCTCGCCCCGCTCCATCCTCTGCCTGATCGCCGCAATAAGTTGCGACGTCAGCCCATCCTTGGGCTTGTCGCGCTCCATGTCCAGCAGCTTCACCTGTGGCAGCACGGCATTCTTGACGGCCCGCTCGCGCAGCTCCAGCTTGCGGTAGCGGCCGGACTGCGCGTGGTGCCAGCTCTCCAGCGACGGCGTAGCCGATCCCAGCACGATGGGGATGCCCAGCTGCCACGCGCGCCACACGGCCAAGTCGCGCGCCGAGTAGCGCAAGCCTTCCTGCTGCTTGTACGAGGGATCGTGTTCCTCGTCGATGACGATCAGCTTCAAATTCGGCAGCGAGGCCAGGATCGCCAGCCGCGTGCCCAGCACGATGCGCGCCTTGCCCTGGTGCGCGGCCAGCCAGTGCAGCATGCGCTCGCCTTCGGACAGGCTGCTGTGCAGGGTCGCCAGCATCACGCCCGGGAAGCGCGCGCGGATGTTGCCTTCCAGCTGGGGCGTGAGGTTGATCTCCGGCACCAGGATCAGGATCTGTGCCTCCGGCTCGCGCGCCAGCACCTGCGCGCAGGATTGCAGGTAGACCTCGGTCTTGCCGCTGCCGGTCACGCCGTACAGCAAGGTCGGCTTGAAACCGGTGGCGCCGCCGATCGCGTCGGCAGCCTCCTGCTGCGAGGGATTCAGCGCCGGCATGTTCAGCGGCGTGCCGTCGTGCGGCGCGTCCAACTTGGCCAGCTTTTTCAGCGCCCGGTCCAGCGCGACCGTGGTCAGCACGCGCAGGTTCTTCGGCAAACCGGGCAGCGCTACCTCGCCCAGCGGACGCTGGTAATAGTCGGCGGCAAAGCCGGCCAGCGCCAGCCACTGCGCCGACAACGGCCCCAGCTGGCTGCGCACGGCCAGCGCATCCTTGAGCTTGTCCACCGGCACATCGGTCTCGGCCGCGATGCCGACGATCAGGCCCATCACCTCGCGCCGCCCGAACGGCACCAGCGCCAGCTGGCCGACCTGCGGCTGCTCTGCCGCATCGCAATGCCAGCGGTAGTCGAAAATCGCGTTCAGCGGCGTATCGAGCGCAATCTGAAGAATGCAATGGTGGAAAAGGCCCTGCATGGATCCCGTCACAGTAGAAAATTCCCGCGGCAATTGGGCGCAAATCCCGCGCCCGCCGGGGCGGTTTGATGTATCCACAGTTTTTGTGGATAACTTTGTGGACAAAGGAATCTTAATCCCCGGAAAGCACAGACTTCAGGCTTGGCATCGTCGTAAACCGGGCAAAAATTCAAAATTATTTCTCTTTAAAATCAAATACTTGGAAAATGCTTCCTAGGAGAAGAAAATTTCGCGTTTTTTCTCCGCCGCTGTGCATAAGTGAAGTATTTAGGATGCTTTTTTTGCCGAAATCAAGCACTTTTTGGGGCTTATCCACCGATATTGCAAAGCACAATGCAATACTTTCAATGGAAGAGCCACCAGGTACTTTATGTATAAGGTTTGTCTGTTCGCAACTTCGTTATCGCGGTCTAAACTTTGCCTAAAAATCGTGCAACGCAACATACACTTCAAGCAAAACAGCAACATTATGGCTAAGTCACGGTTTACTAAGTACTTTTATTTTTTATCCACAGTTTTTGTGGATAACTTTGTGGACAATGAAGAAATAAACTAGTTTCAGCGCACAGTCAAGGTTTACGACTTGCCATCTATTGACTCTTCGTCTACAAAATTTATTCCATGTAATCAATGACTTGCAAGGAGCTCACGGGCTAGAAAAAAAGCACTGCCTAATATTTCCGCAGCAAAAAAAATTGTGCATAAGTCGGTATTCGCTTTCCCGCGCGCACCAACGAAAAAGGGCACGCCTCCGGAGAAACGTGCCCTCTGTTCGCAAATTACATCAGCCTGCGCGCTGGGCCTTGCTGTAGCTGTGAACGGCTTCGACCATGGCGGCGACGTTCTCCGGCGGCGTGAACTGCGAGATGCCGTGGCCCAGGTTGAACACATGGCCATTGCCGGCGGCTGGCGTGCCGTAGGCGTCCAGCACCTTGTGCACCTCGGCGCGGATCTGGTCCGGGCTGGCGAACAGGATGGCCGGGTCCAGGTTGCCCTGCAGGCCGACCTTGTGGCCGACCAGCTTGCGCGCCTGGGTCAGGTTGACGGTCCAGTCCAGGCCGACCGCGTCGGCGCCGATGTCGGCGATCTGCTCGATCCAGTGGCCGCCGCCCTTGGTGAAGACGATGGCCGGGATCTTGACGCCGTCCTTGTCGCGCTTGAGCAGGGACACCACCTGCTGCATGTATTTGAGCGAGAACTCCTGGTAGGCCCCGTCGGCCAGCGCGCCGCCCCACGAGTCGAACACCATCACCGCTTGGGCGCCGGCGTCGATCTGGGCGTTCAGGTACTCGGCCACGGCCTTGGCGTTGATGCTCAGGATGTGGTGCATCAAGTCCGGGCGGTTGTACAGCATCGTCTTGATGGTGTGGAACTCGCGCGAGCCCTGGCCTTCGACCATGTAGCAGGCCAGCGTCCACGGGCTGCCGGAGAAGCCGATCAGCGGCACGCGGCCGTTCAATTCGGTGCGGATCTGGGTGACGGCCTTGAACACATAGTCCAGCGAGCCCAGTTCCGGCGCGCGCAGCGCCATCACGTCGGCCTCGGTCTTCAGCGGACGCTCGAATTTCGGGCCCTCGCCTTCGACGAAGTACAGGCCCAGGCCCATCGCGTCCGGCACCGTCAGGATGTCGGAGAACAGGATGGCCGCGTCCAGCGGGAAGCGGTCCAGCGGCTGCAGCGTGACTTCGGTGGCGTAGTCGGGATTGGTGGCCAGGCCCATGAAGGAGCCGGCCTTGGCGCGCGTGGCGCGGTATTCCGGCAGATATCGCCCCGCCTGGCGCATCAGCCACACAGGCGTGTAGTCGGTCGGCTGGCGCAACAACGCGCGCAAGAAGGTGTCGTTCTGGAGCGGGGCAAATTGTGGCATGGAAGGCAATCGAAATCGGTCAAAGAGCTATTATCGCATCCTGCGCGGGTTTTTTTTTGCTGGATGATCGTCCGTTCATTCACTATCATGCGTAGCACCCGACTTTGGAGACGCCATGACATCCGCCCCACCCATTACCGCCCCTTACGGCGCCTGGCCATCGACCATCAGCGCCGCGCGCGTCGCCGCCGGCGCCCCGCCCCTGTCCACGCTGATGCTGGGTGGCGCCGACGGCAGCGATATCTTCTGGCTGGCCGGCCGCGCCGCCGAAGCGGGCCGCAACACCCTGCTGCGCCACCACGGCGTGACCACCGGCGAGCTGACGCCGGCCCCCTTCAATGTGCGCAGCCGCGTACACGAATACGGCGGCGGCGCCTACCAGGTGGACGGCGATACCATCTATTTTTCGCACTTTGCCGACAACCGCGTCTACAAACTTGATCTGACCGACGACGGCGCCGCGCCGGTCGCGCTGACCGACGACGGCAAGCAGCGCTTCGCCGATTTCGTGGTGGACCGCGCGCGCGGGCGCCTGATCGGCGTGCGCGAGCTGCATGGAGATGACCCGCACGCGCAGCCAACCAACACTATCTGTGCGATCGACGCCGATGGCGGCGAGACCGTGCTGGCGCAGGGCGCCGACTTCTACTCGTCGCCACGCCTGTCGCCGGACGGCCGCGCGCTGGCCTGGCTGAGCTGGGACCATCCGCGCATGCCATGGCAGGGCACCACACTTTGGCTGGCTGACATCGGCGACGACGGCACGCTGGCCGCGCCGTTGCGCATCGCCGGCGGCGACGAGGAATCGGTGTGCCAGCCCGAATGGTCGCCGGACGGCCTGCTGCACTTCGTCTCCGACCGCAGCGGCTGGTGGAACCTGTACCGCCTGTGCCGGGGCCGCGACCGCACCGAGGGCCTGTGCCCGATGGACACCGAATTCGCGTCACCTCACTGGACCTTCGGGAACTCGATGTACGGCTTCCGCTCGGCCTCCGAGATCATCTGCACCTACATCGACAAAGGCGTGAGCCGCCTGGCGCGCCTGCTGCCGGGCAGCGGCAAGCTGGAAGCCATCGCCAACCCGTACGAGGAAATCCGCGAACTGCGCGTGGCCCCGGGCTACATCGCCATGCTGGCCGGCGGCCCAACCATCCCGCTGGAACTGGCGCGCATCGACTTCACCGAGGAGGGGGTGGAGATCCTGGCGCAGTCGATCGAGGAGCTGCCGGACGAGGACCAGCTGTCCATCCCCGCCAGCATCAGCTACCCCAGCGCCAACGGCCGCACCGCGCACGCCTTCTTCTACCCGCCGCGCAACCGCGACGTGGCCGCGCCCGCAGGCAGCAAGCCGCCGGTGATCGTCATCAGCCACGGCGGCCCGACCGGCATGACCGTCAACACGCTGAACCTGAAGACCCAGTTCTGGACCAGCCGGGGCTTCGGCGTGCTCGATGTGAACTACGGCGGCAGCACCGGCTTCGGCCGCGCCTACCGCGACCTGCTCAAGGGCCAGTGGGGCATCGTCGATGTCGAGGACTGCGTGGCCGGCGCGCAGGCGCTGGTGGAGCGCGGCCTGGCCGACGGCGAGCGCCTGATCATCCGTGGCGGAAGCGCCGGCGGCCTGACCACGCTGTGCGCGCTGACCTTCCACAACGTGTTCAAGGTGGGCGCCAGCTACTACGGCGTGTCCGACCTCAAAGGGCTGGATCAGGACTCGCACAAGTTCGAATCGCACTACAACGAATACCTGATCGCGCCGCAGCCGCAGGCCGAGGCGCTGTACCGGGCCCGCTCGCCGATCAACCATACCGACAAGCTGGCGCGCCCGATGATCTTCTTCCAGGGCCTGGACGACAAGGTGGTGCCGCCGCAGCAGTCGGTGATGATGGTCGACGCGCTGAAGGCGCGCGGCGTGCCGGTGGCCTACGTGCCGCTGGAGGGCGAGGGCCACGGCTTCCGCAAGGGCGAGAACATCGTCCGCACGCTGGAGGCGGAGCTGTACTTCTACCAGCGGATGTTTGGCTTGCACGACCCGGCCGCCACGCCGCCGGTACACATCGATAACCTGAAAGACTGACCCCGCATGACCGACGCAAAGCTGCTCGCCGAATTTGACACGCTTGAGTTCAACGAAAAAATGATACTGGCGTTGCTCGCCCTGATCGGCGAGCCGGTGGGGCGCACCTCCATCCTCGATCACCTGAACCGCGCGCGCATCGAGGACAAGGACGGCAACGCCTACAGCGTCGGCACGCTGGACGAGGCGATGCGCAAGCTGGAACGGCTGGCCTTCATCAGCGTGGTGACGGGACGCGGCTTCGTCTGCAACCCCAAGCTGCGCTGGCCGGCGATGCGCGCCTCCATCGGCACGCACGCGCTGGACGATTTGTGCAGCGCCTACGACGAGCTGGTGCCGATGCGCCAGACCTGGAACAGCGTCGAACCGCGCAGCTACCGCGCCGGCATGGCGCGCCTGCGCATGGGCCTCCTGCGCGGCCAAGCGCCGCAGCAGATCCAGCCGATACTGGCCTTCTGCCTGGGCAGCTACGAGGCGGCGCAGCTGCACCCCATCGTCGACATCTTCGGCCGCCCGTTCGAGCCGGGCATGCTGGCGCGCGTGCATCCGCTGCTGCAGGACGACGTGCTGATGGTGCTGCTGCAAAACGCCCAGCATGAATTCCTCACCGTGCCGGTGATACGCGAATTCTGCGAGCAGCACATGCAGCGCCGCCTTTCAGTCAAGGACGACATCAGCCCCGAGCTGCGCATGGCATTGGCGGAAGACGCCATCCTGTGCGGCCGCCTGGACGACGCCAAGCGCTATCTGGAGCGCACCGCCGGCCCGCAGAGCCAATACCTGGCCAGCGCCGTGGTGCTGCTGCGCGGCGCCAGCGGCGCGGCCATCGTCGGCTTCGACACGGCGCTGAAAACGCTGCGGCGCGAGACCGCCAAGCGCAAGCACCTGTTCACCGGCATGGGCGGCTACCTGTACCTGCTGTCGATGCTGCGCAGCGGCGATCCCAAACACCTGAAGGCGGCCGAGGCCTACCTCGAAATCGCCGTGCGCGTACCGCAGAACCGCGACACCGCCGTGCACCAGCAGATCGACATGCTGCGCCAGATCCGCGCCGGCACCATGCCGCCGGCCGCCGTCTCCGCGCTGGCGTGGGAGACCGGCCTGCAGACGCAGATGTTCCAGTGCCTGCTGTATTTCTGGCTGTCGTTGCCGCAGCTGTCCGAGCGCAAGGCGCAGCTGCAGGAGCTGGCGCAGAACGCCGAACGCGCCGGCTACCTGTTCATCGCCGGGCAGGCCGCCTGCCTGCTGGGCCACCTGGGCGACGTCGAACAGCAGCGCCACGCGAACGCGCTGCGCTCACGCCTCGGCTACCCCGACCTGACCGTGTGGTTCGAGCGACAGGAAGCGTGGCAGCGGCAGTTGACGGCGCTGATCAACCTGCAGCAGCCCGCCGCCCCCGACGCCGCCGGCAGCACGCGCCTGGTGTGGATGCTGAACTACGACAACCGCCACGGCCTGACCGACGTCGCGCCGGTGGAGCAGAAGCGCGACGCGCGCGGCCTGTGGAGCAAGGGCCGCGCCGTGGGCCTGAAGCGGCTGCGCTTCGAGGCCGAGCAGTTCGATTTCCTCACGCCGCAGGACGTGCGCGCGTCCGAGGCGATCTCGGTGGCGCACCGCAGCTACCAGTCCAGCGGCCTCGCCTACGAAATCGACCCGCAGCGCGCCGCCTCGGCGCTGATCGGCCATCCGCTGCTGTTCTGGGCCGACGCGCCGGATACGCGCGTGGAGATGCTGGCCGGCGAGCCTGAACTGCTGATCAAGAAAAGCCCCGGCAACCTGGAACTGCGGCTGCAACCGCCGATACCGGACGACAGCTCCTCCGTCATCGTCACCAAGGAGACGCCGACCCGCCTGCGCGTGGTCACCATCCTCGACGAGCACCGCCGCATCGCCGCCATCGTCGGCGATGGCCTGAGCGTGCCGGCCCACGCGGAGCAGCAGGTGCTGCACGCGATCAGCTCCATCTCGTCGCTGGTGACGGTGCAGTCGGAAATCGGCGGCGCCGCGCCGGACATGGAACAGGTGGAGGCCGACATGCGCCTGCACCTGCACCTGCTGCCCTACCAGCACGGCCTGAAGATGCAGGTGCTGGTGCGCCCGCTGGCCAATGGCGCGTACTACGCGCCCGGCGCCGGCGCCGACAGCGTGATCGCCGACGTCAACGGCAAGCCGGTGCAGGCGCGCCGCAAGCTGATCGACGAACGCGACGCCGAACGCGAATTGATCGCCAAGTGTCCGGTGCTGGAATCGGCCGAGCAGGAACACGGCGAATGGCTGCTGGGCCAACCGGCGCTGTGCCTGCAACTGCTGTTGGAGCTGCAGGAGATGAACCCGGACAGCATCGTGCTGGCCTGGCCGGAAGGCGAGAGCTTCCGCGTGACGGCCAAGGTGGAAACCAAGCAGCTGCGCCTCGCCATCAAGAGCAACAAGGACTGGTTCGCGGCCAGCGGCGAACTGCAGATCGACGAAGGCAAGGTCATGGACCTGAAGACGCTGCTGGAGCTGATGCAGAAGAGCCAGAGCCGCTTCGTGGAGCTGGGCGAGAACCGCTACCTGGCACTGACCGAGGAGCTGCACCGCCGCCTGATGGAGGTGTCGGTGTACGGCGAGATCACCGGCGACGGCGTGCGCCTGCATCCGCTGGCGTCGTTCGCGCTGGAGGAGCTGGTCGACGACATCGGCGGCCTGAAATCGGACAAGCTGTGGAAGGAGCACCTGGCGCGCATGGAGGCGCAGGCGGCCTTCGTGCCGCAGTTGCCGAGCACTTTGCAGGCGGAGCTGCGCGACTATCAGCTGGAGGGCTTCAACTGGCTGTCGCGCCTCGCCAGCTGGGGCGTGGGCGCCTGCCTGGCCGACGACATGGGCCTGGGCAAAACGCTGCAGGCGCTGGCGCTGATCCTGTCGCGCGCGCCGCAGGGCCCGACGCTTGTGGTGGCGCCGACCTCCGTCTGCATGAACTGGATCAGCGAGGCCGCGCGCTTCGCGCCGACGCTGAACGTGAAGCTGTTCGGCCCCGGCGACCGCGCCGAGACCATGTCCACGCTGCAGCCCTACGACCTGGTGGTGACCAGCTACGGCCTGCTGCAGCTGGAGTCCGCGCTGTTCGCCGGCGTGCAGTGGAACACCATCGTGCTCGATGAGGCACAGGCGATCAAGAACGGCGCCACCAAGCGCTCGCAGGCCGTGATGGCGCTCAAGGGCGACTTCCGCATGATCGCCACCGGCACGCCGCTGGAGAACCACCTGGGCGAGTTGTGGAACCTGTTCCGCTTCATCAATCCAGGCCTGTTGGGCAGCATCGAGCAGTTCAACCTGCGCTTCGCCGCGCCGATCGAAAAGCCGCAGGACCATCGCGCCGAACTGGGCGCGCGCAACCGGCTGCGGCGTTTGATCCAGCCCTTCATGCTGCGCCGGACCAAGGCGCAGGTGCTGACCGAGCTGCCGTCGCGCACCGAGATCACGATGGAGGTGGACCTGTCGGCGGAAGAGACGGCGCTGTACGAATCGCTGCGCCGCGCCGCGCTGGAAAACCTGGCCGCGGTCGAAGGCCCGGCCGAGAAGAAGTCGATCCAGATCCTGGCCGAGATCATGCGGCTGCGGCGCGCCTGCTGCAATCCCAACCTGATCGCGCCGGAGCTGGGCCTGGCCAGCAGCAAGCTGGCGGCCTTCGCGCATCTGCTGGAAGGCCTGCTGGAGAACCGCCACAAGGTGCTGGTGTTCAGCCAGTTCGTCGACCACCTGTCGCTGATCCGCGCACACCTGGACGCCAACAACATCAGCTACCAGTACCTGGACGGCTCGACCACCATGGCCGACCGCAAGAAGCGCGTGGACCTGTTCCAGGCCGGCGAGGGCGACGTGTTCCTCATCAGCCTGAAAGCGGGCGGCGTCGGCATCAACCTGACCGCCGCCGACTACGTGATCCACATGGACCCGTGGTGGAACCCGGCGGTGGAAGACCAGGCCTCGGACCGCGCGCACCGCATGGGCCAGCTGCGGCCGGTGACCATCTACCGGCTGGTGGCGCGCCACACCATCGAGGAAGGCATCGTCGAGCTGCACCAGCACAAGCGCGACCTGGCCGACAGCCTGCTCGAAGGCAGCGATGTCAGCGGACGCATGTCGGCCGGCGAAATGCTCAATATGCTGCAAGAGGGAATGCGAAAGTAGACGTCCAGTTACAAACCGGGCGCTCTCAAACGGGCCGATTAGTGATAATCTCCATCGCTTCGGCCCGGCACGCCCGGCCACTTTTTCGACAAGGCTGTTCAAGATGATCAAGACAAAAATCGCCCTGGCTGTATTGATGACGACGCTCGCCGTCGCACCAGCCGGCGCCACCACACACCACAAGGCCGCCCACACTGCGGCCAAGGGCAAGAGCAGCGCCAAATCCACGCACGCCACGCACGCCAAGAGCGGCGGCAAGTCCGCCAAGGGCAGCAGCAAACACAGCACCAGCAAAGGCAAGGGCAAGACCAAGGCCGTCGCCGCCACCGCCGTGGCCGCCGCAGCGGTGGCGCCGTCGCTGAAGCCGTCCGGCACGCCGGAGCGCCGCCAGGACCGCTCCTTCGACGGCCAGAGCAGCCAGTTCCTGAACGCGCTGTGGCGCATCGATTCGGAAAGCGCGATCTACGCCGGCAAGTACGACACCGCCGCCACGCTGTCCATCCCCGACAAGGCCGGCCAAGCCAAGGAGCTGGCCTTCATCGACGAGTGGAAGCAGCGTTTCGGCGCCATCAACGCCAGCCAGCTGTCGGCCAAACAGCGCACCGACCTGGCGCTGCTGATCAACAAGCTCGACAGCGACCGCTTCCGCCTGACCACCTTGAAGGAATATGAGTGGAACCCGGCCAGCTACAACGTGGCCGGCCCGATCGACTTGATCTTGAACACGGAATACGCGGCCCAGCCGCAGCGCCTGCGCACGCTGCTCAAGCGCATCGCCGGCATTCCTGCCTACTACGAGGCGGCGCGCGCCAACATCGTCAACCCGACGCGCGAGCACACCCGCCTGGCGATCGCCCAGGCGCCCGGCGTGCAGACCTTGCTGACCGAGGTGGACAAGGCGGCCCAGGCGTCGATCCTGACGCCGGTGGAGAAGCAGCTGTTCACCCAGCGCGTGAACGCGGCGCTGACGGCGGTGGACGGCTACGTCGCCTTCCTGACCGAGATGGACAAGCAGATGGACACCACAGGCCGCCGCACCTTCCGCCTGGGCAAAGACTTGTATGAGCAGAAGTTCGCCTTCGACATCCAGTCCGGCAGCACGGCAGAGCAGACCTACCAGAAGGCGCTGGCCGCGCGCGAGGAGCTGCTGGCCAATATGGAGCGCATCTCCGACGAGCTGTGGGACAAGACCATGGGCGCCACCGCCAAGCCGGCCGACCGCTTTGCCAAGATCGGCATGGTGATCGACAAGCTGTCCGAGCGCCATGTGAAGCGCGAGGATTTCTTCGCCGAGATCCGCCGCCAGGTGCCGGTGCTGCAGGACTGGGTGATCAGCCACAACCTGCTGACGCTGGATCCGAAGAAGCAGCTGGAAGTGCGCGCGACGCCTGCCTACCAGGCCGGCGTGGCGGGCGCCAGCATCGATGCGCCGGGGCCGTATCGCCCGCAGGACCGCACCTACTACAACGTGACGCCGCTCGACGGCGCGACGCCGGAGGCGGCCGAGAGCAGCCTGCGCGAGTACAACTATTGGATCCTGCAGATCCTCAACATCCACGAGGCGATACCGGGGCACTACGCGCAGCTGGTGTATGCGAACAAGTCGCCGTCGATCGTCAAATCCATCTTCGGCAATGGCGCGATGGTGGAGGGCTGGGCGGTGTATGGCGAGCGCATGATGCTGGAGTCCGGCTACGGCGACAACGCGCCGGAGATGTGGCTGATGTATTCGAAGTGGAACCTGCGCAGCGTGACCAACACCATCCTCGACTACAGCGTGCACGTGCTGGGCATGACCGAGGAGCAGGCCATCGATTTGCTGACGCGCCAGGCGTTCCAGACACGCAGCGAGGCGGTGGAGAAGTGGCATCGGGTGCAGGTGTCGTCGGTGCAGCTGACCAGCTATTTCAGCGGCTACAGCGAGATCATGGAATTGCGCGAGCAGCGCAAGCAGCAGTTGGGCGCGAAGTTCAACCTGAAGGAATTCCACGAGCAATTCCTGAGCTACGGCAGCGCGCCGGTGCGGGTGATCAAGGGCTTGATGACGCAGTAGGATCACGGCCGTTTGCGTGCGCGCAAACGGCTCATCCATTGATTCGATAGGGTGGGAGCTGGCCTGCGTTTTGGCTGGCTTCTGCTACTATTTAATCAGGGAGTGATGATGGACATGCCTATCAAATTCGACACACTTGCTTACGCAAAAAAACTCGAGGAAGCCGGGCTGCCTCAGCAGCAAGCCGAGGCTCAGTCGCTGGCCTTGCGCGACGCACTAGCCGAGTCCACTGTAACGCCCGGCGATCTGGTATTGCTGAAGACGGATGTTGTTGCCCGTATAGAGATGCTGCGCAGCGAAGTGCAAGCGCAGATCGAAAAGCTGCGTGGCGACCTGCAAGGGCAAATTGCAAAGCTGCGTGATGATCTGCAAGCGCAGATTGAAAAGCTGCGTGACGACCTGCAAGGGCAGATCGAAAAGCTGCGTGGCGACCTGCAAGGGAGAATCGATGCTTTGAAAGCACATATGGATGCCAGATTCAACATACTATATGTCCTGACCGGGCTGTCCTTGCTGCTGCACGTAGTCACGCTGGTGAAACTGTTTTCCTGAGATCAGGCCTTCTCTTCCGGCGCCGTCGACATGCGCACGAACATCGGCGCCACCAGCAGGCCCAGTTCGAACAGCAGGCACATCGGAATCGCCAGCGAGAACATGCTGACCGCGTCAGGCGGCGTAACGATCGCAGCCACCACGAAAGCGCCCACGATGGCGTAAGGCCGTATCTCCTTCAGCTTGGCCACGCTGACCAACCCCATACGCACCAGGATCACCACCACCACCGGCACCTCGAAGGTCGCGCCGAACGCCAAGCACATCGACATGACGAAATCCAGATAATTCTCGATATCGGGCGTCACCGCGATCGACTGCGGCGAGAACTCGGAGATGAACTGGAACACGCGCCCGAACACCAGAAAGTAGCAGAACGCCACGCCGGACATGAACAGCACCGACGAGGAAATCACCAGCGGCGCGATCAGCCGCTTCTCGTGCGCGTACAGGCCGGGCGCCACGAAGGCCCACAGCTGGTACAGCACCCACGGCAGCGACAGGATGATGGAGATGACCAGCGTCACCTTCATCGGCACCAGGAACGGCGAGATCACGCCGGTGGCGATCATCTTCGAGCCGACCGGCAGCGAGGCGATCATCGGCCGCGCGATGTAATCGTAGATCTGCGACGGACCAGGCCAGATCATCAGCGCGATGCAGACGATGGCAATGCCGATCGATGCCTTGACCAGACGGTCGCGCAGTTCGATCAGGTGAGAGATAAAGGTCTCTTCGCCCTTTTCAGGAGTAGTCATTTAGTAGAACGAAGAAGAGGAGTTGCTGCCGGGGCGGAAGCGCGCCACGCGCGCGGCGCCGGAGGTCACGTGCATCTTGCCGCCGTGGCGCTGCTTGTACCAGCCGGGGATGGCCGAATTGCGCACCAGCTTCTTGCGGCGGAACTCGCGCGCCTTGCGCGACAGATCGTCGGTGGTGACGTGGCTGATGGCCGGCGTGTGGATGGTCGGCGTGTCGTGCCAGGCGTTTTCCACCTCGGCCACGTGCTGCGACATCGAATTCTCGACGTCCGCCTTCACGCTCTCGGCCGCCGCCTGTACTTCCTTCTGGAGGTTCTTCAACTCTTCCAGTTCGATCTCGCGCGAGACTTCGGATTTGACTTCGTTGAGGTAGCGCTGGGCGCGGCCGTACAGCGTCCCGGCCATGCGGGCCACCTTGGGCAGCTTTTCAGGACCGATGACGACCAGCGCAACCACGCCGATCACAGCAAGTTTGGTAAGACCGAGATCGATCATAAGGTGGTTTCAGCCTGGCAGGGAGCAGCGCTCCCCCGGCTTACTTCTTCTCTTTAGCGTCGACGTCGATGGTGCCGGGCGCGGCTGGCGTGGCCGGCTTGTCGTCCTCGCCCTTGACGCCATCCTTGAAGCCCTTGACGGCCTTGCCGATGTCCGAACCCATGTTGCCCAGTTTCTTGGTACCGAAAACCAGCATCACGATGACCAGCACGATCAGCCAGTGCCAAATACTGAATGAACCCATCATATTCCCCTTGCAAGGCGCGCGCGCCCAATTTATCCGTTGATTCGAGAACTGCTGCGACAGTATAAGCGAACCGCAGCCTGTCATGTAGATGTCATGTGGCTAGCGATATCCCGCCAAAGTGACTAGCGTTGCCCGCGCCAAGGGTGCGGGCCGCCGATCACGTGCAGGTGTAAATGGTACACCTCCTGGCCGCCATTCGGTCCACTGTTAATCAGCGTCTTGTAGCCGCCGGTCGGCGAGCCGTCCGCATCATAGCCGACGCCGCAGCCGGCTTCCTCTGCCAGACGGGGGGCCAGCGCCAGCATCTTGCCCAGCAGCGGCGCCTCGTTGGCGCTGCAATCGGACAGCGTCGAGAAATGTTTCTTAGGGATCAGCAGCAAATGCACCGGCGCGGCCGGGTTGATGTCCTTGAAGGCCAGCAGGTCTTCGTCTTCGTAAACGATGGCGGAAGGGATTTTCTTTTCAGCTATCTTGCAAAACAGGCAGTTTTCCACAACGACTCCGTGAGTGGGGGGTTATTCCTTGCGGGCGGCTTTTTCCTCGATGCCGGAGACGCCTTCGCGGCGCGCCAGCTCGTCGAGCACCTGCTGCGGCTTCAAATCGAACTGGGCCAGCAGCACCAGCGTATGGAACCACAAGTCGGCCACCTCGTACAGCACCTTGCCGCTGTCGCCGCCGGCGCGCGCATCCTTGGCGGCCATGACGGTCTCGGTGGCTTCCTCGCCGATTTTCTTCAGGATGGCGTCGTCGCCCTTGGAGAACAGCTTGGAGGTGTAGGACGTGGCGGGATCGCCCCCGTTGGCCAGTTTGCGCGACTCGATGATGTCGGCCAGGCGGTCCAGGATAGTGCTCATGTCGGTTTCTTTGCTTTGGTTTTCGCCACGGTGGCGGGGGTGTAGATTTCCGATGGGTCCTTCAGTACCGGCTCGGTGTTCTGCCAGTCGCCTTCCAGCGCGTCGCCCTCGAACTTCTGGAAGAAGCAGGAATGGCGGCCGGTGTGGCAGGCGATACCGCCGGCCTGCTCGATCTTCAGCAGCACCACGTCCTCGTCGCAGTCGAGGCGGATCTCCAGCACCTTCTGCACGTGGCCGGACTCCTCGCCCTTGTGCCACAGCTTCTTGCGCGAGCGGCTCCAGTAGACGGCCTCGCCCAGCTCGACCGTCTTGGCCAGCGCTTCGCGGTTCATCCAGGCGAACATCAGCACATCGTTGCTGCCCGCTTCCTGGGCGATGACCGGCACCAGGCCGTGCTCGTCCCATTGGACCTTCTTCAGCCATTTAGCCTTGGCCAAGGCGCTTGGGGTAGTCGACATCGTCATTTTCCGTTTAAACCAGGCGCATCGGAATGCCCTGCTGCGCCATGAACCGCTTGGCTTCCTGCACGGTGTGCTGGCCGTAGTGGAAGATGCTGGCCGCCAGCACGGCGTCGGCCTTGCCCAGCTTGATGCCGTCGGCCAGGTCCTGCAGGCCGCCGACGCCGCCCGAGGCGATCACCGGGATGTTGATCGCGTCGGACACGCCGCGCGTCAGGCCCAGGTCGAAGCCGGACTTGGTGCCGTCGCGGTCCATGCTGGTCAGCAGGATTTCGCCGGCGCCCAGCTGTTCCATTTTCTTCGCCCATTCGATGGCGTCGATGCCGGTGGCCTTGCGGCCGCCGTGGGTGAACACTTCCCACTTGCCCGGCGAGGTCTGCTTGGCGTCGATCGCCACCACGATGCATTGCGAGCCGTGCTTTTGCGAGGCGTCGAACACCAGCTGCGGATTCGACACCGCCGACGAGTTCATGGCGACCTTGTCCGCGCCGGCGTTGAGCAGGCGGCGCACATCGGCCACCTCGCGCACGCCGCCGCCCACGGTCAGCGGAATGAACACCTGCGAGGCCACAGCCTCGATGATGTCCAGGATCAGGCCGCGGTTGTCGCTGGTGGCGGTGATGTCGAGGAAGGTCAGTTCGTCGGCGCCCTGCTCGTCGTAGCGGCGGGCGATTTCCACCGGGTCGCCGGCATCGCGCAGCTCGGTGAAATTGACGCCTTTGACGACGCGGCCATCGGTCACGTCCAGGCAAGGGATGATGCGTTTAGCGAGCATTATTCTTCCGTGTCTTCTTCGACCACGTCGCCGCTCAGTTCGTCCGCGCGCAACTGGGCCGAGGCCAGGTCAATGGTGCCTTCGTAAATCGAACGGCCGCAGATCACGCCTTCGATGCCTTCGTCCTGCACCGCGCACAGCGCTTCCACGTCGCCCAGGTTGTGCAGGCCGCCCGAGGCGATGACCGGGATCTTGACCGCCTGCGCCAGCTTGACGGTGGCTTCGATGTTCACGCCACCCATCATGCCGTCGCGGCCGATGTCGGTGTAGATGATCGATTCCACGCCGTAGGCCTCGAACTTCTGCGCCAGGTCGATCACTTCGTGGCCGGACATCTTGCTCCAGCCGTCGGTGGCGACCTTGCCGTCCTTGGCGTCCAGGCCGACGATGATGTGGCCGGGGAAGGCGCCGCAGGCGTCGTGCAGGAAGCCCGGCTCCTTGACCGCGGCGGTGCCGATGATGACGTAGCTGATGCCGGCGTCCAGGTAGCGCTCGATGGTGTCGAGATCGCGGATGCCGCCGCCCAGCTGCACGGGGATCTCATCGAGGTCGTTTTCCTCGGCGTACTCCTGCACCACTTTCAGGATGGCCTTGACCGCGGCCTCGTTCTTCGGCTTGCCGGCGAAGGCGCCGTTCAGGTCGACCAGGTGCAGGCGGCGTGCGCCCTGTTTCAGCCAATGCAGAGCCATGTCGGCCGGATCTTCGGAAAATACGGTGGCGAGTTCCATATCGCCTTGTTTCAAGCGAACGCAGTGACCGTCTTTGAGGTCGATGGCAGGAATGAGCAGCATGATGGTTTAGGTAGATTTAGGGGTAAATGAAATCAAGGGTTCCAGTGAACGAAATTTTTGTACAACTGCAATCCGGCCGCGGCGCTTTTCTCCGGGTGGAACTGGGTCGCAAAAATATTATCACGGGCGACGGCGCAGCTGAACGGCGCACCGTAGACAGTTTGTCCGACGGTGTGCTCGGCCAGCGCGGGCTGGGCGAAATAGCTGTGCACGAAATAGAAGTAACTATCGTCCGCGATATCGCGCCACATCGGGTGAGACGCGGTTTGATGGACTTGGTTCCAACCCATCTGCGGCACCTTGAAGCGCGAGCCGTCCTCCTGGATCTGGCCGTCCAGCTGGAAGCGCACCACCTTGCCGGGCAACAGGCCCAGGCCGGCGGCGTTGCCTTCCTCGCTGACGTCGAACAGCATCTGCTCGCCGATGCATACACCCATCAGCGGCTTGGTTTTGGCGGCCACCAGCAACGCGTCCTGCACGCCGGATTCGCGCAGGCTGCGCATGCAGTCCGGCATGGCGCCCTGGCCGGGCAGCACGATGCGGTCGGCGGATTCGATGTCGGCAACCTCGCCGGAGATCAGCACGTTGGCCTCGGGCGCGACGGCGCGCAGGGCCTGCGCGACCGAGCGCAGATTGCCCATGCCGTAATCAACTACTACGATTTTTTTCATGATGTGTGTTTTACAGACTGCCCTTGGTCGACGGGATCGTGCCGGCGGCGCGCGGGTCCAGCTCGGACGCCATGCGCAGCGCGCGGCCGAAGGCCTTGAACACGGTTTCGCACTGGTGGTGGGCGTTGGTGCCGCGCAGGTTATCGATGTGCAGCGTCACCAGCGCGTGGTTGACGAAGCCGCGGAAGAATTCCAGCGTCAGGTCGACATCGAAGGTGCCGATCATCGCGCGCGTGAACGGGATGTGGTACTCGATGCCAGGCCGGCCGGAGAAGTCCAGCACCACACGCGAGAGCGCCTCGTCCAGCGGCACATACGAATGGCCGTAGCGGACGATGCCCTTGCGGTCGCCGATGGCCTTGGCCACGGCCATGCCCAGCGTGATGCCGACGTCTTCCACCGTGTGGTGGTTGTCGATATGGATGTCGCCGGTCGCTTCCACTTCCAGGTCGAACAGGCCGTGACGGGCGATCTGGTCCAGCATGTGGTCCAGGAAGGGCACGCCGGTGTTCAGCTTCTGCTGGCCGGTGCCGTCAAGGTTGATCGAGACGCGCACTTGCGTCTCGTTGGTGTTGCGGGTGATTTCTGCGGTGCGGTTCATGAAAGGCTCGCGATGGGTCTCAGGATGCCAGCGATGCGGCGAAGGCATCGAGGAAGGCGGAATTCTCTTCCGGGGTGCTGACCGTGATACGCAAACAATTGGCCAGCACATCGTGCATTTTACCTACATTTTTGATTAATACCTTGCGGGACAGCAGTTTCGCATAGGCATCATCGGAATTCGGCACCCGTATCAAGATAAAATTCGCCGCCGACGGGAAGACCTGCACCCCGGGCATGGCGGCCAATGCAGCCATCAGATCGGCGCGTGCGGCGCGCAAATCGGTGGCCTGCTGGTTCAGCACCTCCACGTGGTCGAGCGCGAATTCGGCCGCTGCCTGCGTCAACACGTTGATGTTGTAAGGAGGCCGCACTTTGTCGAATTCGGCCAGCAATTCCGGCGCCGCCGACATGTAGCCGAGGCGGATGCCGGCCAGGCCCAGCTTCGATACGGTCCGCATCACCACCAGGTTGTCGAATTCCGGCAGGCGGTGCATGAAGGTCTGCTGCGCGAACGGCTCGTAGGCTTCGTCGACCACGGCCAGGCCGAAGCCGTCCAGCGCCCTGATGATGGCGACGATGTCGTCCGCCGCGAACAGGTTGCCGGTCGGGTTGTTTGGATAGGACAGAAACACCAGCGATGGCTTGTGCTTGGCGATCGCCGCCAGCATGGCCGGCAGGTCCAGCGTCAGGTCGGCCTTCAACGGCACGCCCACGTAGTCCATGCCCGCGAACTGCGCCGAGCGCTGGTACATGACGAACGACGGCGTCGGCGCCAGCACCACGGCGCGGCGGTCCTGCAGCGCGCAGCCGGTGCACAGGATCGAGATCAGTTCGTCGGAGCCGTTGCCCAGCATGACGTCATAACCGGCCGGCACGCCCAGCTTGGCGCGCACGCGCTCCTTGATGGTGGCGTAGGAGGCGACCGGATAGCGGTTCAGCGTCACGTCCACCAGGCGGTTGGCCAGCTCCTCGCGCAGGTGATGCGGCAGGTGGTAAGGGTTCTCCATCGCATCCAGTTTGATATAGCCACTCGCGTCGGCGACATGGTAGCCATGGATGGCGCGCACGTCGGAGCGGATGGTGGTGTTGACCAGGGTGTCGATGGAAGACATCTTACTAAGGCTCCTATGAGTTGATTAAACTTCGTTTGACGGCTGACTTCTTCTTTTTTTCCGGCGGTGCGGGCACCTCCGGCATCGCCAGGCGTTCGGCGATGATGGCGCAGTAGTCGGGATTGAGTTCGAAGCCGACGAAATTGCGGCCGCAGCGCTTGGCCGCGATGGCCGTCGTGCCGCTGCCCATGAACAGGTCCAGCACCACGCCGTCCGGCGGGCACGAGGCCTTGACCATGCGCTCGATGATCTCCAGCGGCTTCTGCGTGGGATGGTCGGCGCGCTCGGGATGCTCACGGTGCAGGCGCGACACGCTCCACAAATCCTTGGGGTTGTAGCCCACCTCCAGCCACTTGGCGCCGACGAAGATCGAGCGCGAACGGGCCTTCTTGGTTTCGGCGTCGTAGGGAATCCGCACCGAGTCCAGGTCGAAGTAGTAGTCCTTGCGGCGCACGAAGAAGCCGATGGTGTCGTGCACCGACGAGTAGCTGCGCACGCTGCCGCCCATCGACGGCACGCGGCGGTCCCAGATAATCTCGTTCATCATCGTCATGCGCTTTTTCAGCAGCACGAAGATCTCCGGGGAAAAGCGCCAGGTCAGGAAGATGTACAGGCTGCCGTTGGGCTTGAGCTTGGGCAGCGCGGCGTCGATCCACTGCTCGGTCCAGCGCAGGTACTCCTCCACCGTTTGCGAGTCGGAGTCGTTGCCGTAGTCCTTGCCCAGGTTGTACGGCGGGTCGGTCAGTATCAGGTCGATGGAACCGTCCGGGATGCGCGCCAGTCCGGCCAGCGCATCCTCACAGAAGACCTGATTGATCCACGCTTCGCTCATTTGAGGCGCAGCTCCGCGCTGCGGGCGTGCGCCTGCAGGCCTTCGCCGTAGGCCAGTTCCGCCGCGACCTTGCCCAGCGTTTGCGCGCCGGCTTCGCTGACGTGGATGATCGACGAGCGTTTCTGGAAATCGTACACGCCCAGCGGCGACGAGAAGCGCGCGGTGCGCGACGTCGGCAGCACGTGGTTCGGGCCGCAGCAGTAGTCGCCCAGCGATTCGGACGAGAAGCGGCCGAGGAACATGGCGCCGGCGTGGCGGATCTGGTCGGCCCACTGCTGCGGGTTCTCGGCCGAGATCTCCAGGTGCTCGGCGGCGATGCTGTTGGCGATGGCGCAGGCTTCGGCCATGTCGCGCACCTTCACCAGCGCGCCGCGGTCGGTCAGCGAGGTGCGGATCGTTTCCGCGCGCGGCATCGTCGGCAGCAGCTTGTTGATGCTCGCTTCCACCCTGGCGATGTAGTCGGCGTCGGGGCACAGCAGGATGGCTTGCGCCAGCTCGTCGTGCTCGGCCTGCGAGAACAGGTCCATCGCGACCCAGTCTGGATCGGTGGTGCCGTCGCAGATGATCAGGATTTCGGAAGGGCCGGCGATCATGTCGATGCCGACGATGCCGAACACGCGGCGCTTGGCGGCGGCCACGTAGGCGTTGCCGGGGCCGACGATCTTGTCGACCGGCTGGATGGTCTCGGTGCCGTGCGCCAGCGCGGCGACAGCCTGCGCGCCGCCGATGGTGATGACGCGGGTGACGCCGGCGATCGCGGCGGCGGCCAGCACCATCTGGTTCTTCACGCCGTCCGGGGTCGGCACCACCATGGTGATCTCGCCGACGCCGGCGACGTGCGCGGGTATCGCGTTCATCAGCACCGACGATGGGTAAGCCGCCTTGCCGCCGGGGACGTAGATGCCCACGCGGTCCAGCGGCGTGACCTTCTGGCCCAGCACCGTGCCATCGGCTTCGGTGTAGGTGAAGCCGTTCAGCTCCTGCTTCTGGCGCTCGTGGAACACGCGGATGCGCTGCGCGGCGGTGTGCAGCGCGTTGCGCTGCGCTTCGGGAATCGCGGCCAATGCGGCCTGCAACTCGGCCTCGGGGATATCGAAGGCGGCCATGCTGGCGGCGCCGCCGTTCGGGATGCGGTCGAAGCGATTGGTGTATTCCAGCACGGCGGCGTCGCCGCGCGCCTTCACGTCGGCCAGGATGCCGGCGACGGCGCGTTCGATCGCTTCATCGGTGCTCGCTTCAAATGCCAGCAGGGCGTCCAGTGACTTTTTGAAATCGGCTTGGGTGGAATCGAGCTTGGTGATTTGAATCGGCATGATGGTTTACTTTTTAGAGGCGCGTTCGAAGGCTTCGATAATCGGTTGCAGGCGGGCGCGCTTGAGCTTCAACGCGGCCTGGTTGACGATCAGGCGCGACGAGATGTCCATGATCGCCTCGACTTCTTTCAGGTCGTTGGCGCGCAGCGTGTTGCCGGTGCTGACCACGTCGACGATGGCGTCCGACAGGCCGACCAGCGGCGCCAGTTCCATCGAGCCGTACAGCTTGATCAGGTCGACGTGCACGCCCTTCTTGGCGAAGTGCTCGCGCGCGGTCTCCACAAACTTGGTGGCCACGCGCAGGCGCGCGCCCTGGCGCACGGCGGTCTCGTAATCGAAGCCGTTGCGCACCGCGACCGACATGCGGCAGGCCGCGATGTGCAGGTCGATAGGCTGGTACAGGCCTTCGCCGCCGTGCTCCAGCAGCACGTCCTTGCCGGCCACGCCGAAGTCCGCCGCGCCGTGCTGCACATAGGTCGGCACGTCGGTGGCGCGCACGATGATCACGCGCACATCGGGATCGTTGGTCGACAGGATCAGCTTGCGCGAAGTCTCCGGATTCTCGGTGACGGTGATGCCGGCCGCTTCCAGCAGCGGCAGGGTGTCCTCGAAAATACGTCCCTTCGACAGCGCGAGGATCAGCTGCGAGTTGGCCTGGAATGCGCTCATGTTATTTAATCCGTTTGATGTTGGCGCCGACCGCGGACAGTTTTACTTCCATCTGGTCGTAGCCGCGGTCGAGGTGGTAGATGCGGTCGATCAGCGTTTCGCCGCGCGCGGCCAGCGCCGCGATCACCAGCGACGCCGAGGCGCGCAGGTCGGTCGCCATCACGGGCGCGCCCACCAGCTGCTCGACGCCTTTGATGAAGGCGGTGTTGCCATCGGTTTCAATCGACGCGCCGAGACGATTCATCTCCTGCACGTGCATGAAGCGGTTTTCGAAAATCGTCTCGGTCACGCGGCTGGCGCCGTCGGCGATGGTGTTCACCGCCATGAACTGCGCCTGCATGTCGGTCGGGAAGCCGGGGTATTCCGTGGTGCGGAAGGTCACGGGCGTCGGGCGCTTGTCCATCTGCGCGCGGATCCAGTTGTCGCCGATGGTCATCTGCAGGCCGATCTCGCGCAACTTGTCCAGCGCGGCGTCCATGATGTCGACGCGGGTGTTGCGGATCGTGATATCGCCGCCGGTGGCAGCCACCGCGCACAGGAAGGTCGCCGCTTCGATGCGGTCTGAGATCACGGCGTGCTTCGCGCCATGCAGCTCGGCCACGCCCTGGATCGTCAGGCGGTTGGTGCCTATGCCTTCGATCTTCGCGCCCATGGCCACCAGCAGGTTGGCCAGGTCGGTCACCTCAGGTTCGCAGGCGGCGTTTTCCAGCACGGTCTCGCCTTCGGCCAGGGTGGCGGCCATCAGCAGGTTCTCGGTGCCGGTGACGGTGATCATGTCGGTGACAATGCGCGCGCCCTTGAGCTTTTTGCACTTGGCGTAGATGTAGCCGCCTTCGACAGTGATGTCCGCGCCCAGCGCCTGCAGGCCCTTGATGTGCTGGTCCACCGGACGCGAGCCGATGGCGCAGCCGCCCGGCAGCGAGACCTTGGCTTCGCCGAAGCGCGCCAGCAAGGGGCCCAGCACCAGGATCGAGGCGCGCATGGTTTTCACCAGCTCATACGGGGCTTCCAGCTTGTCGATGGCGCTGCCGTTGAGCGTGACCTTGTCGCCGTCCTGCGTCACTTTCAGGCCGGTCTGGCCCAAGAGCTTGAGGATGGTCGCCACGTCGTGCAGGTGCGGCACGTTGGACAGCTCGACGTCGCCCGACGTCAGCAGGCCGGCGCACAGGATGGGCAGGGCCGCGTTCTTCGCGCCGGAGATGTTGATGTCGCCGTTCAGGCGGTTGCCGCCTTGGATGAGGAGCTTGTCCATGCTTATCCTTGGTATTCTTCAGGGGTGAGGGTTTTCATCGACAGCGCGTGGATTTCCTCGCGCATGCGGTCGCCCAGCGCGGCGTACACGATCTGGTGGCGCTGGATCAAACGCTTGCCGGCAAACGCGGGCGAGACGATGATCGCCTGGAAGTGCTGGCCGTCGCCCTCCACTTCGAGGTGGGTGCATTCGAGGCCGGCCGAGATGTAGCCGTGGATCAGTTCTGGAGTGGTAGGCATGATGGGTCCTTAAAAATTAGTGGCGCAACCGGTAGCCGCTGCGCAGCAAGCGTATCGCCAGCAGCGCCAACGCGACCAGGAAGGCGGAGACGATGCTCACGCTGACCAGCGGGTTGACGTCCGACTGGCCGAAGAATCCGTAGCGGAAGCCGTCGATCATGTAGAAGAACGGGTTCAGGTGCGAGACCGTCAGCCAGAACGGCGGCAGCGAATGGATGGAGTAGAACACGCCGGACAGGAAGGTCAGCGGCATGATCAGGAAGTTCTGGAACGCGGCCAGCTGGTCGAATTTCTCGGCCCAGATGCCGGCGATCAGGCCCATGGTGCCGAGGATGGCGGCGCCCAGCAGCGCGAACACCACGATCCACAGCGGCGCCGTGAACGACAGGTGGGCGAACCACGCGGTCACCACGAACACGCCGAAGCCGACCACGATGCCGCGCACCATGGCGGCGATCACGTAGGCCGAGAAGATCTCCCAGTGCGACAGGGGCGTGAGCAGCACGAACACCAGGTTGCCGGTGATCTTGGACTGGATCAGCGACGACGACGAGTTGGCGAAGGCGTTCTGCAGGACGCTCATCATCACCAGGCCGGGGATCAGGAAGGCGGTGTAGCTGACGTCCGAGTATACGGTGACGCGGCCTTCGAGCACGTGGCCGAAGATCAGCAGGTACAGCATGGCCGTCAGGATCGGTGCGGCGACGGTCTGCGTGGCGACTTTCCAGAAGCGCAGCGTCTCCTTGTAGACCAGGGTGCGAAAGCCGGTGGAAATGAAGTTCATACGGTCCCCTTGTCCATGATCTGCAAGAAGATATCTTCCAGGTCAGCTTGTTGCAATTGCATTTCGTCGATCACCGCACCGGATTCGCGCAGGCGCGCCAGCAGGGTTTCGACTTCGGCGTATTCGTTGACGCGCAGGCTGTACTTCTTGCCGTGCTCCGACTCTTCCGGATGCGTGACCAGGTGGCGCAGGTCTTCCGGCAGGTCGCCGGCGGCCAGGTTGACCGTCAGCTGCGAGCCGGAGATGCGGCGGATCAGCGACGCCATCGTGTCGAGCGCCACGACCTTGCCGCTCTTGAGCATGGCCACGCGCTTGCACATGGCCTGCGCTTCCTCCAGGTAGTGGGTGGTCAGCACCACGGTGTGGCCTTCGCGGTTCAGGCGCGAGATGAACTTCCACAGCGTCTGGCGCAGTTCGACGTCGACGCCGGCGGTCGGCTCGTCGAGCACGATCACGGGCGGCTTGTGCACCAGCGCCTGCGCCACCAGCACGCGGCGCTTCATGCCGCCGGACAGCGCGCGCATGTTGACGTCGGCCTTGTTGGTCAGGTCGAGGTTGTGCATCACCTCGTCGATCCATGCGTCGTTGTTCGGCAAGCCGAAGTAGCCCGACTGCAGGCGCAGCGTTTCGCGCACGGTGAAGAAGGGATCGAACACCAGCTCCTGCGGCACCACGCCCAGCTTCTTGCGGGCGGCGCGGAAATCGCCGGTGACATCGTGGCCGTGGATGGTGACCTTGCCGGCGTCGGGCCGGATCAGGCCCGCGATGATGGAAATCAGGGTGGTCTTGCCGGCGCCGTTCGGGCCCAGCAGGCCGAAGAATTCCCCCTCCTCGATGGAAAGGGAGACGCCGCCCAGTGCCTGGAGCGACTTGTAGCGCTTCTCGACATTACTTATTTGGATCGCTGTCATGCTTGACTTATCTGTAAGGTGCGGCGGCGCGAACCGGCGCTGTGTGGCCTAAATGTGCCAAATGGCGGAAGATGCTGCGGGCGCCGCGGCTCTCAGGCAGCGGCAACGTTCAATTATATTGGAAATTCGGATCGGCAGAGCCGGACTGGCTGTTTACCAGGGGAGCGGAGTAGGGCGGGGGTCAATGATGGTGGTGCGAAGACGAGTCGTCGGCGAGACCGGTCTTTTTGGTGAAAAAGGATTCCGGCGCGTCGACCGGGGCAAACTCTTCGTGGGCGGGATTGGCTGGCGCGCCGCAGTCCTGGTCCAGCTTGACGCTGGTCGGGAACAGCAGCGAGCACACGCCGTACAGCTTGGTCAGGCTTTGCAGCGCCGGCGGCAGGTTTTTCAGTTCCAGCTTGACGCCGGCGTCCTGGGCGGCGCGCTGCCACGCCAGCATGACCGACACCGCCACCGAATCCACCGTCAACACATGGCGCAGGTCGAACACGGTCTGGCCGGCCTTGAGGGCCGCCAGGCCGCGCTCCAGCGCCGCGGAGGCGTTGAGCACGGTCAGGGTCGTGAGGGACTGCAGGTTGTCGGTGGCTTCGGAAACGGCGGTGGACATGGCGTTATGGCTTACTTGGCAACGGTTTTCAGGGGCTTGTTGGCCAGCGACTTGTTCTTTTCCGTCAGCGTCTTGATCAGGCCGTCGATGCCGCCCTTGCTGATTTCGGAGGCGAACGTGCCTTTGTAGGTCTCGACCAGCCACGCGCCCAGCACGTTGATGTCGTAGATCTTCCAGCCGGACGGGGTCTTGGCGACGCGGTAGTTCAGCGGGATCGGTTCGCCGCGGGTGACGTTGACCTGCGAGCGCACTTCCACTTCGTTGTCGGACGGGTCGGAACGCATCGGCTTGAACTCGACGGTTTCGTTTTTAATCTGCGACAGCGCGCCCGAGTAGGTGAAGATCAGCAGCGTGCGGAACTGGTCCGACAGCGCTTTTTGCTGCTCGGGGGTGGCGTCGCGCCAGAAGCGGCCGGCCGCCAGCGCGGTCATGCGCTGCGAGTCGACGTAGGGCAGGATCTTGCTTTCGACCAGGTCCAGCACTTTCTTCTGGTCGCCGGCCTGGATGGCCTTGTCGGACTTGGCGGTCTCGATCACTTCCTGGCTGATGCGCTTGACCAGCACGTCCGGCGCTTCGTTGGACGGCGCCGCGGCCGCGTGGGCGTTGACGGCCAGCGCGACAGTTGCCAGGGCGATAAGTTGTTTAATCAATTTCATGTTGTCGTTACCTTTGTGTGGTTCTTCGGGGTCACTGGCTGACGGTTGCCGCAGCCGGTGCGCCAGAGTTTAACTCTTTTGGCGCCGATTCGGATGACACAGGGGTAGAACTTTGTGCGGCGGCGACCGGTTTGGCTTCCGGCTTGGCCTCCGGCTTCACGTCCGGCTCGGCCGAGTCATCCTTGGACGGCTTGCGCGGTGCGTCGTCGCCGTCGGGATGAATCTGGCTTTCGCGGCGCTGCAGGAAGCCGTCGCGGATGAATTCGTAACGGTCCAGCGCGGCGTCTTCCAGCAAACTGGTCGCGTTGAGCAGGTTAGCACGTTGGTCGACGGCGCGGAGCGCGGTACCGGTGTTGCGGATGTAGACCGGCTCCTTGTAGGCCCAGATATCGCCCTTGATGTCCAGCGGCAAGGCCACCGTGTCGCGCACGGTCGAAGGGCCCAGCAGCGGCAGCATCAGGTACGGGCCGGACGGCACGCCCCAGGTGCCCAGCGTCTGGCCGAAGTCTTCCTTGTGCTTTTGCAGGCCGGCTTCCGAGGCGATGTCGAACAGGCCGACGATGCCCAGCGTGGAGTTCAGCGCGAAGCGGGTGACGTCCGACATGCCGGCCTCGCCATGGCCTTGCAGCAGGTTGTTGACGCCGGTCCAGGCGTCGGCCAGGTTGCCGAAGAAGTTGTTGACGCCGGTCTGCACGAAGTTCGGCAGCACGTTGCGGTAGGCCGTCGCGGCCGGCTTGAGCGCGTAGGTGTCGACCGTGTCGTTGAAGCTGAACATGGCGCGGTTGAAGCCCTCGTACGGGTCGCGCGGGTTGGGGCCGGCGCAGCCGGCCAGCAGCACGGTGACGCCCAGCGCCAGTGCGGCGCTGCGGAGGTGTTTCGAGGTGCGTTGCGTCATTTGCTGTCCTTTCCTTCTGCAGCTTTGCTGTAGATGAACTGGTTAATCAGGTCTTCCAGCACGGCGGCCGACTGGGTGCGGGCGATCTTGTCGCCGGCACCCAGGTTGTTGGTGTCGCCGCCGGCTTCGATGCCCACGTATTGCTCGCCCAGCAGGCCGGCGGTCAGGATCTTGGCCGAGCTGTCTTTCGGGAACTTGTAGCCTTCTTCCATGTTCAAGGTTACCAGCGCCTGGTAAGTCTTGTCATCAAACTTAATCTCTCCCACACGGCCTACCACCACGCCGGCCGCCTTGACCGGCGCCTGCGGGCGCAGGCTGCCGATGTTGTCGAACTTGGCGGTGATCGGGTAGGCCTTGCCGAAGGACATGGAACCCATGTTGCCGGCCTTCAGCGCCAGGAACATCAGCGCGGCGACGCCGACGACGATGAACAGACCGACCCAGACATCCAGAGATTTACGTTGCATAGCGATTCCTTAGTTTCTTATCTTGTACTTTTACGCTTATTTGCTGAACATCAGCGCCGTCATCATGAAGTCCAGCCACCAGATCATCAGCGATGAAATCACGACCGTGCGGGTGGTGGCGCGCGCCACGTCTTCCGGGGTCGGCTGGGCTTCGTAGCCCTGGTACAGCGCGATGAAGGTGATGGCGATGCCGAACACCACGCTCTTGGCAAAACCGTTGTAAATATCTTTCCAGATGTCGACGCCGCCCTGCATCTGCGACCAGAACGCGCCCTCGTCGACGCCGATCAGCTGCACGCCGACCAGGTAGCCGCCGAACACGCCGACCGCGCTGAACACCGACGCCAGCAGCGGCACCGAGATCACGCCGGCCCAGAAGCGCGGCGCCAGCACGCGCTGGACCGGGTTGACGGCCATCATCTCCATCGCCGACAGCTGCTCACCGGCCTTCATCAGGCCGATTTCGGCCGTCAGCGAGGTGCCGGCGCGGCCGGCGAACAGCAGCGCGGTGATCACCGGCCCCAGTTCGCGGGTCAGGCCCAGCGCCACCAGCAGGCCCAGCGACTGTTCGGCGCCGTATTTGTTGAGCGTGTAATAGCCCTGCAAGCCCAGCACCATGCCGACGAACAGGCCGGACAGGGTGATGATCAGCATCGAATAATTGCCGATGAAATGCAGTTGCTCGACCACCAGCGACGGCCGGCGCAGCAGACCGGGCGACACGCCCAGCATGTTGGCGAAGCTGCGGCTGCCGTAGCCTATGCTTTCGACGTAATCGCGCAGCGGCGCGCCCAGCTTGGACAACCAGTTCTTCAGACTCATACTTGCACTCCCAGGCCCAGGTCATCGGCCAGGGACTTGCCTGGATAGTGGAACGGCACCGGGCCATCGGCCTCGGCGTTGACGAATTGCTTCACATACGGGTCGGTCGACACCATCATCTCGTCCGGCGTGCCGTGCGCGACGATCTTGCCTTGCGACAGGAAGTACACATAGTCGGCGATGGCGAAGCATTCCTTGACGTCGTGCGACACCAGCACCGTGGTCGAGCCCAGCGCGGTGTTCAGGTTGCGGATCAGGTTGGCGGTGACGCCCATCGAGATCGGGTCCAGGCCGGCGAAGGGCTCGTCGTACATGATCAGTTCCGGGTCCAGCGCGATCGAGCGGGCCAGCGCCACGCGGCGCGCCATGCCGCCGGAGATTTCGCCCGGCTTGAGCTTGGCGGCGTTGCGCAGGCCGACCGCGTGCAGCTTCATCAGCACCAGGTTGCGGATCAGCTCTTCCGACAGGTCGGTGTGCTCGCGCAGCGGGAAGGCGACGTTTTCGTACACGGTCAGGTCGGTAAACAGCGCGCCGTGCTGAAACAACATGCCCATCTTGCGCCGCAGCAGATACAGGCCGGCGGTATTGAGCTTGTGCACCACCTGGCCCTGCACCTTGACATGGCCGCGTTGCGGGCGGATCTGGCCGCCGATCAGGCGCAATACCGTGGTCTTGCCGCTGCCCGAGCCGCCCATCACCGCGACCACTTTTCCGCGTGGGAAGTCCATCTGGAGGCCCGACAAGATCGAGCGCTTTCCATAGGAAAAGTGTAAATCACGGATTTCGACTAGATTAGCCACGACTGAACTCATTTTTTTGAATGCCGTATTGTAGTGCAGAAAGGTTAATCTCTGCTGGCGCCTCCTTCTTTTGTGACAGAGAGAGGCATTGTAAGTAGCGGATAATACAACACTACTGAACCCAAAGTCAGCAATTTACACCTATCAAGAATTGTAACATTGCTGCATCGCACAAACCATGGACGTAAAAAAACCGGTGGGAACGGGGATCACCCGTTCCCACCGGCGCGAAGAAGGCTTTCGCGGACCGCTGGGATTAGCGTGGAAGTTCCGAAGAGCCCATCAAAAACTCGTCGACCGCGCGCGCGCACTGGCGGCCTTCGCGGATCGCCCACACCACCAGCGACTGGCCGCGGCGCACGTCGCCGGCGGCAAACACGTTGGGGGCGGTAGTCTTGTAGCAGCCTTCGCCGTCCGTGGTGGCCTTGGCGTTGCCGCGCGCATCTTTCTCGATGCCGAAAGCGTCCAGCACGTTGGCGACCGGCGACACGAAGCCCATGGCCAGCAGCACCAGGTCGGCCTTCATCTCGAATTCCGAGTTCGGCACTTCGCTCATCTTGCCGTCCTTCCACTCGACGCGGCAGGCGACCAGCTTCTCGACCTTGCCGTTCTTGCCTTCCAGGCGCTTGGTGGCCACCGCCCAGTCGCGCTCGCAGCCTTCCTCGTGCGACGAGGAGGTGCGCAGCTTGGTCGGCCAGTACGGCCACACCAGCGGCTTGTTCTCTTGCTCCGGTGGCATCGGCATCAGCTCGAACTGGGTCACCGAGGCGGCGCCGTGGCGGTTCGAGGTGCCGACGCAGTCGGAACCGGTGTCGCCGCCGCCGATCACCACCACGTGCTTGCCGGTGGCTTTGAGCTGGTCTTTGACCTTGTCGCCGGCGTTGACCTTGTTTTGCTGCGGCAGGAAGTCCATGGCGAAATGCACGCCCTTGAGCTCGCGGCCCGGCACCGGCAGGTCGCGCGGCTGCTCGGCGCCGCCGGCCAGCACGACCGCGTCGAAGTCCTTGGCCAGGTCTTCGGGGAAGATGGTTTCCTTGGCCCAGTTGTTGACGTTGGCCGGGAAGTCCTTGCCGACCAGGACGCTGGTGCGGAACACCACGCCTTCGGCTTCCATCTGCTTGATGCGGCGGTCGATGTGCGACTTTTCCATCTTGAAGTCTGGAATGCCGTAGCGCAGCAGGCCGCCGACGCGGTCGCTCTTCTCGAACACGGTGACGGCGTGGCCGGCGCGCGCCAGCTGCTGCGCCGCCGCCAGGCCGGCGGGGCCGGAGCCGACCACGGCCACTTTCTTGCCGCTCTGCTGGGCGGCCGGCTGCGGCACGACCCAGCCGTGTTCCCAGCCTTCGTCGATGATCTTGTGCTCGATCGACTTGATGCCGACCGGATCGTTGTTGATGCCCAGCGTGCAGGCGGCCTCGCACGGCGCGGGGCAGATGCGGCCGGTGAATTCCGGGAAGTTGTTGGTCGAGTGCAGGGTGTCGAGCGCCTCGCGGTAGTTGCCGCGATAGACCAGGTCGTTCCAGTCCGGGATGATGTTGTTGACCGGGCAGCCGGTGTTGCAGAACGGGATGCCGCAATCCATGCAGCGCGCGCCCTGCACCTTGGCCTGCTCGTTGGTCAGGGTGATGACGAATTCGGAATAGTTTTTCAACCGCGTAGCAGGCGGCAGATAGCCCTCGTCCTGACGCTTGAATTCCATGAAGCCGGTGATTTTACCCACGATAATTCCTTAAATATTGTTCTGTACGGTCAGCATCAGGCTGCGATCGGCTGCGCGGAGGCGGCTTCGTTCGCCACGTCCTCGGCCATCTCGACCAGGGCGCGCTTGTATTCGCTCGGGAAGACCTTGACGAATTTGCCGCGGCCTTCGGCCCAGTTGTCCAGCAACAGGCGGGCACGGGTGCTGCCGGTGTGCTTGAAGTGACGCTCGATCAAGCGCTTCAGGATCACCTCGTCCGCCTCGCGGCCGTGGTCCTTGTGCTGCACGTGCCAGGTCTCGCTCTGGGCTTCCTGCTCCTTGGCGGTCAGCACCGGCTCCAGCGTCACCATCGCGGTGTTGCAGCGCGCCTCGAAATCGCCTTCCGGGTCGTACACGTAGGCGATGCCGCCCGACATGCCCGCCGCGAAGTTGCGGCCGGTGGCGCCCAACACCACCACGGTGCCGCCGGTCATGTATTCGCAACCGTGGTCGCCGGTGCCTTCGACGATGGCGGTGGCGCCCGAATTACGCACGGCGAAACGCTCGCCGGCCACGCCGTTGAAGAAGGCTTCGCCGCTGATCGCGCCGTACAGCACGGTGTTGCCGATGATGATGTTGTTCACCGCCCAGCCACGGAACTCGGTGTTCGGACGCACGATGATGCGGCCGCCCGACAAGCCCTTGCCGACGTAGTCGTTGCCCTCGCCGACCAGGTCGATGGTGATGCCGTGCGCCAGGAAGGCGCAGGCCGACTGGCCGGCCGTGCCTTGCAGCTGGATGTGGATGGTGTCGTCCGGCAGGCCGGCGTGGCCGTAGCGCTTGGCCACTTCACCCGACAGCATGGTGCCGACGGTGCGGTTGACGTTGCGTACCGGCGAGATGAACGAGACGCGCTCGCCCTTCTCCAGCGCGGCCTTGGCTTGCGCGATCAGCTTGTGGTCGAGCGCCTTGTCCAGGCCGTGGTCCTGCTCCATCGTGTGGTAGATGGAGTCGCCGTTCGGCACTTCCGGCGAGTAGAAGATGTTGCTGAAGTCCAGGCCCTTGGCCTTCCAGTGCGTGATCGCCTTGGACTTGTCCAGCAGGTCGACGCGGCCGATCAGCTCGTCATACGTGCGGATGCCCAGTTGCGCCATCAGCTGGCGGGCTTCCTCGGCGACGAAGAAGAAGTAGTTCACCACGTACTCGGGCTTGCCGGAGAACTTGGCGCGCAGCACAGGATCCTGCGTGGCGACGCCGACCGGGCAGGTGTTCAGGTGGCACTTGCGCATCATGATGCAGCCCTCGACCACCAGCGGCGCGGTGGCGAAGCCGATTTCGTCGGCGCCCAGCATGGCGGCGATGACGACGTCGCGGCCGGTACGCATCTGGCCATCGGCCTGGACGCGGATGCGGCTGCGCAAGCCGTTCAGCACCAGGGTCTGCTGCGTTTCCGCCAGGCCCAACTCCCACGGCGTACCGGCGTGCTTGACCGACGACAGCGGCGAAGCGCCAGTGCCGCCGTCATGGCCTGCGACCACAACGTGATCGGCCTTGGCCTTGGTCACGCCGGCGGCCACGGTGCCGATACCCACTTCCGACACCAGCTTGACCGAGATCGAAGCGCGCGGGTTGGCGTTCTTCAGGTCGTGGATCAGCTGTGCCAGATCCTCGATCGAATAGATGTCGTGGTGCGGCGGCGGCGAGATCAGGCCCACGCCCGGCACCGAGAAGCGCAAGGTCGCGATGTACTCGGACACCTTATGGCCCGGCAGCTGGCCGCCTTCGCCCGGCTTGGCGCCCTGCGCCATCTTGATCTGGATCTGGTCGGCCGAGTTCAGGTAGGCCGCGGTCACGCCGAAACGGCCGGACGCCACCTGCTTGATGCGCGAGCGCAGCGAATCGCCCGCCTGCAGCGGAATGTCGACCACCATCTGCTCTTTGCCCATGACCGAGGCCATGGTCTCGCCCTGCTTGATCTTGATGCCCTTCAGTTCCATCGTGTAGCGCGATGGATCCTCGCCGCCTTCGCCGGTATTGGACTTGCCGCCGATGCGGTTCATCGCCACCGCCAGCGTGGCGTGGGCTTCGGTCGAGATCGAACCCATGGACATGGCGCCGGTCGCGAAGCGCTTGACGATTTCCTTGGCCGGCTCGACTTCGTCCAGCGGGATCGCCTTGGTCGGATCGAGCTTGAACTCGAACAGGCCGCGCAAGGTCAGGTGACGCTTGCTCTGGTCGTTGATGATCTGCGCGTACTCCTTGTAGCTGGAGAAGTTGTTGCTGCGGGTCGAATGCTGCAGCTTGGCGATCGCATCCGGGGTCCACAGGTGGTCTTCGCCGCGCACGCGGTAGGCGTACTCGCCGCCGGCGTCCAGGTGGTTGGCCAGCACGGGATCGTCGCCGAAGGCCAGGTTGTGCAGGCGCAGCGCCTCTTCCGCCACTTCGAACACGCCGATGCCTTCCACGTTGGAGGCCGTGCCCTTGAAGTACTTGTCGACCAGCGACTTGTTCAGGCCGACGGCCTCGAAGATCTGCGCGCCGCAGTAGGACATGTAGGTCGAGATGCCCATCTTGGACATGACCTTCATCAGCCCCTTGCCGACCGCCTTGGTGTAGTTATAGACCGCCTTCTCGCCGGTCATGTCGCCCGGCATGCCCAGCGCCATCTCGACCAGCGTTTCCATCGCCAGGTAAGGGTGGATCGCTTCGGCGCCGTAGCCTGCCAGCAGCGCGAAGTGGTGGGTCTCGCGGGCCGAGCCGGTCTCGACGACCAGGCCGGTGGAGGCGCGCAGGCCCTTGCTGACCAGGTGCTGGTGCACGGTCGAGGTGGCCAGCAGCGCTGGAATCGCCACGCGGTCCGGGCCGACCGAGCGGTCCGACACGATCAGGATGTTGTGGCCGGACTTGACCGCGTCGACCGCCTCGGCGCACAGCGACGCCAGGCAGGCTTCCACGCCGTCCTTGCCCCAAGCCAGCGGATAGCAGATGTTCAGCTCATATGACTTGAACTTGCCACCGGTATGCGCGCTGATGCCGCGCAGGCGGGCCATGTCGTCGAAGCCCAGGATGGGCTGCGACACTTCCAGGCGCATCGGCGGATTGACGTTGTTGGTGTCGAGCAGGTTCGGTTTCGGGCCGATGAAGGACACCAGCGACATCACCATCGCTTCGCGGATCGGGTCGATCGGCGGGTTGGTCACTTGCGCGAACAGCTGCTTGAAGTAGTTGTACAGCGGCTTGAGCTTGTTGGACATGACGGCCAGCGGCGAGTCGTTGCCCATCGAGCCGGTGGCTTCTTCGCCGGCGGCGGCCATCGGCGCCATCAGGAACTTCAGGTCTTCCTGGGTGTAGCCGAAGGCTTGCTGGCGGTCCAGCAGCGATGGCGTGGCTTTTTCGCCCTGGGCCGGCGCGACGTCCTTGGCGCGGTTGTGCGCCAGCTGGCTTTCGCTCAGCTTGATTTCGTTGAGCTTGATGCGCACCGCGTTGATCCACGCCTTGTACGGCTTGGCGTTGGCGTAGGTGTCTTTCAGCTCTTTATCGTCGATGATGCGGCCCGCTTCCAGGTCGATCAGGAACATCTTGCCCGGCTGCAGACGCCATTTCTGGATGATCTTGGATTCGGGAATCGGCAGCACGCCCGATTCCGACGCCATCACGACCAGGTCGTCGTCGGTGACGATGTAGCGGGCCGGACGCAAGCCGTTGCGGTCCAGCGTGCCGCCGATGTAGCGGCCGTCGGTGAAGGCCATGGCGGCCGGGCCGTCCCACGGTTCCATCATGGCGGCGTGATATTCGTAGAACGCGCGGCGATTGTCGTCCATCGTGCCGTGATTTTCCCAGGCTTCCGGAATCATCATCATCATCGCCTGGGCGATCGGATAGCCCGCCATCAGCAGCAGTTCCAGCGCGTTGTCGAAGCAGGCGGTGTCCGACTGGCCTTCGTAGATCAGCGGGAACAGCTTCTGCAGGTCGTCGCCCAGCACGGCGGACTTCATCACGCCTTCACGGGCGCGCATCCAGTTGAAGTTGCCTTTGACGGTATTGATCTCGCCGTTGTGGGCGATCAGGCGGTACGGGTGGGCCAGCGGCCATTCCGGGAAGGTGTTGGTCGAGAAACGCTGGTGCACCAGCGCCAGCGCCGACACGCAGCGCGCATCCTGCAGGTCCTTGTAGTACACGCCGACCTGGTCCGCCAGCAGCAGGCCCTTGTAGACGATGGTGCGGGCCGACAACGAGGCCACGAAGAATTCTTTGCCGTGGATCAGCTTCAACGCCTGGATCGCGTGGCCGGACGATTTGCGGATCACGTACAGCTTGCGTTCCAGCGCGTCGGTCACCATGATGTCGGCGCCGCGGCCGATGAAGATCTGGCGGATCACCGGCTCCTTGGCGCGCACGGTCGGGGACATCGGCATGTCGCAGTCGACCGGCACGTTGCGCCAGCCCAGCACGACTTGGCCTTCGGCGCGCACGGCGCGCTCGATTTCCTGTTCGCAAGCGATGCGGGAAGCGTTTTCCTTCGGCAGGAACACCATGCCGACGCCGTACTCGCCTGGCGGCGGCAGTTCCACGCCCTGCTTGGCCATCTCGTCGCGATAGTACTGGTCCGGAATCTGGATCAGGATACCGGCGCCATCGCCCATCAGCGCATCGGCGCCCACGGCGCCCCGGTGATCGAGGTTTTTCAGGATCAACAGACCCTGCTCCACGATGGAGTGGCTCTTGTTGCCCTTGATGTGGGCGACGAAACCGACGCCGCAGGCATCGTGTTCATTGGACGGATCGTACAGACCTTGGGCTTTCATGGGCTCTCCACTGCAATTTTGACTAACGAAAAGCTAGAGTAGTGCAATGCAGCGTAAACTTCAACAATAACAATTAGGGTCGGAGTCGAATTAATTTTTTCCGAGTCGCCGGAAATTTTAATTAGGGACAGAGTGATGGCGATTCTAAAAAAACCGCGGGAACCGGCGATTCCCACGGTGTTGGCTCGTTGTTCAGGCCGCTTCAGGCTTGATTTTGAACGGTCTGCCGCGCTTGGCCGGCAAGACCTGGCGCTTGACCTTGTGCTGCAACGCCGTCTTGAATTGCTCCGTGCCCAACGGCCAGCCCTTGAGCAGCGCCTTGCTGATGAGGGTGATCTCTTCCTCGCTCAAGGCCGGCTCGGCCAGCGCGATGTAGGCCGCCTCGCGCTGGAACGGCGTGTTGCCCAGTTCCCAGAACTTCGGATGGTCGACGATCAGGCCGTCGGAACGCAGGCCGGCGTGGTGCGGATAGCTGGACCACGGATAATCCTCGGCCCGCCCCACCATGCCGTTGCGCACTGGATTGAACTCGATATAACGGCTGCACGACATGAAGTATTGCTCGGCGTCGATCAGCGAGGTTTTGTAGCGTCCATTCCACAAAGTGCCGCTGCGGCCGTATTTTTGATTGAAGTAGGGTACGTAATAGCGGCCTATCCATTGCATCATCTGGCCCAGGCCCTCCTCGTCGGCCGGCGTGACCAGCAAATGCAGGTGGTCCGGCATCAACACATAAGCGTGCACCGCCACTTTGTAGTTCTTGGCGGCTGTGCGCAGCCAGCCGAGGAAGGCCTGGTAATCTTCGGTCTCGCGGAAGATCGGTTGGTTGTTGTTGCCGGTCTGGATAACGTGATGCGGCTGGCCGGGGACGATCAAGCGGGGTAGACGTGCCATAAATTTCAGCAAAAGGAATCGGAAACACCGATTCTACACCACTCTGTCCCCGATTAATCAGGCGCCCAGCAAAACCGGCCTGACTCTGTCCCTGTTTTTCGGCGCAGTGCCGGAAAGTTGGAACACGCTGACCACGCGGGCCAGCGCCCCGCTCTGGTCCTGCAGCGCGGCGGAGGCCGCCGCCGCCTCCTCGACCAGCGCCGCGTTCTGCTGCGTCACCTGGTCCATCTGCGCGATGGCGCGGTTGATCTGCTCGATGCCGTTGGTCTGCTCGGCGCTGGCGGCGGTGATTTCGCCGATGATGTCGGTCACACGCCGCACGTTGACGACGATTTCCCGCATCGTGCTGCCGGCCTGGGCCACCAGGCGCGCGCCGCTTTCCACCTTGTCGACCGAATTGTTGATCAGCTCCTTAATTTCCTTCGCCGCGCTGGCGCTGCGCTGGGCCAGGTTGCGCACCTCGCTCGCCACCACGGCAAAGCCCCGGCCCTGGTCGCCGGCGCGGGCCGCCTCCACCGCCGCGTTCAGGGCCAAAATATTGGTCTGGAAGGCGATGCCGTCGATGACGGCGATGATGTCGACGATCTTGTGCGCCGACGTGCTGATCTCGCTCATGGTGTCGACCACTTCGTCGACCACGGTGCCACCCTTGACCGCCACCTCCGAGGCCGACAGCGCCAGCGTGTGCGCTTGGCGCGAGTTGTCGCCGTTCTGCTTGACGGTGGCGGTCAGCTCCTCCATCGACGAGGCGGTCTGCTGCAGCGAACTGGCCTGCTGTTCGGTGCGGGCCGACAGGTCGAGGTTGCCGGTGGCGATCTGGCCCGAGGCGGTGGCGATGGTGTCGGTGCCGCTGCGCACCTGGCCGACGATGTTGATCAGGCTGGCGTTCATGTCCTTCAGCGCCTGCAGCAGCACGCCGGTCTCGTCCTTGCTGCGCACGTCGATCTTGCTGCTCAAGTCGCCCGCCGCGACGGTCTGCGCCACCCGCACCGCCTTGTGGATGGGGCCGGTGATCGATATGCCGATCACGTACGCGAACCAGGCGCCCAGCGCCAGCGCGCCGGCCGTCAGCGCCAGCAGGAAGCGCTGGCCCGAATGGTATTGCTGCTGCACCTCCGCCGCCAGCGCGCGGCCGACGCCGGCCTCGTAGTCGCCGATTTTCTGCACGCTGTCCAGGTAGGCGTTGAATTGGGGTTCCAGCTTGCTGTCGGCCAAGGCGCGGGCGCCGGCGAGGTCGCCGCTTTTCTTGAGCTTGAACAAAACATCGCGGCTGGCCGCATAGCCCTTGCGCACCGACGCGACCGCTTCCAGCAAGGCTTTCTCCTCGGTGCTGGTCAGCAGGGGTTCGAGTTGCTTCTGGATGGCGTTGACGCGCGCGCGGGTGGCGGCTGCCTTCTCGGCAAGCGCCGGGGATTCGGCGGTTTCGGTATTGCGGGCGAAGGCCAGCACGCTCACGCCGCTGATGCTGATCTGGTTATGCCATTCGGCGGTCAGGCGCTCCTTGACGCTGGCGCTGCCCACCATCTGCTCGGTCAGGTCGCCCACCGCCTGCAGGCGCCACATGCCGGCCATGGCCATGCCGACGATGAGCAACATCACCAAGCCGAAGCCGCCGGCCAGGCGCATCCCAATTTTCCAATCGCTGTAGCGCATTGCAATTCTCCCCAGTTTTTTATACGTGGAAAATTCATGCTACGACAAAGCTGCACTTAGGAAACTCACAGATTTCCACAGTACAGAAATACTATTGAGTTTGACTCAAGATAAGTTGAAGCTGGCGGAGAGGCTGTAGCCCTCGCCATAGGCGCTGCGCAGGGGCAAGTCCTGGCCAAGGCCGGTGCGGGCTTTTTTGCGTAAACGATACACCAGCATGTCGACCCGGCGTCCGGCGTCGGGATCGTCGCCGCCGATGCCGGCCACGATGACCTGGCGCGGCACGGGACGGGTGTTAATCGTCAGCAAATGAAGGAAATTGCATTCTTTCTCGGTCAGCGTGATGGCCATGCCTTGCAGCTCCAGCTGGCGGGCGCTGACGCGCAGCGTCCACTTGCTGGGCGCGGGGACGGTTTCCTGCGGGCCGACGCGGCGGTCCAGCGCCTCGATGTGGGCTGCCAGTTCCGGGAATTTGATCGGCTTGGTCAGGTAGTGGTCGGCGCCCAGGCGCAGGCCGAGGATGCGGTTGTCGAAAGCGACCCGGCCGGTCAGCACCAGCAGGCCGATCTGCGGGTACAGCTGGCGCATCCTGGGTATCACATTGAAACCGTCTTCGTCCGGCAGACCCAGATCGAGCACCACCACGCCGACATTGCCCTGGCTGAGGGCGGACCACATTTCGCTGGCGTTGTTGGTGATGTGCACTTCGTGTTCAAGCTCAGTCAAAAACTCTGCCATTTCCTCGGCATAGTCCAGATTGTCTTCCACGATGAGTATTTGCGTCATTGATGCGCCATTCGATCGATTATTGAGCAACGGTGCTCAGTCCTGCCTTGCTGCTTCAGCTTGCGTCCAAGGAATTATCACTGCTGCCACCCGACCACGCAAGGCTTTTCCCGGCAGCGGCCCCAACCGGCAACCAAATCCGAAATTCCGCGCCGCTTTCAGAAACATTTGTTGCCGTCAGCGTGCCGCCGTGAACATCCACCACCGCGCGCGCCATGTACAGGCCCAAGCCGGATCCGGCCACGCCGACAGCGTTGCTGCCGCGGAAGGATTTGTCGAACACATGCGCCAGTTCGGCCGCCGGCACGCCGGCCCCGTGATCGCGCACAAGGAACTCGACACCACCCTCGCTTGCCATTTTGCCTATCAATTCTATCGGAGTATTGGCGCTCGTGTACTTTATTGCATTGTCCACCAAGATTTCCAGGCATAAGCGCACACCGGCCGGGTCGCAGCGCATCCATTGCGGCAGCGCATCGGTACGCACGCTGACCGCGTCGCGCCGGCGGCGCGCCTGTTCGGCCACCGATTCCAGCAGCGTGGCGGGCGAGATTTCATTCGGCTGGCGCTCGCGGCCGATGCTGGCCATGCGCTCGGGCGACAGGTACTCGTCCAGCATGGCCAGCATGCGGTCGACGGCGGTCTGGATCTTGCGGTAGCGCTTGCGCGTGCCTTCGTCGTGATGGGCGCCGGTCATTTCCAGGCGCTGCACGGCGCCGTCGATGGTCGACAGCGGCGTGCGGAATTCGTGCGACAGCATGGACGCGAACTTCTTTTGCTGCGCCGCCAGCTCGCGGCGCGCGCTCAGGTCGCGCACCACGCCCACCACCGAGACGGCGGCGCCTTGCTCGTCGAGGATCAGCGTCGATTCGATTTCCACCGGCAGCATGCGGCCGTCCGCGTGGGGCAACTCGGTTTCGCGCAGCAGGCGAACGCGGCTCGGGTCGCCGTTGGCGTGGCGCGCCAGCCGGGCCGGCAGTTGCTGCAACAGGCCGGCGGCCAGCGTCTGCGCCGACTCCAGCGTGTAGCCGAACTGGCGCCCGGCGGCGGGGCTGAGCCAGGTCAAGCGCAGGCTGGCGCAGTCGGCCATCCAGCTGACCTCGCCGCTATGCTGGAGCAGCAGGCGGTAGCGCTCCGCTTCCTCCTGCGACTGGCGCAGCGCCGCTTGCAGTTCGGCGACGGTGGCCACTTATTCCGCCAGCGGGGCGAAGATCTGCTGCAAATCTTCCTGGGTGAGCGCCATTTTCTGCGACTCGCCTTCGGCCAGGATGGATTGCGCCAAATCGGATTTCTTCTGCTGCAGCAGCTGGATTTTTTCCTCCAGCGTGCCCTTGGCGATCAGCTTGTAGACGAACACCGGCTTGTCCTGGCCGATACGCCAGGCGCGGTCGGTGGCCTGGTTTTCCGCCGCCGGATTCCACCACGGATCGTAGTGGATCACGGTGTCGGCCGCCGTCAGGTTCAGGCCGACGCCGCCTGCCTTCAGGCTGATCAGGAAGATCGGCACCGCGCCCTGCTGGAACGCCGCCACTTGGGCGCTGCGGTCCTTGGTCTCGCCGGTCAGCAAGGCATACGGGATATCGCGCGCTTCCAGTTCCTCCTCGATCAGCTCCAGCATGCTGGTGAACTGCGAGAACACCAGGATCTTGCGGTTTTCCTCCAGCAAATCCTCGACCATCTGCATCAGGTCGATCAGCTTGGCCGAGCCGGCCGTCTGCTTCTTCGACGGCAGCGACTTGACCAGGCGCGGATCGCAACACACCTGGCGCAGCTTCAGCAGCGCCTCCAGGATCACGATCTGGCTGCGCGCCACGCCCTTGCGGTCGATCTCCTCGCGCACCTTCTGGTCCATGGCCAGGCGCACCGTCTCGTACAGGTCGCGCTGGGCGCCGGTCAGCTCGACCTTGCGCACCATCTCGGTCTTCGGCGGCAGTTCCTTGGCCACGTTGTCCTTGGTCCGGCGCAGCAGGAAGGGCTTGATGCGGCGGTTCAGCAGCGCACGCCGCAACGGGTCGTCCTGGCGCTCGATCGGGTGGCGGAACACGGTGTTGAAACCCTTCTCGTCGCCGAGCAGGCCCGGCAGCAGGAAGTGGAATTGCGACCACAGCTCGCCCAGGTGGTTTTCCAGCGGCGTGCCGGACAGGCACAGCCGATGGCGCGCGCGCAGCAGGCCGGCGCTCTGCGCGGCCTTGCTGCGGGTGTTCTTGATGTAGTGCGATTCGTCCAGGATGACCAAGTGGAAATCGTGCTCGCGCAGTTTTTCCTCGTCGCGCGGCAGCAGCGCGTAGGTGGTCAGCACCAGGTCGGCCTCCTCGATCTGGTCGAACTGGCCCATGCGGTCCTTGCCTTGCAACAGCAGCACGCGCAGGCCGGGCGCGAAACGGGCCGCCTCCTCCTGCCAGTTGCCCATCAGGCTGGTCGGCGCGATCACCAGCGCCGGCGCGGTCAGGCGGCCGGCCTCCTTCTCGACCAGGATGTGGGCCAGCGTCTGCACGGTCTTGCCCAGGCCCATGTCATCGGCCAGGATGCCGGCGAAGCCGTACTCGCGCAGGAACTGCATCCACGACAAGCCGTCGGTCTGGTAGTCGCGCAGCGTGGCCTGCAGGCCGGCCGGCGTGGCGATGCGCTTGACGGCGCCGAACTGGTTCAGGCGCGCGCCCATTTCGCGCAGCTCGGCGCCGCCGGTCCAGTTGAGCTCGACGTTGCGGGCCAGGTCGTCCAGGCGCGCTGCGTCCAGCGTGGCCATGCGCAGCGAGGTCTTGATCTTGTCGTTGAAGTACAGCTCGCCCAGCGTGTTGAGGATGGGCTTGACGCGCCCCCACGGCAGCGCGACACGGCTACCGTCGGGCAGCACGGCCAGCATCTGGTCCTCGTCGCCGTGCTGGGCGATGGTTTTCGGATTGAAGTCGTTCGGCGCGCTGCGGATCATCTGCACCAGCACCGGCAGCAGCGGCACGCGGTCCTGCTCGACCATGATGCCCAGTTCCAGCTCGAACCAGGCGTGGCCGCCGTCGGCCGGATCTTCCACCACATCGGCGTACCAGTCGCCGACGTCGCTGACGTCGTAGCGGTACTTGACGGTTTTCTCGACCTTCCAGCCGGCTTGCTTGAGCGCGTCGATACCGTCGCGGGCGAAGCGTATCCATTCGGCCTGGCTCGGCAGCAACAGGCCGCCCTTGACGCTGCTCAGCGGCAGGGTGACCGGCGGGTGGAAGTGGCGCTCGGTCAGCAACGACAGGGCCAGCTCCTCGGCGGCGCTGTCGCGCTGGATGATTTCGGTCACTTCGCCCTTCTGGCGCACCACGCGCTGCGACGGGTCGAAGGAGACGCGCTCGCCGTCGTAGTCGAAGGACAGCACGGCGAAGTCGTGCCAGCGCTGCAGCGAGCCGTCGGCCAGCATGGCCGCGTCCAGCGTCAGCACCGGGCGCGGCTTGACGTCGTCGCGCACCCGCTGCGGCAGCGGCTGCGGCAGCGGCATCAGCTGTTGCAGGCCGTGGGCCAGCAGCAGTTGCGACACGCGCATCTTGTCGTTGTTGGTCAGCAGCGGGGCTTGCGCCACCAGCGCCTGCAGGTCGGCCAGCGGGATCGCCGCGCCGCCCTGGTTCAGCTGCAGCACGCCGCAGGAAAGGTTGTCGATGTACCACGGCGGATCGGTCGGCAGCATGTAGTCGACCTGGTCGGCGCCGACATGCTTGGCGTTCGGCGGCGCCTGCACCTGCCAGCCCAGCCTCAGCCCTTTGCCTTCCTCGCGCCAGGCCAGGTTGGCTTCGCGCATCACGCCGCCCTTGAGCGGGTAGACCAGGCCGTTGCCGACATCGGCCCAGGAGTTTGCCCAAAGCAACTTATCCTGTTCGGCCAGCATGTTGAGCAGGGCCGCGCCGATCTTGCCGCGCGGCTCGGTGGCGGAGCCGGTCTGGGAATTCTGTCCGCTGCGCATTGCAACAAAGAAACGGATCAAGTCCTCGTCGCCGGCCGCGAGGAAGCTCGGCGGAGCCGACAGCAGCGAAAATATCTCGCTCACCGGGCTGGCCGCGGCGACGTCGCCGTTCGAGCGCAGCCGCGCCTTGTACAGGCACAGCGCCACATGGCGGCCGCCGCTGGTGGGCGCCATCACGTAGATCAGCTTGTATTGGGTCTGCTGCTTGGGATCGTTATCGACCGGCGGCGCGTTCAGTTTGGCTTTTGGATGCGCTGCGGCATCCACACGCTGCAGCCAGGTGGCTACGGCGTACGACAATTGATTCGCGGGCGGCGCAGGGCGTACGGGGGCTGCCGGGGCAGCTGGGACATCGGTGGCGTCGTCGCGGGTAAAATCCATAGGTCGCATTGTTGGTCAGCATGGTTCAAAAACGGCAACAGGCGATATTATCCGCCATACACGCCTTCGTGTTTGCGGATTCTTCAAAAACCCGCAGATAAACGTGTTACTTCGGCCGCCCACAGTCCGTTTGGACTGTCAAGACTGGCGCATTCGCGCCGATTGCGTATCATTCCGGGCTTGACTGCTTAGGAATCGCCCACATGTTGCCTTCAATCGAACAACGTCTTGCCCTGGAACTGACTTGCAAACCGGTGCAGGTCGCCGCCGCCATCGCCCTGCTGGACGAAGGCGCCACGGTGCCCTTCATCGCCCGCTACCGGAAAGAAGCCACCGGCGGCCTGGACGACATTCAATTGCGTCTGCTCGAAGAGCGGCTGCGCTACCTGCGCGAGCTGGAAGACCGCCGCGCCGCCATCGTGGCATCGATCACCGAGCAGAATAAAATGACGCCCGAACTGTTAGATGCAGTCATGCATGCAGAAGACAAGACCCGTCTTGAAGACTTATACCTGCCCTACAAGCAAAAACGCCGCACCAAGGCGCAAATCGCCATCGAAGCGGGCCTGGCGCCGCTGGCCGACGGCCTGCTGGCCAATCCGGAACTGAACCCGGAAATGGAAGCCAACAAGTACCTGCGCGACGCCTTCACCACCGCCGAGGGCAACAATCCGGGCGTGGCCGATATCAAGGCGGCGCTGGACGGCGCCCGCCAGATCCTGATGGAACGCTTTGCCGAAGACGCCACCCTGCTGCAATCCCTGCGCGAATATGTGCAAGAGCATGGCATCGTGGAATCCAAGGTTATTGAAGGAAAGCAAGACGAGGGCGAAAAGTTCGCCGATTACTTCGATTATTCCGAAACCATCGCCACCGTGCCGTCGCACCGCGCGCTGGCCCTGCTGCGCGGCCGCCGCGAAGGCATCCTCGACGTCACGCTGCGGCTCGACACCGAGGCCGAGAAACCGAAGTGGGACGCGCCGCACAATCCGTGCGAAGGCCGCATCGCCGCCCGTTTCGGCATCAAAAACCAGGGCCGTCCGGCCGACAAGTGGCTGGGCGACACGGCCCGCTGGACCTGGCGCGTGAAGAGCTTCATGCACCTGGAAACCGAGCTGATGGGCGCGCTGCGCGAGCGCTCCGAGCAGGACGCGATCAACGTCTTCGCCACCAACCTGAAGGCGCTGCTGCTGGCCGCGCCGGCCGGCCAGCGCGCCACCATGGGCCTGGACCCGGGCCTGCGCACCGGCGTCAAGGTGGCGGTGGTGGACGCCACCGGCAAGGTGGTCGACACCGCCGTGATCTACCCGCACCAGCCGAAAAACGACTGGGAAGGCTCGCTGCACACCTTGGGCAAGCTGGCGGCCAAGCACAACGTCTCCCTGATTTCGATCGGCAACGGCACCGCCTCGCGCGAAACCGACAAGCTGGCGCAGGACCTGATCAAGCGCTTCCCTGAGCAAAAAATGAGCAAGATCGTCGTCTCGGAGGCGGGCGCGTCGGTGTATTCGGCGTCGGAATTCGCCTCGCGCGAACTGCCGGACATGGACGTGTCGCTGCGCGGCGCGGTGTCGATCGCCCGCCGCCTGCAGGATCCACTGGCCGAGCTGGTCAAGATCGATCCGAAATCGATCGGCGTCGGCCAGTACCAGCACGACGTCTCGCAAACCCAGCTGGCCCGCTCGCTGGACGCGGTGGTCGAGGATTGCGTGAACGCGGTCGGCGTGGACGTCAACACCGCCTCGGCGCCGCTGCTGGCGCGCGTGTCGGGGCTGTCGGCCTCGGTGGCGCAGGCCATCGTGGCCTACCGCGACGTCAAGGGCGCGTTCACCTCGCGCGCGGCGCTCAAGTCGGTGCCGCGCCTGGGCGACAAGACCTTCGAGCAGGCGGCCGGCTTCCTGCGCGTGATGGGCGGCGAGAACCCGCTGGACGCCTCGGCGGTGCACCCGGAATCGTATCCGCTGGTGGAGAAGATCCTCGGCGACATCAAGAAGGACATCAAGGCCGTGATCGGCGAAACCGCGCTGATCAAGACGCTCAATCCGGCCAAGTACGCCGACGACAAGTTCGGCGTGCCGACCATTTCCGACATCCTGAAGGAGCTGGAGAAGCCGGGCCGCGATCCGCGCCCCGAGTTCACCACCGCCACCTTCAAGGAAGGCGTGGAAGAGATCCGCGACCTGCGCCCGGACATGATCCTGGAAGGCGTGGTCACCAACGTGGCCGCGTTCGGCGCGTTTGTCGACATCGGCGTGCACCAGGACGGCCTGGTGCACATCTCGGCCTTGTCGAACACCTTCGTCAAGGATCCGCACACGGTGGTCAAGGCCGGGCAGGTGGTCAAGGTCAAGGTGCTGGAGGTGGACGAGAAGCGCAAGCGCATCGCCCTGACCATGCGCCTGACCGACAGCGCGCCGCAAGCCGGTTCGCAGCCGCAGCAGCGCGGCGACCGCAACGACCGCAAGAGCATGGGCCAGCACCAGAAGCAAGCCGCCAAGTCCGAGCCGATCGGCGGCAGCATGGCGGCCGCCTTCGCCAAGCTGCGGGGTTAAGCGCGCTTCAGGTTGCGGACGCGGCCGCCGATTCTGGCGATCGCATAAAGCAGCAGCAACAGCACGGCAACGTTCAGCCACGCTGTGGCGGCGGGGAAGGCGGCGATGTCCGCCTTCCGTGCCAGCAGTTCGCGCGAGTTCCGGAAGTTGATCCATATCGACGGCACCTGCGCCACCATGGCCAGCGCCAGCAGCCGGAGCACAGTCCGGTACTTGCGTATCCGGCCCGCATTGTCGGTAAAGATTTCCATCACCGCGCCAGCCTTGCGGGTCTTGCGCCAGCAATGCCAGCCCATCGTCGACGCCACGTATTCCCAGCCCGCGTCCTGGAACAGCTGCATGTATTCCGGGTCGCGCCGCTGGCGGCCCACGTCCCACCGGTAGGCCACATCCGCAGGTGCGCCGCGCACAAAGGTATGCAGGCCGATGCAGTTGGTGTCACGTAAATGCAAGCCCTGGGCCGCCATCCGCTGCAGCCATTGTTCGTGTTTCTCGTCCTGCCAGACAAACCACAACTTGAACTTCCGCACTACGGTACCGTTTTCCACACTGCCTCCCTAAGCGGCTCGCAGCAACGCATGGGCGTTGCCAACCATGATTTCCAGCCGGCGCACCTGCTCGGCCAGCACCTTGCGTCCCAACTCCGTCAGCGCATACACCTTGCGCCGTTCCTCTTCCGCCACCTTGACGATCAACGCCTGCTTTTCCAGCGTGCCGAACACGCCGTACAAGGTGCCCGGCCCCAGGGTGACGCTGCCGCCGCTCATGATTTCCACCTTCTGCATGATGGCGTAGCCGTGCAAGGGCTCGTTCAGCGCCAGCATCACGTAGAACGTGGCCTCGGACAGCGGCAGATACTTCGAGTATTGGATATCGTCCATCCCGCTCCTCTGTATCGTTAAACGGTATATCGATAGTCGATATATCGATAAACGCTATACTACCAATGATTTTCGGCTTGTCAAGCACGCGGCGGCCGCATTTCTTATAAAATGACGGCATCTAATTACATCTTTTCACTGAGGCAGCTATGAGCGACGTACAAACCTGGATCAAAGAAACCGTGACCGCCACCCCTGTGGTGCTGTTCATGAAGGGCACCGCCCAGTTCCCGCAATGCGGCTTTTCCGGCCGCGCCATCCAGATCCTGAAAGCTTGCGGCGTTGAGAACATTGCAACCGTGAACGTGCTGGAAGATCCTGAAGTCCGCCAGGGCATCAAGGATTACTCGAACTGGCCAACCATTCCCCAGCTGTACATCAAGGGCGAATTCATCGGCGGTTCGGACATCATGAACGAAATGTTCGAGTCGGGTGAGCTGAAGGCTTTGCTGGATGCCTGATCGTCCGCGGCGGATCATTATCGCCATCACCGGCGCCACCGGCGCGGTGTATGGCGTGCGTCTGCTGCAACAGTTGCAACACACCGCAGGCGTGGAGACGCATTTGATCGTCTCGGACGCGGCGGTCCTCACGCTGCACCAGGAAACCGGCTTGCAGCGGCGCGAGGTCGAGGCGCTGGCCCACGTGGTGCACAAGGTGCGCGACGTCGGCGCGGCCATCGCCAGCGGTTCTTTCCAATCGGATGGGATGATCATCGCGCCGTGCTCGATGAAGACGCTGGCGTCGGTGGCGCACGGCCTGTCGGACAACCTGGTCGCGCGCGCGGCCGACGTGGTGCTCAAGGAGCGCCGCCGGCTGGTGCTGATGGTGAGGGAAACGCCGTTCAACCTGGCGCACTTGCGCAATATGACGGCGGTGACGGAAATGGGCGGGATCATCTTCCCGCCGCTGCCCAGCTTTTACCACAACCCGCAAAGCATCGCGGAGATGGTCGACCACACCGTGGGCCGGGTGCTGGATTTGTTCAGCATCGAGCATGCGCTGGCCCCGCGCTGGAACGGCATGAAGCCCGCCAGCGAACCAAACTAACCTGCCCGTGCCACGCTAGCGTTTGTCGAACTGCGATCCGCTGGCCTTCTTCAGATCCCGTGCTTCCTCGACCATGCGGCGATGGGCGATACGCTTGCGCATCACCTCGGCGTGCTGGGCGGCGGTCATCGGGGGGACGGTCATCAAATCTTTTAGCTGCGCGACGTTGCTGTAGTTACTTTTCATAAGACGGCTCAAAAGCTAGGCTCCCGAAGTAAATGCTGCGGCTCAGCGGCGCTGATTGCCTATTGTGCCTCAAAACCGTGTCGAAACTATGACAATTCGTAAAGCCCCTCAAAATAAAAAAGGCGCCCCCTTGGGGACGCCCATTCCGAACAAAAACTTGCTTTCCCGTGAAACTAGTTTCACACGGAAACAGTCCAGTCTTCAGCCACAAACGGTAAAAATAACTCCGTAGTAGTACATAAAATGACTACTTTTGGTAGTTGACACGCACCAACATGCGTATAAATTCGCGTGCGATCTGGCGATGATGCTCGTCCAGGCGTTGCAAATCCGCGATCAACTTGACGTCGGCCGACTCGAAGCGCGACAGGCCGTTGCCGCCGTCGCCAGCCGGCGCGTCCGCCTCGGCACCGCCAAAGCGCAGCCATTCGGCCGGCACGCCCAGCCATTGCGCGATCATGCGCAGCTTTTCCTGGGTCGGAATCGCCTCGCCTACCAGCCATTTGCGGGCGGCGTGGACGGTGATGGGCCGGCCATCGAAGCGGATGTTGAATTCCCGCGCCAACCTGGTTGGACTGTCGGGGGAGTAGTGGGCGTTCTTGAGAGCCTGTTGCAAGCGCTGGCTAAAGCTTTCGCGTTCATTGGAAGAATTCATAATTGCACTATTTCACGTTGCGTCATGAAAGTCAGTCTCTTGTTTTTAAGATCTGATTGTGACGTGATGGGATTTTATAATTAACACTTTATCCTCTGTAAGTGCAAGCGCCCGCAAAAACAGGCGCCGAACTTTATTCGGTTTCCCGCTGCGAAATAGGCCTGAGCCTCGGAGCCGTTTCCAGCGGAAATAGTGAAGTTATTACAATAACACTACTGCTAGTTTACGGCCAGACTTTCGACGCTACGCGACGCGGAAGCGTATGATGCCGTCCGCCCCTGTTTGACGGCGCACGATACCGTCGTGCCACAAATTGTGCAGATGGGCCAGCGCCTCGCCCAGCGCAAAGCTCAGCTGGTGGGCGTCCAGCGGCCGTTTGAACATCAGCGGCACGATGTCGGCCGCCGACTGCCAATCGCGGCAGGCGTCCACCACTTCGGCCAGCCGCTCGACGTGGTGCTGGCGCAATTGGGCGATGCGGGTGTGCAGTCCGCGGAACGGTTTGCCGTGCGAGGGCAGCACCAATACATCATTCGGCAAGTCAACAAACTTGCTTAATGATTCTAAATACAGCGTCAGCGAGTTGGCTTCCGGCTCGACGGCGAAAACCGATACATTGGTGGAAATGCGCGGCAGCACCATGTCGCCGGAAATCAGCACGTTCAATTCCGCGCAGTACAGCGCCGCGTGTTCGGGGGAATGGCCGAAACCGGTGATCACCCGCCAGCTCCGCCCGCCGACCGCCAGCGCCTGGCCGTCCTGGATGCGCGTGTAGGCAGACGGCACCGACGGCACCAGCGTCGGATAGTAGTTTTTCCGGCCGCTCATCTTTTCCAGCATGTCCGGGTCGCGCAGGCCGTGGCGCTGGAAGTGCGGCAGCGCCGCCAGGCCATCCACGCCGGGCAGCGCGGCCGCCATCATGCGCGCGAACGCGTATTCGCCGGTGGTGGTCCACAACGGCGCGTCCCAGCGGCGGCACAGCCAGTCGGCCAGGCCGATGTGGTCGGGATGGCAATGGGTGGCGAACACCCGCCGCACCGGCAGGCCGTCCAGGCCGCTTTCGAAGATGGACTCCCAGGCGGCGCGGGTGGCGTCGCCGGCCACGCCGCTGTCGACCACGCTCCAGCCGTCGCCGTCGCGCAACAGCCAGAGGTTGATATGATCCAGCGCAAACGGCAGCGGCATGCGCAGCCAGCGCAGGCCCGGCGCGATCTCGTGCGCGGCGCCGATGGCCGGGATGGTGTCGCCCAGCGGGTAGTCCAGTTGCGATTCGAGCGGGTTCATATTTTCTTCTTTCGGAAAGTCAGGCGCGCTACAATGTGCTTGACGTTGACGTAAACGGAAATTGTACGACTTTACCGCAAACCTAGAGATGCCCACCTACACCATCACCGAACTGGCCCGTGAATTCGACATCACGGCGCGCGCGATCCGCTTTTACGAAGACCAGGGCCTGCTGAGCCCGTCCCGCGAAGGCGCCGGCGGCCGCAACCGCGTCTACACGCCGCGCGACCGCACCCGCCTCAAGCTGACCCTGCGCGGCAAGCGCCTGGGCCTGTCGCTGTCGGAAATCAAGAGCCTGGTCGACATGTACGAATCGCCCAAGGATACCAGCGCCCAGATGAACCGCTTCCTGGGCGTTCTGGCGCAGCACCGCGAAACGCTGGAACAGCAGCGCGAGGACATCGAAATGTCGCTGGCCGAGATCACCGCCCACGAGGACGAATGCAAGCGCCTGCTGGCCGCCATCGGCGAGCCCCGGCCGGCCACCATCTGACAAAAATAACAAGATTGCGTGACGGCCCACCGTCACCGCTGCTTTACGTTTACGTTAACGTCACACCGGCGTATTATTGACGCTTCCACCAAAACACAAGAATGAGGACGACATGCTCCATCTCCCAGGCCTGACCTTTGACCACGGCGAAGACATCGCCGCCCTGCGCGAAGCCGTGCAACAGTTCGCCGCCGCCGAAATCGCGCCGCGCGCCGCCGAAATCGACCGCAACGACCAGTTCCCGATGGACCTGTGGCGCAAGATGGGCGAGCTGGGCGTGCTCGGCATCACCGTCGGCGAGGAATACGGCGGCGCCAACATGGGCTACCTGGCCCACATCGTGGCGATGGAGGAAATCTCGCGCGCCTCGGCCTCGGTCGGCCTGTCGTACGGCGCCCATTCGAACCTGTGCGTCAACCAGATCAAGCGCAACGGCACCGAAGAGCAAAAACAAAAATACCTGCCCAAGCTGATCTCCGGCGAACACGTCGGCGCCTTGGCCATGTCCGAGCCGAACGCCGGCTCCGACGTGGTCAGCATGAAGCTGCGCGCCGACTTCAAGGGCGACCGCTGGGTGCTGAACGGCACCAAGATGTGGATCACCAACGGCCCCGACGCCGACGTGCTGGTGGTCTACGCCAAAAACGACCTGGAAGCCGGCCCGAAAGGCATGACCGCCTTCCTGATCGAAAAAGGTTTCAAGGGCTTCTCCGTGGCCCAGAAGCTCGACAAGCTGGGCATGCGCGGCTCGCACACCGGCGAGCTGGTGTTCGAGGACTGCGAAGTGCCGGCCGAGAACGTGCTGGGCGGCCTGGGCAAGGGCGTCAACGTGCTGATGTCCGGCCTGGACTTCGAGCGCACCGTGCTGTCCGGCGGTCCGCTGGGCATCATGCAGGCTTGCATGGATGCTGTTGTGCCCTACATCCACGACCGCAAGCAATTCGGCCAGCCGATCGGCGAATTCCAGCTGATGCAGGGTAAGATTGCGGACATGTACTCGACCATGATGGCGTGCAAGGCATATGTGTACGCCGTCGGTCAGGCCTGCGACCGAGCCAAAACCCCGGAAGCGGTCCGCCAGTTGCGCAAGGATGCAGCGGGAGCCATTTTGTATAGCGCAGAAAAAGCGACCTGGATGGCCGGCGAGGCGATCCAGACGCTGGGCGGCAACGGCTACATCAACGAGTATCCGGTCGGCCGCCTGTGGCGCGACGCCAAGTTGTATGAGATTGGCGCCGGCACCAGCGAAATCCGCCGCATGCTGATCGGCCGCGAACTGTTCGCGGAAACCAAGTAAGCATGGCCGGTTAGCGTCATTCCCGCGCAGGCGGGAATCCATGCTGAGCTGGATGAGTCGGCGCACTATGGGTTCCCGCTTTCGCGGGAACGACGGATAATCTGACTGCGAAAACTGTCCATGATCCAGGCTGCTTTCCCCAAACTGCTGCGCTCGCAGATCGCGTTCGACATCGCGCGCACCATCCGCGACGGCTTCGACAAGCACTACCGCCTGTTCCGGCTCACCAGCCAGCAGGCCAAGCAGCACTTCGAGCAGGGCGCCTGGCGCGTGGCGCAGCAGGCCGCGCGCGAACGCATCGGATTCTACGACCGCCGCGTGCAGGAATGCGTGCAGATGCTGGAGGACGAGTACGACCCGGCCGAACTCACCGACGAGGTGTGGCGCGAACTCAAGCTGCACTACATCGGCATGCTGTCCGACCACAAGCAGCCCGAGCTGGCCGAGACCTTCTTCAACTCGGTCTGCTGCAACATCCTGCACCGCCGCTACTTCCACAACGAGTTCATCTTCGTGCGCCCGGTGGTCTCCACCGAGTACATCGAAACCGAGGAAGTGGCGCCGACCTACCGCGTCTACTACCCCGGCACCGACGGCCTGCACTACACGCTCAAGCGCATCATCACCAACTTCCAGCTGGCCACGAAATTCGCCAACCTGACGCGTGACGTGGCGCAGATCGAAGGCCGGCTGCGCACGCTGTTCGGCGGCATCAAGCTTGAGCCCAACCACCAGATCCATGTGCTGTCGAGCCTGTTCTTCCGCAACAAGGGGGCCTACATCGTCGGCAAGGGCATCAACGGCAACAAGGAATATCCCTTCGTCGTGCCCATCCTGCACAACAAGAACGGCGAACTGATACTCGACACCGTGCTGTTCGACCACGAGCAGATCACCATCCTGTTCTCGTTCACGCGCGCCTACTTCCTGGTCGACATGGAAGTGCCGTCGGCCTACGTGCAGTTCCTGCGCACGCTGCTGCCGCGCAAGCCGCGCAGCGAGATCTACACCATCCTCGGCCTGCAGAAGCAGGGCAAGACGCTGTTCTACCGCGACTACCTGCAGCACCTGAAGCACTCGTCCGACCTGTTCGACATCGCGCCCGGCATCCGCGGCCTGGTGATGCTGGTGTTCGCGCTGCCGTCGTTCCCGTACGTGTTCAAGGTCATCAAGGATTTCTTCCCGGCGCCCAAGGAAACCACGCGCGCGCTGATCAAGGAAAAATACCTGCTGGTCAAGCACCACGACCGCGGCGGCCGCATGGCCGACACGCTGGAATATTCCAACGTCGCCTTCCCGCGCCACCGCTTCAGCGAGGAGCTGATCGCCGAGCTCAAGCATTTCGTGCCGTCGCTGCTGGAGGAGGAGGGCGACCAGCTCGTCATCAAGCACCTGTACATCGAGCGCCGCATGGTGCCGCTCAACATGTGGCTGACCAACGCCGAGAAGGACAACGACGACGTGCAGATCGAGCACGGCGTGCTGGAGTACGGCAACGCTATCAAGGAACTGGTGGCGGCCAACATCTTCCCCGGCGATATGCTGTACAAGAACTTCGGCGTCACGCGCCACCAGCGCGTGGTGTTCTACGACTACGACGAAATCGAATACATCACCGACTGCAATTTCCGCGTGATCCCGCAAGCGCGCACGGAAGAGGAAGAGATGGCTTCCGAGCCGTGGTACCCGATCGGCAAGTACGACGTTTTCCCCGAACAGTTCGGCCGCTTCCTGCTGGGGAACGCCAAGATCCGCAAGTATTTCATGAAGCACCACAGCGAGCTGCTGACGCAAGCCTGGTGGCAGGCGCGCAAGCAGCGCATCCTCGACGGCTACGTGGAAGACGTGTTCCCGTATCCGCAGCACATCCGTTTTTGCAATCAACACACCACCCCACCGGCGGCCATCCAGCCGCCATTTATGGAGACCTTAGAAAATGAATGATCCTATCGTAATCGTCGGTGCGGCACGCACCCCCATGGGCGCCTTCCAGGGCGACTTCTCCGGCAAGGCCGCGCACGACCTGGGCGCCGTCGCGATCCAGGCCGCCGTCGAACGCTCCGGCATCGATGGCAAGCTGGTCGAGCACGTCTACTTCGGCAACTGCCTGATGGCGGGCCAGGGCCAGGCGCCGGCGCGCCAGGCATTGTTAAAGGCCGGCCTGCCGACCTCGACCGGCGCGGTCACGCTGTCCAAAATGTGCGGCTCGGCCATGCAGGCCGCGATCTTCGCGCACGACCAACTGGTCGCAGGCAGCGCCGAAGTGGTGATCGCCGGCGGCATGGAATCGATGACCAACGCGCCCTACCTGGTGCCGAAGGCGCGCGGCGGCTACCGCATCGGCCACGGCATGCTGTTCGACCACATGATGTACGACGGCCTGGAAGACGCCTACTCGCGCAACGAGAAAACCGGCGAAGGCCGCTCGATGGGCACCTTCGCCGAAGAGTGCTCGGCCAAGTACGAGTTCACCCGCGAGGCGCAGGACAACTTCGCCATCGAATCGGTCAAGCGCGCACAGGTCGCCACCAGCGAGGGCTACTTCAAGTGGGAAATCGCGCCGGTCACCGTGACCAGCCGCGCCGGCGACACCGTCATCGACAAGGACGAAGGCCCGCTCAAGGCCAAGGTCGACAAGATCCCGACCCTGCGCGCCGCGTTCAAGAAGGACGGCACCATCACCGCCGCCTCGTCGTCGTCGATCAACGACGGCGCCGCCGCGCTGGTGATGATGCGCGAATCGACCGCCAAGAAACTGGGCGCCACCATCATCGCCAAGATCCACGGCCACGCCACCTTCGCGCAGGAACCCAACCTGTTCACCACCGCACCGATCGGCGCGGTGGAAAAGCTGTACAAGAAAATCGGCTGGGGCACCAAGGACGTCGACCTGTTCGAGATCAACGAAGCGTTCGCCGCCGTGCCGATGGCCGCCATGCGCGACCTCGACATCCCGCACGACAAGGTCAACATCCACGGCGGCGCCTGCGCGCTGGGCCACCCGATCGGCGCATCCGGCGCGCGCATCATCGTCACCCTGATCGGCGCGCTGAAGCGCACCGGCGGCAAGAAGGGCGTGGCGGCGCTGTGCATCGGCGGCGGCGAAGCGACCGCGATGGCCATCGAGCTGGCATAAGCGGATGGCGACGGCACTGATCATCGGCGCCTCGCGCGGCATCGGCCTGGAACTGGTGCGCCAGTACCTGGCCGACGGCTGGCGCGTGATCGCCACCGCGCGCAAGCCGGAGGACGTGGACGCGCTGGCCGAGCTGGGCGCCGAGGCGCACGGGCTGGACGTGACCAACGTCGAGGCCGTTGCAGGCCTGGGCTGGAAGCTGGACGGCGAGGAGCTCAACGTGGCCATCCTCAACGCCGGCGTGTACGGCCCGCGCCACGACGGCTTCCCGCTGCAGTCGGACTTCGACAATGTGATGCACACCAACGTGCTGGCGGCGATGCGGCTGCTGCCCATCGTCGCGCCGATGGTGTGCGCGGTGCGCGGCAAGCTGGCGGTGCTGTCGTCGAAGATGGGTTCGCTCAGCGAGCGCAGCAATCCGAGCGGCTCGCTGTACCGCGCCAGCAAGGCGGCGCTGAACTCGGTGCTGATCGATACCGCGCTGAGCTTCGGCAAGCAGGGTGCGACGTGCGTGGCCCTGCATCCGGGCTGGGTGCGCACGGACATGGGCGGCGGCGGGGCCGACCTCTCGGTGGAACAAAGCGCGGCAGGCATACGCGCGACGCTGGCGGCGCTACCCGCGTCCGACCGGGCGGAGTATCGCAACTACGATGGCACAAGCATCGGCTGGTGATTCAATAACGATAAACGAGACAACATGATACTGAGCGAAGAACACGAAATGATACGCGACGCCCTGCGCACTTTCTCGCAGGAGCGCCTGGCGCCCAACGCGGCCCGCTGGGACAAGGAACACCACTTCCCGAAAGAGGAGCTGAAGGAGCTGGCGGCGCTGGGCGCGTTCGGCGTCGCGGTGCCGGAGGCGCTGGGCGGCGCCGGCATGGATTACGTGTCGCTCGCGCTGGTATTGGAGGAGATCGCGGCCGGCGACGGCGGCACGTCCACCATCATCTCGGTCAACAACTGCCCGGTGTGCAGCATCGCCATGATGTACGCCAACGACAAGCAGAAGCAGCAGTGGCTGCGTCCACTGGCGCAGGGCGAGATGCTGGGCGCCTTCTGCCTGACCGAGCCGCACACCGGCAGCGACGCCGCCGCCCTGCGCACCACCGCCACCCGCGACGGCGACGAGTACGTGCTCAACGGCGTGAAGCAGTTCATCACCAGCGGCAAGTACGCGGACGTGGCGATCGTCATGGCGGTCACCGACAAGGCGGCCGGCAAGAAGGGCATCAGCGCGTTCTGGGTGCCGACCTCGGCGCCGGGCTACATCGTGGCGGGGCTGGAGCAGAAGATGGGCCAGCACTCGTCGGACACGGCGCAGATCCTGTTCGAGAACTGCCGCATTCCGGCGGAGAATCTGATCGGCGAGGAAGGCCAGGGCTACAAGATCGCGTTGTCCGGCCTGGAGGGCGGACGCATCGGCATCGCTTCGCAGGCGGTGGGCATGGCGCGCGCGGCGTATGAAGCGGCGCTGGCCTACGCGCGCGATCGCGAAAGCTTCGGCAAGCCGATCTTCGAGCACCAGGCGGTGCAGTTCCGCCTGTCGGACATGGCGACGCAGATCGAAGCGGCACGCCAGCTGATCCGCCATGCGGCCTCGATGAAGGACGCCGGCCTGCCGTGCCTGAAGGAAGCGGCGATGGCCAAGCTGTTCGCCTCGGAGATGGCGGAGAAGGTATGCTCCGACGCCATCCAGGTGCACGGCGGCTACGGCTACGTGTCCGACTTCCCGGTGGAACGCATCTACCGCGACGTGCGCGTCTGCCAGATCTACGAGGGCACCAGCGACATCCAGAAACTGCTGATCGCCCGCGCGCTGTAAGCCCACATTAGGGTTAAGCAATTTGGGGTCAAGTCTGACATTCGGACACGAGCTCTGCCGTAAGCGCACGTTTACGGCAGAGCTCGTGTCCGAATGTCAGACTTGACCCCAAGTTTATTGACCGCAAGTTTAGGTTTTGACTTTAGCGAGTTCGCCGATGGCGTAGAACGTGCCGCCGGCGATGTAGTGCAGGCTGCGCCATTCCGGGCCGGCCGATTCGAATTCCCAGTGGCCGTTGCGGAACACCCGGCTGTCTGCCCAGGCCGACACCACCTCGCCGATGAACAGGTCGTAGGTCTGCTGGTTGTGCGGCTCCGGCACCACCTTGCAGATCAGCCAGCCCGAGCAGCCCGCCACCAGCGGCGTCTCGTGGCCTTCCACATGGAACAGCTCGACGCCGCAGCGGGCCAGCTTGTCCGGCACATCGGCCAGGCTCATGCTGCCGACCGCGTGCGTCAGCTCGATCTGCGCCATGTTCGGCACCTGGAGCGCGAAATAGCCGCTCTGCTCGACCAGCCCGCGCGTGGCGGTCGACTTATCCAGCACCACCGTGATCTTCGGCGGCATGAAGTCCAGCGCACACGACCACGCGGCCGCCATCACGTCGGCAGTGCCTCCATGCGTGGCCGAGACCAGCACCGTCGGGCCGTGGTTCAGCAGGCGATACGCTTTTTCCAGTTCCACTGGCAGGATGTGCGGGTCCATCAAATCTTCCCAAGTTGTCGGTTGATCGCCTTGACCGAACGCTCGTTGCGCTCGCTGTAGCGGTCGGTCAGGTAGTCGGTCCTGCCGCGCAGCAGCAGGGTCATCTTGAACAGCTCTTCCATCACGTCCACCACGCGCTCGTAGTACGCGGAGGGACGCATGCGGCCGGCGTCGTCGAATTCCTTGTAGGCCATCGGCACCGACGACTGGTTGGGGATCGTGAACATACGCATCCAGCGTCCCAGCAACCGCAGCGTGTTGACCACGTTGAACGACTGCGATCCGCCGCACACCTGCATCACCGCCAGCGTGCGCCCCTGGCTCGGACGCAGCGCGCCTTGCTCCAGCGGGATCCAGTCGATCTGGTTCTTCATCACGGCGGTGATCGCGCCGTGCCGCTCCGGGCTGCACCACACCTGGCCCTCGGACCACAGCGACAAGGCGCGCAACTCCTGCACCTTCGGATGGTCTTCCGGCACGCTGCCCGCCATCGGCAACTCGGTCGGGTCGAAGATCTTCACCTCGGCGCCGAAGTGCTCCAGGATGCGCGCGGCTTCCTCCGTCAGAAAGCGGCTGAACGAGCGCTCGCGCAGCGAGCCATACAGCATCAGGATGCGCGGCGGATGGTCGAAGTCGCCGACCGGCGCCAGCTTGTCCAAGGTCGGCGTATCCAGCAGGGCTGGGTTGATGTTGGGCAGGTCCATTCAGACTCCTCAGTTAAGGCGCAGGGCCAGCGCCGCCAACGTCACCAGCAGCACCGGCAAGGTTAGGCAGATGCCGACGCGGAAGTAATAGCCCCACGAAATCTTGATGCCTTTGTTCTCCAGCACATGCAGCCACAGCAGCGTGGCCAGGCTGCCGATCGGCGTGATCTTCGGTCCCAGGTCGCTGCCGATCACGTTGGCGTAGACCATGGCCTCGCGCGCCGCGCCCTGCGCGGTGCTGGCGTCGATCGACAGCGCGCCGATCAGCACGGTCGGCAGGTTGTTCATGATCGACGACAGGATGGCCGTGATGACGCCGGTACCCATCGCCGCGCCCCACACGCCGTGCTGCGCGCAGGCGTTGAGCGCAGACGTCAGATAGTCGGTCAGCCCGGCGTTGCGCAGGCCGTACACCACCAGGTACATGCCCAGCGAGAAGACCACGATCTGCCACGGCGCGTTGCCGATCACCTCGCGCGTGGAGATGCGGTGCCCGCGCGCCGCCACCAGCAGCAGCATGGCCGCGCCGACGGCGGAGGTGGCGCTGATCGGCACGCCCAGGTCCTCCAGCCAGAAGAAGCCGATCAACAGCAGACCCAGCACCCACCAGCCGGTGACGAAGGTGGCGCGGTCGTGGATCGCGTCCTCGGGACGCTTGACCTGCGCCAGGTCGTAGTCGGCCGGGATGTCGCGGTGGAAGAACCACAGCAGCACCGCCAGCGTGGCGGCCACGGCGACAAAGTTCACCGGCACCATCACCGCCGCGTAGCGCGCGAAGCTGACGTTGAAGTAGTCGGCCGAGACGATGTTGACCAGGTTGGACACCACCAGCGGCAGGCTGGCCGTGTCGGCCACGAAGCCGGCCGCCATCACGAAGGCCAGCGTGGCCTTGCCGGAAAACTTCAGCTCGCGCAGCATGGCGATGACGATGGGCGTGAGGATCAGCGCCGCGCCGTCGTTGGCGAACAGCGCCGACACCGCCGCGCCCAGCAGCACGAACATCGCGAACAGCAGCTTGCCGCTGCCGCGTCCCCAGCGCGCCACGTGCAGCGCGGCCCATTCGAAGAAGCCGGCCTTGTCCAGCAACAGGCTGATGACGATGATGGCCACGAAAGTGCCGGTGGCGTTCCACACGATGTGCCACACCACGGGGATGTCGCCGACATGGATCACGCCGGCCAGCAGCGCCACGCAGGCGCCGGCCACCGCGCTCCAGCCTATGCCCAGGCCGCGCGGCTGCCAGATGACCAGGGTCAGCGTCGCCAGGAAGATCAGGGAGGCGGCCACCATCAGGACACGCTCAGGCCGCCGATGCGGTCCAGTTCCTGTTTGAGTTGATGCTTGTCCAGGCCCTGCGGCAAGGCCAGGAAGGCCTCGATGCGCGCGCGGATGATGCGGTAGGCGTGCTCGAACGCCGCCTCGATTTCCTCCTCGGTGCCGACCACATGGCTGGGATCGTCCACGCCCCAATGCGCGCGCAGCACCTGGCCCAGGTAGGCTGGGCAAGTCTCGCCGGCCGCGCTGCCGCAGACGGTGATGACGATGTCCGGCGTGACCGGCAAGTCGTTCCACGATTTGCTGTAGTAGCCCTCGGTGGAAATGCCCTTGCGCGCCAGCAGCGCCACCGCGCGCGGATGTAGCGCGCCCACAGGCTGGCTGCCGGCGCTGATGGCGCGCCAGCCCGTCGGCGCCAAATGGTTGAAGACGCCTTCGCTCAACACCGAGCGGCAGGAATTACCGGTACAAAGAAAAAGAACATTCATGGGGTGCAGTCATTGACGCCGCAGGGCAGGCCGCTGCAGCAGTTTTCGGTAAGAAAGCCGATCAGGCCGTTCATCGCCCCCACGTCGGCCGCGTAGATGATGAAGCGGCCATCCTGGCGCGAGCTGACCATGCCGGCATGGCTCAGCTCCTTCAGGTGGAAGGACAGCGACGACGGCGAGATAGCGAGCCGTTCCGCGATTTTACTGGCCGCCATGCCATCCGGCCCAGCCTGCACGAGCAGCCGGAACACGGCCAGGCGGCTTTCCTGGGCCAGCGACGACAGGGCCGCCAGAGCTTGTTTGGTATCCATGCGGCCGATGTTACCGTAAACGATTCGATATTTCAAATAATATCGAAACGAATCGACCATAAAAAAAAGCCCGCATCTCAGCGGGCTTTGTTCCAATGTATTACCAATGCTTTAATCGTATGCCGGAGTCCAGTGCTATCTGCAAAGTGACTCCAGAGTCTCGGACGCCCATGCTATCTGCGTGGTGCCTCCAACGTGTAAATCGACCATCGTATCCGGAATTACAACTCCAGGTTTCGCGTCAACTGCGGTTCGGTCTTACACATATCGAATCGCGGCGCTCCACTTGGATGTGGGACTGTTGTCCGGGATTCCTCCCTCACAACCTCAACCACGAACGTAGTGTAACACAGTTTTTTGTGCGACGCACAAATTATTTTACTTCTGTAGCTTGGGTGGTCATCGGCACCGCTTCGCCCGGCTGGCGGCGGCGGCCGACCCGCTCGAATTCGGAGATGACCTGGGCGCCGAACAGCAGCAAGGTGGCGCCGATCTCCAGGCTGAACATGACGACGATGGCGGTGGTCATCGAGCCGTACACCACGTTCACCTGCGACAAGGTTGAAAAATACCAAACCAGGATGTGGCGCGCCAGTTCCCACAGCAGCGCGGCCGTCACGCCGCCGATCAGCGCGTGCGACAGCGACAGCCGGCCCACCGGCATCACCAGGTAAATCGAGGTCAACACCAGCACCTCGCCGCCCAGGCCCAGCAGGTAAAGCAGCACGCCGGACACGCCGTGCAGCGACCAGCTGTAGCCGAGGAATTGCACGCTCTCCTCGCCCAGCACCTGCAGGCTGCCGGCCACCAGCGTCACCAGCAGCATGCCCACGCCCAGCGACAGGATGTAGCAGTAGGGCATGATCGCCGAGATCAGGAAATGCCGGCGCCGTATCTCGACCCGGTGCTTGAAGATCACGCACATGGCGTTTTCCAGCACGGTGAACGCCAGCGAGCTGAAGAAAATCATGCTGACCACCAGCACCCAGCCGATCAGGTCGCGGTGTTCCAGGAAATGGCCGACCTCGGTCACGATGGCCTTGGCCTGTCCCGGCACCAGCCAGTTCAGGTAGCGGCCCAGCGTGGCCAGCAGTTCATCCTGCGCGATCACATGCGACAGCGCGACCACCACCAGCATCACCAGCGGCACGATGGACAGCAGCGAGTAATAGGCGACCGCGCCCGCCAGCAGCAAGCCTTGATTGGCGCGGAAGCCTTTCACGCATTGCACCAGGAAAGCCATCGGGTGCGCGCTGACATGCAGCAGCGCCCTGCGGTTGAATAGTCTCATGCGGCCATTGTACGCATGACTCAGCGCGGCGTATGTGCGTCGACGTCCAGATAGCGCCAGTTGGTGAATTCGACCGGATGGCGCTGGTAGTTCTTCAGCCACGGCTGTTGCAGGTCGGCGGAAATCGGATGCGTCAGCAGCACCCACGGCGTGTAGGCGTGGATGAGCTGCGCCATCTCGTCGTACAGCGCGGTGCGCTGCGGCGAGTCGCCCATCGTGCGGCTCTGCTCGTAGCGCTGGTTGTAGGCGGGCAGGTTGAAGCGCGCATAGTTGGCGCGGCCGCTGTTGGGGCCGTACAGCAGCTGGTAGAAGTTCTCGCCGTCCGGGAAGTCGGCCACCCAGTTGGTCTCGAACATCATCACCGAGCCCAGGCGCGAGGCTTTGATGATCTCGGTTTTCTTGTCGCTCTTAAACGTGACTTTCAGGCCGATGGCGTTCAGGTTCTTGCGCCACAGCTCGTCGCGCAGGCGGCCCACGGTGGATGACTCGCTGTGCATCACCAGGGTCAACGGCTTGCCGTCGGGCTGGGTGCGGAAACCGTCGGCGCCCTTGCGGTAGCCGTAGCGCTCCAGCAGCGCGTTGGCCAGCGCGGGATCGTAGGCGACCGGGCTGCGGTAGGCGGGATCGTAGCCCAGCACGTTCGGCGGCAGCGGCGTGGCGGCCGGCAGCGCCAGGCCCTTCTTCATCAGCGCCACGTCCTCGCCGCTGTTGTAGCCCAGCGCGATGGCGCGCCGCAGGGCCAGCTTCTCCTTGCTGTAGCCGCCGATCAGCGGGTCGTCCATGTTCATCCACATGTAGTAAGTTTGCAGCACGGGGAAGGGCGACAGCACCATGCCCTGTTTGGCCAGCGCCGGCTTCAGGGTCGGCTTGGCGTCGGCGGTCAGCACCATGTCCTTCATCGATTCCGGCAGCTGTTCGAGGAAATCGAATTCGCCGTTCAGGAAGCCCAGCACGCGGGACTGGTATTCCTCGACGATCTTGATGTCGACCTGGTCCAGCAGCGGCAGGCGGCGGCCCTGGAACATCGTCGGGCGGAAGTCGCGGTTGGCCAGCAGCGTGATCTGGTCGCTGTGCTTCCATCGGCCCATCAGGAAGGGACCGGTGCCGATTGGATGGTTGCCGGCCTGCGCGCCGTAGGCCTCCATCACCTCGCGCGCGACCACGCCGGTGGAGGGCGTGGCCAGGTAAAACAGGAAGTTGGGATCGGCCGTGTTGAGCTTGATGCGCAAGGTGAACTTGTCGACCGCTTGCAGGCCGGCGATGTCGCTGTCGTAGCTGAATTTGGTCTTGAGCGCCTCGTCGCCGGCGATCTTGCCCTCCAACAGGAACAGCCATGGCGACTTCAGCGTGGGGTCGTACAGGCGCTTGAGGCTGTAGACGTAATCCTGCGCCGTCACTTGCCGGTGCTCGCCCTTGAACGCCGGGTCGGGCGTGAAGTAGATGTCCTGGCGCAGATGGAAGGTGTAGCTCAGGCCGTTGTCCTCGACGGTCGGCATGGCGCTCAGCGTGTTGGGCTGCAGCTTGATGGGGCGGGCCAGGTAGTCGTAGCGCAGCAGCGGGTCGAACAGGTTCTCCAGCAAGCTGAGGCTGGCGATGTCGGACGCCACCGCCGGATCAAGTCCGGTCTCGCCGGTGCTCAGGAAGGCGTGCAGGACTTTCGGCGCGGCGGCATCGGCGCCGCCGGCCGATAACACCAGCGCCAGCAAGACTGCGGCATAACTTTTGGTCATCAGGTCCATTCCACCTCGCATACGTAAAGCGGCAGCTTATAACTTTTTTGGCGGGCTTACCCGCTATACTTTGCGGATCGCCCACTGCTTTCAGGAAAAATACTCGATATGTCGCTCAATTACATCTGGTCCGGCTTCTTCCTGGTCGGCTTTGTGGCAGCGCTGGCGCAGTTCCTCCTGACGGGCGACACCGAGATTTTCAAACGCATCATCGACGGCACCTTCGACTCCGCCAGGGCCTGCGTGATGGACATCGCGCTGCCGCTGGCCGGCGTGATGACGCTGTGGCTGGGCATCATGAACATCGGCGAAAAGGCCGGCGCCATCGACCTGCTGGCGCGGCTGATCGCGCCGTTCTTCTCGCGCATCTTCCCCGGCGTGCCGAAGAACCATCCGGCCACCGGCCACATGGTGATGAACTTCTCGGCCAACCTGCTGGGCCTGGACAACGCGGCCACGCCGTTCGGCCTGAAGGCCATGGAAAGCCTGCAAACCCTCAACCCCAGCAAGGACGAGCCGACCGACGCGCAGATCATGTTCCTGGTGCTGCACACCTCGGGCCTGACGCTGATCCCGCTGGCGATCATGGCGCAGCGCTCGATCCTGGGCGCGGCCGATCCTTCGGACATCTTCATCCCCTGCATGATCGCGACCTACGTGGCGACCGTGACCGGCATCATCACCGTCGCCATCCGCCAGCGCATCAACCTGTTCAACGGCGTGGTGCTGAGCTGGCTGGGCGGGACGGCGGCCGCCATCGCCGGCATGGTCTGGACCTTCACGCACTACATGACCAAGACCGAGATCGAAACGTTCTCCAAAGTCTTCAGCAACCTGGTGCTGATGGTGGTGATCGCCGGCTTCATCATCGGCGCGCTGCGGCGCAAGGTCAACGTCTACGAGGCCTTCATCGAAGGCGCCAAGGGCGGCATCCAGACTTCGATCACCGTGATTCCCTACCTGGTCGGCATGCTGGTGGCCATCAGCGTGATCCGCAACGCCGGGGTGTTCGCCTACGTGGTGGACGGTTTCAACTGGGTGTTCGTCCAGCTCGGCATCAACACCGATTTCGTACCCGCGCTGCCGACCGCGCTGATGAAGCCGCTCAGCGGCAGCGCCGCCAAGGCCATGATGATCGACACCATGCGTACCTACGGCGTGGACTCGTTCGTCGGCCGCCTGGCCTGCGTGTTCAACGGCTCGGCCGACACCACCTTCTACATCGTCGCGCTGTACTTCGGCTCGGTGGGCATACGCAAGACGCGCTACGCGATCTCCTGCGGCCTGATCGCCGATTTGGCCGGCGTCATCGCCGCGATTTTTGTCGCTTACGTTTTCTTCCATTGAATCGGATAACCATGTTCCGTCGCCTCATCCTCGCCGCGCTGATCGCCGCCGGCACCGCCCACGCCGCCGACCTGCCGGAGTCCATCAGCGCGCTGCTGCAGGCCGCGAATATTCCGCCGGTGGCCGCCGGCATCGTCGTCATGCGCGGAGACACCACGCTGGTCTCGCACAACGCCCAGCAGAGCATGCAGCCGGCGTCCACCATGAAGCTGTTCACCACGATGACGGCGCTGGAGCAACTGGGGCCGGCCTTCCGCGCCCGCACCGAGTTCCGCACCAGCGCCGAGCTGGTCAACGGCGTGCTGCAGGGCGACCTGATCCTGCGCGGCGGCGGCGATGTCGACCTGAACGAGGACGTGCTGCTGCACATGCTGCAAGCGCTGCGCAACCAAGGCATCCGCAAGATCAAGGGCGACGTGATCCTGGACCGGCAGCTGTTCCAGCCGGCGCGCCCGGACATGGGCCAGCCGCCGTTCGACGAGTATCCATGGGCCTACTACAACGTGATTCCCGACGCGCTGCTGACCAACACCAATCTGCTGAAAGTGGAAATGCGCTCGACCGGCAACAAGCTGGGCCTGGTGATGATGCCGGAAATGGAAAAGGTCGGCATCCGTTCTGACATGAAGCTCAGCGACGGGCCGTGCGGATCGTGGGAGGCCGGCTGGCGTTCGCCGGACGTGACGCGCAGCGGCGACAAGATCGAGGTGGTGCTGCATGGCAGCTTCCCGAAGAACTGCATCAAGTCGACCAGCGTCGACGTGATGGACCACCACGACTACCTGGAGCGCCTGCTGCGCGCCACCTGGCGCAAGCTGGGCGGCAGCATCAGCGGCGAGGTGCGCGAGGCCGACGCGTCAGCCGCGACCACGGCTACGGCCACGCCGGCCGCCACCGTGGCCGCCTCGCCCGCCGCCAGCCCGGACTCAGACGCCAGCCCTGCCGCGAACGCCGACACTCCGTCCGCGCCGGCCACCCGCCTGCTGGCCGAGCACGTCTCCCGCCCGCTGCCAGAAATGCTACGCGACATCAACAAATTCTCGGACAACACCCTGGCCCGCACGGTGTTCCTGATGCTGGGCAGCCTGCAAGCCGACCCCGTGCTGGGCAGCCGCCCGATTCCCCCCGACGGCGGCGCCGCCAGCACGCCGATGCGCGCCGAAACCGCGATCCGCGCCTGGCTGCAAAGCCAGCGCATCGACGCCAACGGACTGGTGTTCGACAACGGCTCCGGCCTGTCGCGCACCGAGCGCGCCACGCCGGCGCAACTGGCCGGCGTGCTGCAAGCTGGCCTGAAGAGCCTGTGGATGCCGGAGTTCCTGTCCAGCCTGCCGATCGCCGCCACCGACGGCACCATGCGCAAGCGCCTCAAGGACAGCCCGGCCGCGCTGCGCGCCCGCGTCAAGACCGGCAGCCTGAAAAGCGTGATCGCCATCGCCGGCTACGTCACCGACGCCAACAACCAGCCCTGCATCGTGGTCGCCATCCTGAACGACGAGCACGTCGCCAACGGCGCCGGCCGCACCGTGCTCGATGGCGTGATCGACTGGGTGGCCCGCAGCGGCGCCAGCTACATCCCCGGCAACCCTTCCTCCACCAGATAGTCGATGAACGCCCGCACCTTCAACGCCAGGTGGGGGCCGGGCATGTAGACCGCGTGCACGGTGCCGGCGTACGGCTGGTCGAAGCTCCACTCCGGCAGCACCCGCCGCACCCGCCCCTGCGCCAGCGCCGGACGCGCCGTGAAATCCGGCACCAGGCCGATGCCGCCGCCCGCCTCCACCACCGACAGCAAGGCCCCGCTGTTGTTGATCGTCAGCCGCGACGGCACGCGGATGCTGGCCGTCTCGCCGCCGCGCCGCATGCTCCAGGCGTCGCCGAAGCGCGCGTAGCCCAGATAACTGCACTGGTGCGCCGGCAGCTCGTGCGGCGATTGCGGCTCGCCATGAGCGTCCAGGTACTGCTGCGACGCCACCAGCACATAGCTCACCGGCCCCAGCGTGCGCGCCGCCAGTCCCGGCGCCAGTTCGGTGGCGATGCGGATCGCCAGGTCCATGCCCTCCTCGATCAGGTCGATCTTGCGGTCCACCAGCTGGAGTTCGACATCGACCTCGGGATAGCGCGCCAGGAAGCCCGGCAGCCTGGGCGCCAGCCACACCTGGCCCAGCACGATGGGCGCGCTGACGCGGATGGTGCCGTTCGGCCGCGCGCTGTAGCTGCCGGCCAGCGCATGCACCTCGCGCGCCGTGCTGACCATGCGCGCGCAGGCCGCGTGTACCTGCTGCCCCAGCTCGGTCAGCGACAGCGAGCGGGTTGTCCGTTGCAGCAGGCGTCCGCCCATGTGCCCCTCCAGCCGCGAGACGTGGCGGCTGACCGCCGACGTGGTCAGCTCCAGCTGCCGCGCCGCCGCCGAGAATCCGCCGCTGTCGACCACCTGTGCAAAGATGGCCATCTCCTTCAACATTTCCATTGCCCCACCTTTGCAGCTGCATCAACAATGCTTTGCATTGTATGTGGATTGTGTATTTTTTGTGCGATCGCCATACTGAAAGCACCACATCACGCAGGGAGTCACCATGAAACAACGCACTTTAGGCAGCCAGGGCCTGACGGTATCGGCGCAGGGTCTGGGCTGCATGGGCATGAGCAATACCTACGGGCCGGCCGACCAGACCGAGGCGGTCGCCACGCTGCATCGCGCGATCGAACTGGGCATCAACTTCTTCGACACGGCCGAGCAATACGGCCCCTACGACAACGAGGCGCTGCTGGGCCGCGCCTTCGCCGGCCGGCGCAGCGAGGTGATCCTGTCCACCAAGTTCGGCTTCGACATCCGCGACGGTAAGACGGTCGGCGTGACCAGCGATCCGGCCCATATCCGCGAGAAGGTGGAGGGCTCGCTGCGCCGGCTGAACACCGACCACATCGACCTGCTGTACCAGCACCGCATCGATCCGCTGGTGCCGATCGAGGAGGTGGTGGGCGTCATGGCCGAGCTGGTCCGCGAGGGCAAGGTGCGCTACCTGGGCCTGTCCGAGGCGGGCGTGGCCAACATCCGCCGCGCCCATGCGGTGCACCCGATCAGCGTGCTGCAAAGCGAGTATTCGCTGTGGGAGCGCAACCTGGAGGCCGACGTGCTGCCGGCGCTGCGCGAGCTGGGCATCGGGCTGGTGGCGTTCAGTCCGCTGGGACGGGGCTTCCTGGCCGGCACCGCCAAGCGCGCGGAAGAATATCCGCCCAGCGATTTCCGCCATCTGGACCCGCGCCTGCAGGGCGAGAACTTCGACCGCAACATGGAGGCGGCCGCCATCGTGCGCGAGCTGGCCGATCATCGCCTGGTCACGCCGGGGCAGATCGCGCTGGCCTGGGCCATGCAAAAGGGCGACGACATCGTCACCATCCCCGGCACGCGCCGGCGCACTTTCCTGGAGCAGAACGTGGCGGCGGCGGAGATCACGCTGGATGCGACCGAGATGGCGGTGCTGGATAACGCGCTCAAGCAGGTGTCCGGCCCGCGCTACAGCAAGGAGCGCATGGCGATGGTGGATCGTTGATGCCTACCGTGCGGGGTAAAAGCTACAGCACGCGGATGTAGTCGCGTCGCACCAGCTGGCGGTCGCCGCAATCGAAGTGCCACCATTCGCTGTTGATGCCGACCCAGCCGGCCTGGAACATGGCGTCGCGCAGCAGGCGGCGGTTGGCGATCTGCTGCGCGCTCAGCTCGCCGCGCGCCAGCAATGCCGCCTCCAGCGCCGGATGCGAGCGTTCCGATAAATCATCGAAGCCGGTGCCCATGTCCAGCTCGCGGCCCTGCGCGTCCAGCAGGGTCAGGTCCAGCGCCATGCCGAAGGAGTGGATCGAGCCGCGCGCCGGATCGGCGATGTAGCCCAGCAGCTCGGTGCCCTGCAGCGCCAGCCACAGCTGCTCCTGCACCCGCTGCGGACGCAGCGCGTCCAGCACCAGCACCTTGCAGTCGGGCCGGCGCTCGGCCAGCCACGCCACCACCCGCTCCAGCGCGGCCGCCGCATCGTTGTGCAGCCAGGCGCAATCGAGCGGCGAGTACAGGTCGCGGCCGACGAAATTGTCCGGCGTGGCGTAGCGCAGGTCGACGGCGATGCCGGCGATGCTGTCGAGGCGCCGGAACTCGGGGTGGCCGGCGATTTCTTCACAGGTGATGGTGAATGCCATGCGGCGCTCCCAACGGATTATTCGGTCGGCAACGTGCCCGGCGCCGGTTGCGGCGGCGGCATCACGGTCGGTGGCACCGCCATCTGCACAGGCAGCGGGCTGGTCAGCACATCGAGGATGGCCGCCGTCTCCGCATCCGGCTCGCCGTCGTACAGCGACTGCCGATACTTGGACTGGAACACCACCATCACGTTGCGGGTAGCCTGGTCCAGCTCGCCCGTCTGCGGCACCGCGTAGCCATGCTGAGCCAGCTTGCGCTGGAACCACGCCACATCCGGCACCTGTTGCTGGAACAATTGCAAGCGCGCGGCCACGCGGCTCGGCTCCGGCCACGCGACCAGGCCGGCGTCGGCCAGCTGCTTCCACGGGAACATCGGGCCGGGGTCCTGCTTGCGCTGCGGCGCGATGTCGCTATGGCCGAGGATGTTCTCCGGCTTGATGTCGTGGCGCGCGACGATCTGCTTCAGCAGCAAAATCAGCTGGTCGATCTGCGCCTGCTTGAACGGCGCGTACACGCGGCCCTGCGGCGTGTCCACGAAGCCGGGGTTGACGATCTCGATGCCGATCGACGCCGAATTGAGCTGGTTGTAGATCTTCCAGCTGCTCAGGCCGGCATGGTTGGCCTGGCGCGATTCGTCCACCAGCGTGTAGAAGAAGGGCTGGTCGGTGTCGGTCAGCAGGTAGTGGGCGCTGACTTCCTGCTGGGTCAGGATCTTGATCGAGCGCGGCAGGTCGCTGACCGTGTAGTGCAGGATGATGTACTTGATGCGGTCGCTCTGGCTGCGCGCCGTCAGCGTGGTGTCGAGGCGCGGCCCGGGAGGCGGCACGGTGGCGCAGCCGGCCAGCAGGGCGACGGCGGTGGACAGGGCGGCAAGCGGCAGGAGCTTCATCATTAGCGGTCTCGGCAACGTTTCAATTCCGTGAGTGTAGTGCAATGCGGGCCGCCGCGTGGTGCGCCTGTGTTTCTTTTTGCCGCAGCGGCAGTTCCGGCGGTAGCGCCGCCCGCATCGCCTGCGCGATCAGCGGGTGCAGCGTGGCGGCCCGGCCGCTCAGCACCAGGGGGCGCGGTCCGTAGCGGCCCACCAGCGCCAGCCCGATGCGCGCCAGCTCGCGGCCGGCCTGTTCGAGAATGGCGCGCGCCACCGGATCGGCATCCGCGCTGGCGGCCACGGCCAGGGCCAGCCGGCCGATGGCGCCCCGGTCCTGGCCGTAGATGAACTGGCGCGACAAGGCCCAATCGCTGCCGCCGACCTGCTCGAACACCGCGCGCGCCATCGGCGATTGTTGCCAGGCGCCGGGCTGCTCGTCCTCCAGCCGCCAGATGTGGCGCATCGCTTCGCGCGCGATCCAGAAGCCACCGCCGCCGTCGTCCAGCGTCACGCCGCGTCCGCCGGCGCGGTGGAACGTGCCGTCCCCGGCGATCCAGGCCGCGATGGAGCCGGTGCCGGCGTAGACCAGGTAGCCTTCGCCGGGCGCGAAACTGTCGAGGTAGGCGATTTCCACATCGTTGCGCAGCGCGACCGACGGCGGCGCCACTTGCAGCAGCTCGGCCAGCCATTGCGCGGGCAGCGTGGCCAGGCCGTCGAAGCCGGTCAGGCCGGCGCACACGGCTTGCGGCTTGCCCACCGCCAGCACCTGCGCCGCCAGCAGCGAGAAAATGCCGCGCACCGCGTCGCGGCCGGCGGTGCTGCCCATCTGCGTGGCGGACAGGCCGGCCACCGCGCCCTCGGCCACGATCGCGCCCGCCGCGTCGGCCAGCGCCCAGCGGGTCTGCGTGCCGCCCGCGTCAATGCCCAGTCCCAGCTCGCCCATGTCGCGCTCCCGTGATGGTCAGCGCATGACACTGACGCGTTCGCTTTCATTGCCCAGGCGGTCGATCGCGCTGACCACCACCGCCTGCGCCGCGCCCGCCGCAGCGTCGTCCGGCAGCAGCAGCACGGGACGCGAGGCCGGCGCCACCGCGAAGCGCCATTCCGAACCGTAGCGCGACCAGATCGCGTAGTGCGCCACCGGCTGGCCGGCGCCGGCCGACAGTTTCAGTCCAACGCCATTGCCCTCGCGCCGCACCGCGACGGCCGGCGCCAACGGCAGTTCCGCGCCCAGCCACGGACTGGCCGGGGCCAGCGCGGCGGTCTGGTAGGTCTGCGCGCGCAGCTGGTCGGCGATGCCCTTGCGGTTCTCCATCAGCGCGGCGATGCTGAAGTGCAGGTGGCCCTGCACGCCGGCGCGGCTGCGCGTGACGCCGATCTGCTTGACGATCTCCTCCGGCGCGAAGGCCTTGGCGCTGTTGTCGATGCGGCTGGTGTACAGGCCCGGCCAGACGTGGCGCGCGCGCGTGTTCTGTACCAGCCAGTAGTCGAGCAACACGTCGAACGCCTGCGGCGCCTGCGCCACCGGCCAGTACAGCTGCGGCGCCAGGTAGTCGAGCCAGCCGTTGGCCAGCCACAGCTCGGCGTCCGCGTACAGCTTGTCGTACTGGCTGAAGCCGACGATGCCGGCCGGGCGCCGGTCCGGGCGGCCGATGCCGAAGGGACTGATGCCGAAACGCACCCAGCTCTTTTCCTTGTGGATGCCGAGGTAGAGCGCCTCGATCAGCGAGTTGACGTTCTGGCGGCGCCAGCCGGCGCGGTCCAGCGTGCCGCCGCCCAACAGGTAGCGCTGCCACGACGGCTGGTCCGGGAACTCCAGCTCCTGCTTCGGGCTGGCGCCGGCGTCCAGCACCACGCCGTCCGCCCCGGCCGTGTCGATCGGGTAGGGATAGAAATAATCGTCGATGTGGACGCCGTCGATGTCGTAGCGGCGCACCACGTCCAGCACCACGTCCAGCGTGTGCTGCGAGGCGGCGGCCTCGCCCGGATCCATCCACAGGTAGCGGCCGTAGGACTTGACCACCTCCGGATTGGTGCTGCCGATGTGGTTGCGCGCCAGCGGCGACTTGGCCGTCGCGTGGCGCGCGCGGTAGGGGTTGAACCAGGCGTGCAGCTCCAGTCCGCGCGCGTGCGCCTGTTCGATCCAGAATTGCAGCGGATCCCAGGCGGTGGCGGGTGCGCGACCCTGCTGGCCGGTCAGGAACTCGGACCACGGCTCCAGCTCGGACGGGTAGATCGCGTCCGCGCTTGGCCGCACCTGCAGCACGATGGCGTTCAGGTGCAGCGCCTGCGCGCGGTCGAGGATGGCGAGGGCCTCGGCCTGCTGCTTGGCCATGGTCAGATTATTGCGGCTGGGCCAATCGATGTTGGCCACGGTCGACACCCAGGCGGCGCGGAACTCGCGCGGCGCCGGCGGCGGCATGTTCAGGTCGACCGGCGCCGGGGGCGCGGTGTTGCCGGGCGCCGGTGGACGCGGCGCGGAGCCGGCCTCCGGGGCGGGTGCTATCGGTGTGCTGGAACAACCGTCCAGCAACACGGCCAGGGCGCCGGCCACGCCGGCAGACAGCGTCAGCCGCTTCTTTGCATTAAAAACCAAAACCATTCCCCGAATCTGTTGAGCACCCGTATTGTAATGCGCTTGCCGTTTATTTCCTGCCGAATTCGGGATCGATCCGCACCAGCGCCGTCATCGCGAACGCGGGCAGGGTCGAAATGCAGGCCCAGATGAAGAAATGTTGATAACCCAGGTGCTGCTGTATCCAGCCGCTGACCATCCCCGGCAACATCATGCCGAGGGCCATGAAACCGGTGCAGATGGCGTAATGCGCGGTCTTGTGCTCGCCGTCCGCCACCAGCACCATGTACAGCAGGAAGGCCGAGAAGCCGAAGCCGTAGCCGAACTGTTCCACCGCCAGGCAGGCGGAGATCAGCGTGGTGTCGGTGGGCAGCGCGGTGGCCAGGTAGACGAACACCAGGTCCGGCACGTGCATGATGAACACCATCGGCAACAAGCTGCGCTTGAGGCCGAAGCGGGAGATGACCACGCCGCCGGCCAGCCCGCCCAGCACCAGCGCGCACACGCCGACGGTGCCGTAGACCACGCCGAAGGTCTCGGTGCTCAGGCCCAGGCCGCCTTGCGCGCGCGGATCGAGCAGGAAGGGCGCCGCCATCTTCAGCAACTGCGCCTCGCCGAGGCGGTACAGCAGCAGGAAGCCCAGCGTGGCCTTGATGCCCGGCTTCTGGAAGAAGCTGTGGAAGGTGCGCAGGAAATCCTGCCACAGCGCGCCGCCGGCCGCGTGGCTGCGGTCGGTATCGGGGCGGGGCAGGATCAGTTGGTGATACGAACCCAGGGCCAGCATCAGGGCCGCCATCAGGCCGAACACAATGGACCAGGCCCAGGCGGGATCGCCGCTGGACGTGGCCAGCCTGCCGGCCAGGTAGACCAGGCCGCCTTGTCCGGAGATCATCGCCAGCTTGTAGAACGCGCTGCGCACGCCGACGAAGGCGGCCTGCTGGTGCTGGGTCGGCAGGCCGAGCATGTAGTAGCCGTCGGAGGCGATATCGTGGGTGGCCGAGCTGAAGGCCATCAGCCACAGCACGGCCAGGCTGACGCGGAAGAAATCGGGCAGGTGCAAGGTCAGCGCCACCGAAGCGAGCGCCGCGCCGGTCAGCAGTTGCAGCAGGACGATCCAGCGCCGCTTGGTGCCGAACAGCTCGACGATGGGCGACCACAGCGGCTTGATCACCCACGGCAGATACAGCCACGCGGTATAAAACGCCAGGTCGGTATTGGACACGCCGAGGTTCTTGTACATCACGGTCGACAGCATCATCACCGCGACGTAAGGCACAGCCTGGCTGAAGGAAATACTGGGCACCCAGGCCCAGGCATTGCGTTGTTGCTTCATACCGCCTTTCAACTTGGGGTCAAGTCTGACATTCGGACACGAGCTCTGCCGTAGACGCGCGGCTACGGCAGAGCTCGTGTCCGAATGTCAGACTTGACCCCACTTATTTTGACCCCACTTATTTGATGGCCTTGCGGACATTGCCGTCCGAGGCGTCGAGCAGGTTTTGCGCGTCTTCGATGGAGGTGTTTTTCAGCAGCGCGACGATGGCGACCTTGACGTGGAAATGGCACCGCTCCAGCACGCCCCGCGCGATGGCGGCGTCGACGCCGGTGGCGTGCATGGTCAGCCGCACCGCGCGCTCGACCAGCTTGACGTTGGTGGCGTGCATGTCGACCATCAGGTTGCCGTAGACTTTGTTCAGCCGCACCATCAACGCGCTCGACAAGGTGTTCAACACGACCTTCTGCGCCGTGCCCGCCTTCAGCCGCGTGCTGCCGGAGATTACTTCCGGCCCGGTGTCGATGGTGATGCCGATGTCCGCGCCGGCCGTCAGCGGCGTGCCGGGGTTGTTGGCGATGCCCACCGTCAGCGCGCCCACCGTGCGTGCCGCCTGCAACGCGCCCAGCACATACGGCGTGGTGCCCGACGCCGCCACCAGCAACACCACGTCGTTATACACCGGATACAGCAGCCTCAAGTCGGAGGCGCCCTTGGCGCGGTCGTCCTCGGCCCCTTCGACCGCCTCGAACATCGCGCCCAGGCCGCCGGCCAACAGGGCGACAGCGCGCTCATGCGGCCAGGAGAAAGTGGGGAACAGCTCCACGCTGTCGAGGATGCCCAGCCGCCCCGACGTGCCGGCGCCGACATAGATCAAGCGCCCGCCGGCGGCGATGCGCGGCGCCATCGCGTGCACGGCGGCGCCGATGCTGGGTTCGGCTGCCTGCACCGCGCGCAGCGCCTGCGTCTGGTCGTCGACCAGCGCCGCCACCAATGCCTCAACCGAATATTGGTCCAGCTGCGCGTGCTGTGTACTCGGCGTTTCGGTTTTTAGCATAGGTTTTATGTTACGTGGCGCGACGCATCTCCGCGACGAAATCATAGTGATCGCTGTGGCAATAAGAATGCGTCAGCTCCATCGCCTCGCCCGATTCCAGATAAGCAATACGGGTAATGTACAGCACCGCCTGCCCCTCGGGAACACCCAGTTGCTTGGCCAGCTCGGCCGAAGCGTTCATCGCGCGGATGTGCTGCAGCGCGCGCGCCGGCGCCTGGCCGATGCTCTCCAGATACTGGTACAGCGAGGCGCCCACAGCGTTCGGATCGTTGAGCACGGTCTGCGGCAGCACCGACACTTCGTACGCCATCACCACGTCGTCGGCCAGGCGCAGGCGCTCCAGCCGCGCCACCTTGGAATACGGCGACAGGCCCAGGCTCAGCTGTTCTTCCGGCGTCGGCGTCACCACCGCGCGCTTGAGCCAGCGCGAGCCGGGAATGTGGCCGCGCTGCTGCAACTGCTCGGAAAAACTGGTCAGGTTGGACAGCGGCTGCTCGATGCGCGGCGCAATATAGTTGCCCGATCCGCGGCGACGCACCACCAGTCCCTGGTCCACCAGCTGGTCGATGGCCTTGCGCGCGGTCACCCGCGACACATTCAGCAACTCCGACAAGGTCCGCTCCGACGGCAGCGCCTGGTCCACCTGATAGCGGCCGTTGTGCACATCATCGCTCAATTTGCGGGCTATCTGCATGTACAGCGGCGTACTGTCGTTGGCGTCCGCCTTGAATTCAAAACTGCTCTGGCTCATTCATATCTCCTCACGCCTCTAGTGTAATAGCGTTACAGAAAACATGTGGGGTTGAAAATAACAATATTTGTTCACATAGCAGAACGGCAAGCCCGGCGGAATGCGGCCTTTTGGCGGATAATGCTGGATCGTTACACCAGCCCCACCATCCAAACCCATGTCCAAGAAGTCCACCGCGCCCGCCACCTGCCCCTGCGGCGGCCCCTCCCTGGCGAGCTGCTGCGGCCCGTACATCGCCGGCGCCGCCATCCCGCCCACCGCCGAGGCGCTGATGCGCTCGCGCTATACCGCCTATGTGCAGCGCAACGAGCCCTACCTGATGGCCACCTGGCACGCCAGCACCCGTCCGGCCGAGCCCATCATGAGCAAGGAAGAAAAATTGCAGTGGCTGGGACTTGAGGTAAAATCTGCTTTACGTTTACGTCAACGTAAAGCAGAAGACGCCGCCCCGACCAAGGATACGGTGGAGTTTGTCGCCCGATTCAAGACCAATGGCCGGGCGCAGCGCCTGCACGAGATCAGCAACTTTGTGCGCGAGCCGGCCGAAGGCGGGCTGCGCTGGTTTTACGTTGACGGTAGTTTTCCAGAATAAATCATCAGGACGCGGCGGAGACACCGCGCAGAAAAAAGGAAAAGCAATGCCGCAGATCGAAAGCAAACTCAATCCCCGCAGCGAGGATTTCAAGGCCAACGCGGCCGCCATGCAGGCCGTCGTCGACGACCTGCGCGACAAGGTCGCCAAGATCGCCTTGGGCGGCGGCGAGGCGGCGTCGGCCAAGCACGTCGCCCGCGGCAAGCTGCTGCCGCGCGACCGCGTGCAGATGCTGCTCGATCCCGGCACGCCCTTCCTCGAACTGTCGCAGATGGCCGCCTACGGCATGTACCAGGACGCCAACGGCGTCGACGCCGCACCGGCCGCCGGCATCATCACCGGCATCGGCCGCGTGGCCGGCCAGGAGTGCGTGATCGTCTGTAACGACGCCACCGTCAAGGGCGGCACCTACTACCCGATCACGGTCAAGAAGCACCTGCGCGCGCAGGAGATCGCCGACCAGAACAACCTGCCGTGCATTTATCTCGTGGACTCGGGCGGCGCCAACCTGCCCAACCAGGACGACGTATTCCCCGACCGCGACCACTTCGGCCGCATCTTCTACAACCAGGCCAACCTGTCGGCCAAGGGCATCCCGCAGATCGCCGTGGTGATGGGCTCCTGCACCGCCGGCGGCGCCTACGTGCCGGCGATGAGCGACGAATCGATCATCGTCAAGGAACAGGGCACCATCTTCCTGGGCGGCCCGCCGCTGGTGAAGGCCGCCACCGGCGAAGTGGTCACCGCCGAAGACCTGGGCGGCGGCGACGTCCACACGCGCCTGTCCGGCGTGGCCGACCACCTGGCGCAGAACGATTTGCACGCGCTGTCGCTGGCCCGCACCATCGTCTCCAATTTGAACCGCACCAAGCCCCAGCAGGGCGCGTTGCGCGAGGCGTCGGAACCGAAGTACCCCACCGAAGAACTGTACGGCGTGATCCCGGTCGACACCCGCAAGCCGTTCGACGTGCGCGAGGTGATCGCCCGCATCGTCGACGGCAGCGAGTTCGATGAATTCAAGGCGCGCTACGGCACCACCCTGATCTGCGGCTTCGCCCACATCTTCGGCATGAAGGTCGGCATCATCGCCAACAACGGCATCCTGTTCTCCGAGTCCGCGCTGAAGGGCGCGCACTTCATCGAGCTGTGCGCGCAGCGCAAGATCCCGCTGGTGTTCCTGCAAAATATCACCGGCTTCATGGTCGGCCGCAAATACGAAAACGAAGGCATCGCCCGCAACGGCGCCAAGATGGTGACCGCCGTGGCGACGGCCGCCGTGCCCAAGTTCACCGTCATCATCGGCGGCAGCTTCGGCGCCGGCAACTACGGCATGTGCGGCCGCGCCTTCTCGCCGCGCTTCATGTGGATGTGGCCCAACGCCCGCATCTCCGTCATGGGCGGCGACCAGGCCGCGTCGGTGCTGGCCACCGTCAAGCGCGACGGCATCGAAGGCAAGGGCGGCTCGTGGACGGCGGAGGAGGAAGCCGCGTTCAAGCAGCCGATCAAGGAGCAGTACGAACACCAGGGCCACCCGTACTACGCCACCGCGCGCCTGTGGGACGACGGCGTGATCGACCCGGCCGACACCCGCATGGTGCTGGGCCTGGGCCTGTCGGCCGCGCTCAACGCCGAAATCCCGGACACCAAGTTCGGCGTCTTCAGGATGTAAGCGGACGATGACCTCGCAGACCCGATACCGACAAGGACTGGCCGCGCCGCTGCTGGCGGCGGCATGCGCTTCGGCGCAGGCCATCCATGTGCCGGCGGTCGATGCGGGCATGGGCGAGCAGGTGATCGCGATTCCCGCGAAGATCGCCGGCGCCGACATCACTCTGCAAACCACCATCTTCAAACCGCCCGGCGACGGCCCGTTCCCGGTGCTGTTCATGAACCACGGGAAGGACGGCGGCGACGCCCACCAGCAAGCGCGCGCCCGCTACCCCGTCATCAGCCGCGAGTTCGTCAAGCGCGGCTACGCGGTGGTGATACCGATGCGTATGGGCTTCGCCGGTTCCGGCGGCACCTATGTCAACTCCCATTGCCAGGCGCGGGAAAACGGCGAGGACCAGGCGGCGTCGCTGTACTCCGCGATGGCCTACGTGATGAAGCAGCCCTGGGCCGACCAGCAGCACGTGATCCTGGCCGGCCAGTCGCACGGCGGCCTGACGGCCATCGCCGCCGGCAGCCATAACATCAGCGGCGTGCGGGGCGTGATCAACTTCGCCGGTGGCGTCAACAGCCGTTCGCACTGCGACTGGCAGGCCGCGCTGGTCAACGCCTTCAAGGCCTACGGCGCGGTCGGCACCACGCCCACCATCTGGTTCTACGGCGCCAACGATACGCACTTCGGCCCCCGGCTGGCGGCCGACATGTACGCCGCCTACACCGGCGCCGGCGGCAAGGCGCAGCTGGTGGCCTATGGACCTTTCAAGCGCGACGCGCACACCATGAGCTCCAGCCCGGACGGCGTGGCCATCTGGCTGCCGGAGACCACGCGCTTCCTGCAAAGCGTCGGCATGCCGACCGAAATCAAATACAAGATCAAGGACTAGAGATGAGCTTTACCACGCTGACCATCAGCCGCGAAGGAAAAGTCGCCACCGTCACGCTGAACCGCCCCGACGTGCGCAACGCCTTCAACGAAACCACCATCGCCGAGATCACGCAAGCCTTCGGCGAGCTCGGTGCGGAGGACGACCTGCGCGCCATCGTGCTGGCCGCGAACGGCCCGGCCTTCTGCGCCGGCGCCGATTTGAACTGGATGAAAAAAATGGCGGGCTACACGCACGCCGAAAACCATGCCGACGCTCTGCAACTGGCGGAGATGCTGCGCACGATCTACCTGTGTCCCAAGCCCGTGGTGGCCAAGGTGCAGGGCGATTGCTACGCCGGCGGCATGGGCCTGGTCTCCGCGTGCGACATCATCGTCGCGGTCGACCAGGCCAACTTCTGCCTGAGCGAAGTGAAACTGGGACTGATCCCCGCCACCATTTCGCCCTACGTGATCAAGGCCATGGGCGAGAACGCGTCGCGCCGCTACTTCCTCACCGCCGAACGGTTCGGCGCGCAGGAAGCGCTGCGCATCGGCTTCGCGCACGAAGTGGTGGCCGCCGACGCGCTCGACGCCAAGGTGGCGGAGATCGTCAAGGCCTTGGTCAACAACAGCCCGAACGCCGTGCAACAAGCCAAGGTGCTGGTGCGCGAGGTGGTCGGGCAGACCGTCAACGATGCGCTGCTGGCCGACACCGCCGAGCGCATCGCCCATATCCGCGCCTCGGAACAGGGCCGCGAAGGCGTGGCCTCGTTCCTGGAGAAGCGCAAGCCAAATTGGCTAAGCTAGAAAAAGTCTGGAGCAGTTTTGGAATTGAATAAACAAAGCGACTGGGTAGCACGCAGCCTGCGCAGCGTATGGCATCCGTGCACCCAGATGCAGCACCACGAAACCGTGCCCCTGATTCCGGTCAAGAGCGGCAAGGGCGCTTGGCTGGTCGACCATGAAGGCCACCGCTACCTCGATGCGATCAGCTCCTGGTGGGTGAACCTGTTCGGCCACGCCAACCCGCGCATCAACGCGGCGCTGAAGGACCAGCTGGACACGCTGGAACACGCGATGCTGGCAGGCTTCACGCACGAACCGGTGATCGAGCTGTCGGAAAAACTGTCGGCGCTGACCGGCCATGTGCTCGGCCACACCTTCTACGCCAGCGACGGCGCCTCGGCGGTGGAAATCGCGCTGAAGATGAGCTTCCACTCCTGGCGCAACAACGGCAAGGACGGCAAGCAGGAATTCGTCTGCCTCAAGGGCAGCTACCACGGCGAGACCATCGGCGCGCTGGCCGTGACCGACGTCGCCCTGTTCAAGGACGCCTACGGCCCGCTGCTGCGCGCCTCGCAGACAGTGATGTCGCCGGACGCCAGCAACGCCGCCGAAGGCGAAACCGCCGAAGACATGGCCCGCAAAGCCGCCGCCGACGTCGAACGCCTGTTCCTCGAACGCGCCGACAAGATCGCCGCTATCATCATCGAGCCGCTGGTGCAATGCGCCACCGGCATGGCCATGCACGACCCGCTGTACCTCAAGCTGGTGCGCGAACTGTGCGACCGCCACGCGGTCCACCTGATCCTCGACGAAATCGCCGTCGGCTGCGGCCGCACCGGCACCTTCTTCGCGTGCGAGCAGGCCGGCGTATGGCCGGACTTCCTGTGCCTGTCGAAGGGCATCAGCGGCGGCTACCTGCCGCTGTCGCTGGTGATGACGCGCGACGAGATCTACCAGTCCTTCTACAGCAACGACGTCACGCGCGGCTTCCTGCACTCGCACTCGTACACCGGCAACCCGCTGGCCTGCCGCGCCGCGCTGGCGACACTGCAGATCTTCGAGGAAGACGACGTGCTGGCAACCAACCGCGTAAAGGCCGCGCGCCTGACCGCAGCGCTGCAACCGCTGGCGCAGCACCAGCAGGTGCGCCACTTCCGCCAGCGCGGCATGATCTGGGCCTTCGACGCCATCGACGCCACGCCGGACTTCTCGCGCCGCTTCTTCGCCACGGCGGTGGAGCACGAGCTGCTGATGCGCCCCATCGGCGCCACCGTCTACATGATGCCGCCGTATATCCTCAACGACGAGGAAATCGACGGCCTCGCCGCCAACACGCTGGCCGTGTTCAACCAAGTGATGGCGGGCTGACCATGGAAATGCTGAACCAACTCAAACGCCAGCTGCAGGCGCTGGAAGAACAAGACCTGATCCGCACCCGCCGCACGGTCGACACACCCTGCGGCCCGCGCGTATCGGTCGGCGGCCGCGAACTGATGGCCTTCTGCACCAACGACTACCTCGGCCTGGCCAACCACCGCAGCATCAAGCTCGCGCTACAGGAAGGCGCGGCGATGTATGGCGTCGGCAGCGGCGCCTCGCACCTGATCAGCGGCCATGGCCGCGCCCACGCCATGCTGGAGGAACGGCTGGTGGAATTCGTCGGCGCCCATCTGGAATCGCCGCGCGCGCTCACCTTCTGCACCGGCTACATGGCCAACCTGGCCATCGTCACCGGCCTGACCGCCGCCGACCGCGACGCCGACATCTTCTCCGAATCGCTGAACCACGCCTCGCTGATCGACGGCGCCCGCCTGTCGCGCGCCAACGTCAAGGTCTACCCGCATGCCGACCTGGAAGCGCTGGCGCAGCTGCTGGCCGCCTCCAACGCCGCTACCAAACTGGTAGTGACGGACAGCGTCTTCAGCATGGACGGCGACCTCGCACCGCTGCCGCAGCTGCTGGCCTTGTGCGAACAACACGGCGCCTGGCTGGTGGTGGACGACGCCCACGGCTTCGGCACGCTGGGCGCCAACGGCCACGGCGCGCTGGAGCACTTCAACCTGCGCTCGCCCAACCTGGTCTATATGGGCACGCTGGGCAAGGCGGCCGGCGTCAGCGGCGCCTTCGTGGCCGCGCACGAGACGGTAATCGAAACGCTGATCCAGAAAGCCCGCCCCTACATCTTCACCACGGCCACCCCGCCGGCGCTGGCGCACGCCCTGCTGACCAGCCTCGAACTGCTGGAAGGCGACGAAGGCCGCAGCCGGCGCGCACAGCTTCAGGCTTTGGTGGCACAATTGGACGATGGCCTGCGCCTCAAGCGTTGGCAGCGCATGCCCTCGATGACTGCGATCCAGCCCATCCTGATCGGCGATAATGCCGAGACCATGCGCGCCGGCGCGGCCTTGTACGAACAGGGCCTGTGGGTCGGCACCATCCGCCCGCCGACCGTGGCGCCGGGCACCTCGCGCCTGCGCGTGACCCTGTCGGCGGGCCATAGCAGCATGGAAGTCGCCAAGCTGATAGCCGCGATCAACGCATTGGAAAGGACTTGATATGAGTCTCGACGATCCCGTCATAGCCGTGGTCACACCTCAAACGCAGGTGCAGCCCGCGCCAACCGCCACCGGCATTCCGCCCCGGTTCAGCTGCTTCGTCACCGGCACCGATACCGAAATCGGCAAGACGCTGGTCTCATCGGCGATGCTGCACGCGCTGGTGCAGGCCGGCGTGCGCGCCTGCGGCATGAAGCCGGTGGCCGCCGGCGCCGAACTGCGCGACGGCGCCTGGCACAACGACGACTGCGACCAGCTGGCCGCCGCCGGCAATGTCCACCTGCTGCAGTCGATCACCACGCCATTCCTGCTGAAGGAGCCGGCCGCGCCGCACATCGCCGCCGCGCTGGAAGGCGTGACGATTTCGCCGGTGCCCATCCTGGCCGCCTACATCGAAATCAACGCCGCCTCCGACGCCTCGGTGGTGGAGGGCGTGGGCGGCTTCCGCGTGCCGCTCAACGACGATTTCGACACCGCCGATTTGGCCGAGCAGCTCGACCTGCCGGTGGTGCTGGTGGTCGGCCTGCGGCTGGGCTGCATCAGCCACGCGCTGCTGACGGTGGAAGCGATCGAAGCGCGCGGCTTGCGCCTAGCCGGCTGGGTCGCCAACGAAACGCAGGACGACATGGCCTTCGCCGACGAAAACGTCGCCGCGCTGGAACAGCGCATCAGCGCACCGCTGCTGGGCCGCGTGCCGCGCCTGGCCGAACCGGGCGCGCAAGCCGCCGCCGCATATATCGATTTTACGCAGCTGCCCAACTGGCCAGCTCAAAACAAACTTTGAACGAAGAAGGAAACACGATGTCCCAGAACACTCTCCAAGAACCTAAAACCGTAGCGCTGCACCGTCCGACGGCCGCCATCACCTTGCCGCCCGCCGCGACGTGGCCGCTGGAAGACGTGATGGCCCTGTTCGACCTGCCGTTCAATGACCTGATGTTCCGCGCGCAGCAAACCCACCGCGCCAACTTCCCGGACGGCGACGTCGAACTGGCCACGCTGTTGTCGATCAAAACCGGCGGCTGCGAAGAAGACTGCGGCTACTGCCCGCAGGCTGCACGCTACGACACCGGCGTCGAGGCCAAGAAGATCCTCGACATCGACACCGTGCTCGATGCGGCCCGCCAGGCCAAGGACAACGGCGCCACCCGCTTCTGCATGGGCGCCGCGTGGCGCAGCCCGAAAGACCGCGACATGGACAAGGTCGAGGAGATGGTGCGCGAAGTGAAGGCGCTGGGCCTGGAGACCTGCGCCACGCTGGGCATGCTGGAAGAAAAACAGGCCGAGCGCCTGAAGGCCGCCGGCCTCGATTACTACAACCACAACCTGGACACCGCGCCGGAGTTCTACGACAACGTGATCTCGACCCGCGAATACCAGGACCGCCTGGACACGCTGGGCCGCATTCGCGAAGCGGGCCTGAAGGTCTGCTGCGGCGGCATCGTCGGCATGGGCGAATCGCGCCTGCAGCGCGCTGGCTTGATCGCGCAACTGGCCAACCTGAATCCGTATCCTGAATCGGTGCCGGTCAACCATCTGGTGCAGGTGGAAGGTACGCCGCTGTACGGCATGGACCCGCTGGACCCGTTCGAATTCGTACGCACCATCGCCGTGGCCCGCATCACCATGCCGAAGGCGCGCGTGCGTCTGTCGGCGGGCCGCCGCCAGATGGGCGAGGCGGTGCAGTCGATGTGCTTCCTGGCCGGCGCCAATTCGATCTTCTACGGCGACAAGCTGCTCACCACCGACAACCCGGAAGCGGAAGACGACCGCGCGTTGTTGAACAAACTGGGCCTGAAAACCCGTGGCGCCGTGCTGGACTCGGCACCGAAGGAAAAGTGCGGCTGCTGATCCAGCCCGTCGATTCGCCACACTATAAAAAAACTTCCAGCCATAAGCTGCAAAGAGAGAGACCATGTTCACAAAAATACTGATCGCCAACCGTGGTGAAATCGCCTGCCGTGTGGCCGCCACCGCGCGCCGCATGGGCATCAAGACCGTCGCCGTGTACTCGGAGGCGGACGCCAACGCCAAGCACGTGGCGGTGTGCGACGAGGCGGTGCTGATCGGCCCCGCCGCCGCCAAGGAAAGCTATCTGCGCGGCGAAAAAATCATCGCCGTCGCCAAGGCCACCGGCGCGCAGGCGATCCACCCCGGCTACGGCTTCCTGTCCGAGAACGCCGAATTCGCCGATGCCTGCGCCGAAGCGGGCCTTGTGTTTATTGGTCCGCCTGCGTCGGCCATGCGCGCGATGGGTTCCAAGTCCGCCGCCAAGCAGCTGATGGAGAAGGCCAACGTGCCGCTGGTTCCCGGCTACCACGGCGAGCAACAGGACGCCGACTTCCTGCACGCGCAGGCCGACAAGATCGGCTACCCGGTGCTGCTGAAGGCTTCGGCCGGCGGCGGCGGCAAGGGCATGCGCGTGATCGAGAACTCGGCGCAGTTCAAGGACGCGCTGGCGTCCTGCAAGCGCGAGGCGATCAGCTCCTTCGGCGACGACAAGGTGCTGGCGGAGAAATACCTCCAGCGCCCGCGCCACATTGAAATCCAGGTCTTTGCCGACACCCTCGGCAACTGCATCTACCTGTTCGAGCGCGATTGCTCGGTGCAGCGCCGCCACCAGAAAGTGCTGGAGGAAGCGCCGGCGCCGAACATGCCGCCGGAACGCCGCGCGGCGATGGGCGAAGCGGCGGTAGCCGCCGCCAAGGCCGTGGGCTACGTCGGCGCCGGCACGGTGGAGTTCATCGCCAATCAGGACGGCTCGTTCTACTTCATGGAGATGAACACCCGCCTGCAGGTCGAACACCCCGTCACCGAAATGATCACCGGGACCGACCTGGTGGAATGGCAGCTACGCGTGGCCGCAGGCGAGCCGCTGCCGAAGCAGCAGCACGAGCTGGCCATCAACGGCCACTCGATCGAAGCGCGCATCTACGCCGAGAATCCGGAGAAGGGCTTCCTGCCGTCGATCGGCACCTTGCGCCACATGGAGACGCCGGGCGCGGTCGCCTTTGAGCTGGGCGGCGCCGTCAACCTGCCGGCCGGCGTGCGTATCGATTCCGGCGTGCGCGCCGGCGATGCCATCTCGCCGTTCTACGATCCGATGATCGCCAAATTGATCGTCTGGGGCGCGGACCGCAAGCAGGCCTTGGCCCGCATGGCGCAGGCGCTGTCGCAGTACCAGATCGTCGGCCTGGCCACCAACATCGCCTTCCTGAAACGCCTGGTCGAAGGCCAGGCCTTCTCGACGGCCGACCTGGACACGGGCCTGATCGAACGAAACCACGACGCGCTGTTCCCGGCCGCGCACGCGGCGCCGGACGCCGCGCTGGCGCTGGCCGCCGTGTCGCTGATCGAATCCGAGAAGGATCGCTCAGCCGCGCAATCCGGCGCCAACGCCGCCGACCCGTGGGGCCAGGCGCTGGGCTGGCGCATGAACCATCCGTACGTGCGCGCGCTGTCCTTCGGCGACGAATTCACGGCGGCGGCCCAGCCGTACGGCGTCAACGTCAGCTACCGCGCCGCCGACTGGCTGTTCAGCGTCGGCACGGCTCAGCCGCAGGTACTGAGCCTGATGTCCCAGGACGGCCACGATTTCAGCATCAAGCTGGGCGAGCAGGCCGTGCACGGCACCGTGCGCCGCGACGGCGACATGCTGCACGTGTTCACCAACGGTGCACACTATCCATTGGCCTACAATGATCCCATGGCGCACGCCGGCGAGACCGAAGCCGAAGGCGGCCGCCTGACCGCGCCGATGCCGGGCAAGGTGGTCGCGGTGCTGGCCGCCAAAGGACAGGAAGTCAAGAAGGGCGACGCCCTGGTCATCATGGAAGCCATGAAAATGGAACACACCATCGCCGCGCCGCACGATGGGGTGGTCGACGAAGTTCTGTACGGTGTGGGCGACCAGGTGGCCGATGGCGCACCGCTGCTGGCGTTCAAGACGGCGTAAAGGAGGACATCATGCGTATTCTTTTACATCGCGCGGACGGCAAGACCGAACCGTGGATCAAGGACTTTGCGAAGTACCTGCCGGAAGCCGAAGTCGAAATCTGGCACGCCGGCGAAAAAACCCAGGGCTGCGACTACGCGGTGGTGTGGTCGCCGCCGGAGGCGATGCTGCCGGAACTGGCGCAGGTAAAGGCGATCTTCGTCACCGGCGCCGGCGTGGACGCGCTGCTCAAGTTCAGCGACGCGCTGCCGCCGCACATTCCCATCATCCGCCTGGAAGACGCCGGCATGGCGCTGCAGATGGCGGAGTATGTGACCTACTCGGTGCTGCGCTACTTCCGCCGCTTCGACGAATACGAAACCCAGGCGCGCGCCGGCCAGTGGCTGCCGCTGCCCCAGCATCCGAAGGAAGACTTCTCCGTCGGCGTGCTGGGCATGGGCGTGCTGGGCACGCGCGTGCTGGAGGCATTGGCGCCGTTCGGCTTCCCGCTGCGCGGCTGGAGCCGGAGCGAGAAGAGCATGCCGGGCGTGCAGTGCTTCCATGGCGCCGATGGGCTGGACACCTTCCTGCGCGGCAGCCGCGTGCTGGTCTGCATGCTGCCGTTGACGCCGGAGACCAACAACCTGGTCAACCGCACCAATATGTGCAAGCTGCCGCAAGGCTCGTACCTGATCAACGTGGCGCGCGGCGCCCATCTGGCCGAGCCGGACCTGCTCACGCTGATCAAGTCCGGCCACATCGCCGCCGCCACGCTCGACGTGTTCCGCAACGAGCCCTTGCCGGCGCAGCATCCGTTCTGGCAGGAGCCGCGCATCACGATCACGCCGCACATCTCGGCGCTGACCTTGCGCCGCGAGAGCGTGCAGCAAATCACCGAAAAAATCCGCAAGACCGCGCAAGGCGAAACCGTCGCCGGCGTGGTCGACCGCAAACGAGGATATTGATATGAGCAGTATGCCGAAACAGGTAAAGATCGTCGAAGTCGGCCCGCGCGACGGCCTGCAAAACGAAAAAGAGAGCGTGCCCGCCGAGGTGAAGATCGAACTGGTGAACCGTTTGACCAGCGCCGGTTTCCAGAACATCGAGGCGGCGTCGTTCGTGTCGCCGAAGTGGGTGCCGCAGATGGCCACCAGCAAAGAGGTGATGGCCGCGATCGCGCGCAAGCCGGGCGTGGTCTACTCGGCGCTGACGCCGAACATGCAGGGCTTCGAGGCGGCGCTGGCGGCGAAGGCAGACGAGGTGGTGATCTTCGGCTCGGCCTCGGAGGCGTTCTCGCAAAAGAACATCAACTGCTCGATCGCCGAATCGATCGCGCGCTTTGAAGGCGTGGCGAAGGCGGCCAAGGACAACGGCCTGCGCCTGCGCGGCAGCATCAGCTGCTCGTTCGGCTGCCCATACCAGGGCGAGGTGCCGCTGGACGCGGTGGCCGACGTGGTGGGCCGCATGCGCGATTTGGGCTGCGACGAGATCGACATCGCCGACACCATCGGCGTGGCCACGCCGCGCAAGACGCAGGCGGTGATGGAGACGGCGATCCGCGCCTTCCGGCTGGACGGTTTGTCCGGCCACTTCCACGATACATATGGACAGGCGCTGGCCAACATCTACGCCAGCCTGGAGCTGGGCATCTCGATTTACCACTCGTCGGTGTCGGGCCTGGGCGGCTGTCCGTACGCGAAAGGCGCCACCGGCAACGTGGCCACCGAGGACGTGCTGTACATGATGCAGGGACTGGGAATCGAAACCGGCATCGACCTCGATATCGTGGTCGATGCCGGCCAGTTCATCTCGCAGTTCCTGGGCCGCAAAGGCGCCAGCCGCGCCGGCAACGCCATCGCGGCCAAGCGCGCCGGCTAGACCAACGTCACTCGCGTACCAGCTTGTCCGCGACGTACATGCGGTACTGCTTGATCCGCCCGGTGACGGTGTCGGGCCCCTGGCGCGGCATGTAGCGCACGCCCGCCACCTCCACCTGCTGACCCAAGTCGATGATCAGCTGGTGCGGGTGGCCGGTACCGCCGGCAAACGCCGTGTGCCAGTGGTCCGACGCCTGCCCGTTGATGGCGTTGAGCGCCGAGCCGTCCTCCTTCTTCAACTCCTCGCTGCTGGCGTAGGCGATCGTCCACGATTGCTGGTTGATCGTCTTGCCGTCCTTGCCCAGCAATGAAATCTCGGCCACCGCCGCGAACTGCTTGCCGTCGAAGGCGCTCAGCGATTCGAGGCAGAACTGCCGGCCCTTGACCGGCGCGGCGAACATCACATCCTGCGTCGCGCCACCGGGGGCGAACTCGCCCGCCTGCGCCGGCGTCACGCCTTCCAGCGCTGGTTTGACCGTGCTCGGTGGACGTGCCAGGTCCAGCTCCGGATTGAGCTGGTCGAGGATCGGCTCCGTCAGGCCGGCGATGCGGGCGGTGCGCGGGCCGGTCAGGTCCAGCACCACGATCTCGTTGCGGCCCTTTTTGATCCACGGGCCGGGCAGGTACATGGTCTGCGTCGGTCCGATGCTCCAGTAGCGGCCCAGGCATCGTCCGTTGATCCACACGATGCCCTGTCCCCAGCTCGACATGTCGAGGAAGGTGTCGGCCTGCCGACTGGCTTCAAAACCGCCGCGCCAGAAGGCCGGGCCCTTGGCGCGTCCGCGCTTGAACGACAGCGGCGGCAGCACGCCGTCGGCGTCGAAATCGATGGCGCGGATTTCCCAGTTCTCCACCGCCTGCGCGGCTCCTCCCTTGGCGGTGAACGTCACCGGACCATGCAAGCCTTTGCGGTCATGGACTTCCAGCCCGAAGTTAACCCGCGCGATGGTGTACAGCAGGATCTCCACCGTCACAGGCTTGCTGCGCGCCGGCACGGCGACCGAGAAGCGGCGATGACGCGTGTCCATCGTTCCCGTCAGCTTGCCGTCGATGTAGACCCAGGCCAGGTCGCGCACCTTGGCGGCGGCCAGCAGGCCCGCAGGACCGGCCGGCAGTTGCACGCGATAGGCGACCAGGCCTCGGCTGATGTCGTACTGCTCGATCGGCTCCGGCGACACGGCCTTGATCGCGCGCGGTGGCAGGTTGGCCAGCACCGGCGCCGATTCGCTCAGCGCGAACGCGTCGATGCTCATGACGGGATTGCGCGCCGGCGCTTCGGGCAGCACCTCGCCCGCCGCCAGGAAGGGACGCATGCCCTCGCGGTAGGCGTTGAACTTGGAGCCCATCCAACCGGCTTCGCTGATCGGCGCGTCGTAGTCGTAGCTGGTGGTGTCCGGCCGGAAGGGACGGTCGCAACCGCCCCACAGGCCGAAGGTGGTGCCGCCATGCGCCATGTAAAGGCTGAACGAGCCGTTCGCCTTCAGCATGGCCTGGATGTCGACCACGGCGCTGGTGTTGTCGCCACGGCGGTGCGGATTGCCCCAGGTGTCGAACCAGCCGGAGTAGTATTCGCCGCACATCAACGGCGCCTGCTGCACCGCCGCCAGCGCCTTGAAGCCGCCGGCCGGATCGCTGCCGAAGTTGGCCACCGAGAGCATGCCGGTGAGATGGGTCTTGGCCACCGCGTTGGTCGGATTACACTGGAACAGCGGCACGTCGAAGCGCGCGTCGAGCAGCGCCTGGCGCAGCACGCGCATGTAGTCCAGGTCTTCGCCGAAGAAGCCGTATTCGTTCTCCACCTGCACCATCAATATCGGCCCGCCCTGCGTCACCTGCATCGGCCCGAGCACGCGGCCGACTTCACGCAGGTAGCGCCGCGCCGGATCGATGAACGCCGGATCGCGCGTGCGCAGGAAGGCGTCGCCCGGATTCTTCTTCAACAGCCACCACGGCAGGCCGCCCATCTCCCACTCGGCGCAGGCGTAGGGACCGGGACGCAGGATTACCCACAACCCTTCCTGCTGCGCGAGACGGCAGAACTCCACCGCGTCGCGCTGGCCGCTCCAGTCGAACTTCCCTTCGCGCCATTCGTGATAGTTCCAGAACAGGTAGGCGCAGACCGTGTTCAGGCCCATCGCCTTGATGGCCTTCAGGCGGTGGCCCCAGTACTCGCGTGGCACGCGGGCGAAGTGCATTTCGCCGCAGCGGATCTGGAACGGCTTGCCGTCGATGAGGAAATCGCTGGCGCCGACCGCGAAGCGCGGCGCCGCTTGCGCGCCGGCGTGGATCGGCAGCAGTGCGCCACCAGCGGCGGCGGCGGCACCTTGCAGCAGGCGGCGGCGGGGCAGGTTCGCACGCATCATTTAGAAAGCCACTCGCAAGCCAACGTTGGCGCGGCGGCCGACATCTTCCAGGGTGAGGAACTGCGATTCGTTGTTGGCATATTCGTGCATCCGCGAGTTGGAGAGATTGATGAAGTCCGCATACAGCGCCATCTTCGGCGTCAGATTGTAGCGCAGGCTGGCGTCGGTCTGGCCGTAGGCCGCGCGGTTGCGCGGCAGGGTGCTGCCGCCGCCGCAATCGACGGAGAAGTGGTTGCGCCAGTTGTAGCTCACGCGCGCCATGAACTTGTCGTTCTCGTAGAACACCGAGCCGTTGTACGACTGCGGCGACAGGCCAGGGTAGCCGCAGGCCGGCGCGCTGGCGTCGGATTCGCGGGTGGCGCTGGCGTCCACGTAGGTGTAGTTGGCGGCGACGCCGAAGCCCTTCAGCCACGAGATGCTGTTGTCGAAGGCGTACTGGCCGGCCAGTTCCACGCCCTTGATCTTGCCCTCTTGCCCGTTGCGCACGCGGGTGTCGTGGACGATTTCATCGTACTGCGGAATCTTCATGTCCACCATTTTGGTCTCCAGGAAGTTGGAGACGTCCTTGCGGAAGATGGCGGCGCTGACGTAGTTGGTCTTCGACAGATACCATTCATACGACAGGTCGTAGTTCTTCGACTGCATGGGCTTCAGGTAGGGATTGCCGCCGCCGGTCTGCACGTCGCCGAAGCGGCCGCCGTAGGAATTGCTGACACCCATCTGGTTCAGCGTGGGGCGGGTCTCGGTCTTCGATGCGGCAAGGCGCAGCAACATGTCCGGCGTCAGGTCGATCTTCAGGTTGGCCGACGGCAGGTAGCTGTTGTAGCTGTTGCTGACCGTGTTGACCGCGTTCGGTCCCCAGTTCAGGATATAGGTCGTGTCGTTCGGGCTCTTGGTCGCCGACAGCAGCACGCGGCTGATGCCGGTCGACGTGGAGTTCACGTGCACCACGCGCACGCCGGCGTTGGCCGACCAGTGTTCACCTTCCCATTTCGAATCCAGGAAGAAGCTCGACACCTTTTCCTTCACGCCCCACATGTCAGGCTTGGTGTAGTCGATCGCCATCGGGCCGTTCGGGTACTTGCTCTTGTCGAGGTACAGCGCCGGATCGTTCGACTGCGCCAGCAGCGACGGCTGGTTCAGGTAGTTCATGTACTCATACGGATTGAATCTGAGATAGGCGCTTGGAATCTGCGCGCCATTGCCGAGGAAGTTATCCATCGGCGTGACCGTGAACAGCGACGACGGCAGCGAGACGTGGTAGCCGCTGAAGGCGTTCCATGCGTCGTTGTTCCATTGCGTGCGCTCGACGTTGCGCTCCGAGTGGGCCACGCCGGAATCGATGCCCCTGAAGTAGCCCATCTCGTGGTTCCACGACAGGTTGAAGCGGCCTTCCTGCAGGTCGTCCAGATTGCGGATGTCGCCATACGAGACGGCGTGCGCGCGCACGGCGGTCGGGTCGGCGATGCCGTCGCCGAACACCAGGCCTGGCGTGCTGCCGAAGGTCAGCACGTCGCCGTTCTTCGGCACCATGCCGGCCACGATCCACATGTTCGGCGACTTGGAGGTGGTGCGCGAGCTGGAGATGTCGCCTTCCAGTTTCAGCTCCGGCGCCAGCGCCCATTTCGAGTTCAGGCCGAACGCCTGCGTGGTGGACAGGCGGTCACCACCCTTGACGATCATGTCGTTCGAATTGGCCTCGCCCAGCAGCTTGCCAGCGCCGGCGATCGCCGGGTTGTTCGCGTAGAAGATCGAGCCGGGACGCAGGAAGCTGGTGACCTGGTTGTTGGAGTCGGTCTTGATGCCCAGCTGCTGCGGATTGTTCCAGTCGCTGAACGCGATCACGTCGTTCTTCTGGTCGAGGCGCGAGTACAGGGCGTCGGCCGTCAGCTTCCAGGTCGGCGACGGGTTGTATTGCACCGTCAGATTGCCGACCAGGCGCTTGCGGCTTTCGTTCTCCTGCTGGAAGCCGTAACTCTGCGGCATGTAGAGTTTTTTGGTGGTCACGTCGGCCATGGTCAACCCCTTGGAGTTGAGGTCGCCGTTGATCATCGAGACGTCGCGGTAGTTCCAGGCGTCGTTGACGGCCTTGTTCTGCTTGGACGCGCGGTCGGTGTAGGAGAGCGAGCCGGTCACGCCGAAGGTGCGGTTCTCGTTGGCGAACGAGTACATGCCGGCGATGTTGGGCGTGTTCTTCTTGGAGTTGGTGTCGTAGGAGTCCGACACGTTGACCACCGACGTGTGGCCCAGCTTGCCCGACAGCGGACGCGCGGTCTGGATGTCCACCGTCGAGCCGATGCCGCCCTCAGGCAGGAAGGCTTGCGACGTCTTGTAGACCAGCGCTTTCGAGATCAGGTCGGAGGACAGCAGGTCGAAGGAGAACTCGCGGCCGCCGGTGTCGCTGGTCATGGTGCGGCCGTTGACCAGCACGTTGTTGAACTCCGGCCCCAGGCCGCGCACGGAGATGTAGCGGCCTTCGCCGTTGTTGCGCTGGATCTGCACGCCGGTCACGCGCTGCAGCGATTCGGCGATGTTCGTGTCCGGGAACTTGCCGGCGTCCTCGGCGGAGACCGCGTCGACCACGCCGTCCTGCAGGCGCTTGGTGGTCAGCGACGACGACAGCGAGGCGCGGATGCCGCTGACCACCACGGTCGCGCCGGTGTCGAGCGGCTTGGCCTCGCTGGACGTTTGCGCCGACGCGCCCGCCATCATCAGCATCTCGGCGATGAGGGCGGCTATGACTGTCTTGGATGTATTCATTTTCATTGTGTCTCCGTGCTCTTATTAGGAATGAAAGAATGTGCGAAGGCCTGCCTGGTTCGGCATATAGCTCTGATTTTTGGATAGCAGGCGCTCGCGGGACGCGGCGAGCTAGCAGGCGATGGGGCGGCTGAACGTAATCGAATGCATGGTCTCTCCGTAATTTTTTTTATGCGCGTTTTGCCCGCGCTGATTTCATATTACGTAAGAGCTTGCTAGCTAACCAATTGCGTATTCAATCGAATCTATGATCAATTCGTATAGCTCGATGAACCGTGGAGGATAAAAAAAAGACCCAGGAGCCGAAACTCTTGAGTCTTTTTTTCTGAAACTGGTCGGAGTACAAGGATTCGAACCTTGGACCCCCTGGTCCCAAACCAGGTGCGCTACCGGGCTGCGCCACACTCCGAAGAAGCAAGATAATACAAGCTGGTTCAGTATCCGTCAAGTGCCACTATGAAATCAGTATGGACCATGGCGATTTTTTTTCAATGTGAGATTATGGCGGTGTGAGTAAATTATCTAAAAAGCCATGAGCGCGACCCTGACTTCATTCCAGCCCGCCCCGATGCGGCGGCCGGGGATTGTTGCGGGCATCGCCGTTTCGTTGGTGCTGCACGCGGCGCTGATCTTCGGCTACCGGCTGGCGGCGCCCACCGCGCCGGAACCGACGCAGCCGGCCAAGGCCATGACCGTGTGGCTGCGGCCGGCCGAGCCGCCCAAGCCCATCGTCGCCAAGGTGGAGCCGCCGCCCACGCCCAAGCCGGAACCCATCCAGCCGCGCAAGCGCGAACGGCCGCAGCTGGCCAAGCGCGCCAACCCGGCAACGCCGGAGCCGGCCAAGGCCGAGGCGCCGGCGGCCGACGGCACAGGCGATCACGCTGCCGGCGCCGGCCGCCGCGCCCGATTCGCTGCACCCGGGCTGCAACCGAAAAATTCGATTAGCGAACGCGGCGCTGAAAACCGCCCGCAAGGAAGCCAACGCCAAGGATCCGGCGCGCGCCGGCCTGCCGGTGGCGCAGCTGGATGACCATCCGCTGTATCCCGAGCAACGCGAATCCAAGCTGGGGCGCGACATCCAGGGCGCCACCCGCCCCGACTGCAGGAAGGGCGGCGGCGGCCTGCTGGCGCCGCTCATCTGGATGCTGGACAAGAAGGACAGCGGCTGCAAGTTCTGATCAGTCGCCGCCCTTGAGCTGCAGGGCGCGGTCGTACAGCGCGTTCTTCTTGCGGCCGGTGATCTGCGCCGCCAGGTTGGCGGCCTGCTTCACAGAGCACTCGGTCAGCAAAATCTTGAGGATGCGCTCGGCCTCCACGTCCTGCTCGTCCTCGGCCGCCGGCGCGCCGGCCAGCAGCACGACGAACTCGCCCTTCTCGCGGTGCGGGTCGGCCTTGATCCAGGCCTCCGCCTCGGACAGCGGGCAGCGATGGATCTCCTCGAACATCTTGGTCAGCTCGCGCGCGAACACCACCTGGCGCTCCGGCTCGAACGCCGCCGCCAGCGCCGTGGCGCAATCGAGGATGCGGTGCGGCGCCTCGTAGAACACCATCGTGGCCGTCACCGCGCGCAGCGTGGCAAGGAAGTTCTCGCGCTGCTTGGCCTTGGCCGGCAAAAAGCCGACAAAGTAAAACTGATCGTTCACCAGCCCGCTGGCCGACAAGGCCGTCACCGCCGCCGACGCGCCCGGCAGCGGCAGCACGCGCAGGCCGGCCGCCCGCACCGCGTCCACGATGCGCGCGCCCGGATCGGACACGGCCGGCGTGCCCGCGTCCGACACCAGCGCGATGCGCTCGCCGGCCTGCAGGCGGGCGATCAGCGTCTCCGCCACTTCGCGCTCGTTGTGCTGGTGGGCCGCGATCAGCGGCTTGTGCAGGCCGAAGCGGGTCATCAGCTGGGCGGTGTTGCGGGTGTCCTCGCAGGCCACGGCATCGACCAGGCTCAAAACGTGCAGCGCCCGCAGGCTGATATCCGTCACATTGCCGATCGGGGTCGCCACGACATACAAGGTTGCGCTAGGATAGGTCTGGTGCGCCGTTTCGCCCATCACGGGCAGGGTGGCGATGGAGCTGGATTCTTGTGCGGTCATTGTGGGGGTAGGATGAATAGTGTGAAGTTGTCGCTGCTGTGTGCGGTCGCGGCGCTGATGAGCGCGTGCAGCACGCCGTTCTGCAATGCGCCCGGAGGATTGTGCGCGCCCGGCTCGTCAAATACAAGTGTCGCGCCCGCCGCGCTGCCGCCGCCTGCGCCCGCGCCGCTGCCCAAGCCGCCGCCGGAACCGACGCCGCCGCCCGCCGAAACCTTCGCCGTCACGCTGCCGGGCATGGCCCCGACCGCGCCGCCGCGTGCCGGCGCCGGCCTGACCGTCACGCCCGACCAGGGTCCGGTACGCATGGCCGAGGCGCCCGCAGCCGGATCCGCCGCGCCGATCCGCATGGCGCTGCTGCTGCCGCTGCGTTCCGAGACGCTGGGCCTGGCCGCCTCGTCGGTGCGGGCCGGCTTCCTGGCGGCGTGGGAGCGCGACCGCGACAACATCACCGTGGACGTGATCGAAACCGGCGACGTGGCGCAGGACGTGCTGGCCAGCTACGCCCGCGCCCAGCAGCAGGGACGACATCATCGTCGGCCCGCTGGCGCGCTGGCCGTGGCGGCCATCGCCGCCAGTCCGCTGGTGCAAAAGCCGACCGTCGCGCTGAACTATCCGGACGGCCACGGCCTGCCGGGCGCCGCGCCGCTGCCGCCGCAGATGCTGGCCATGGGCTTGTCGATCGAGGAGGAGGCGCGCCAGGCCGCCCAGTGGGCCGCCGCCGACCAGCCCGGCAACAGCGCCCTGATTCTCAGCACCGGCACGCCCTGGCAGCGGCGCGTGGCGGCCGCCTTCGCCGCGCAGTGGCAGCGCCACGGCCTGCCGTCCAAAACGATCGAGCTGAGCGCGCCGGACGGCTACCTCAGCGATCCGGAACTGGTGCAGCTGCGCGCCCGCCTGCGCGACGATCCGCCCGGCCTGCTGTTCTCGGCCATGAGCGCCGACCAGACCCGCCAGCTGCGCGGCGCCCTCGGCGACGGCTACAGCACCGAGCCGACCAATCCCATCTTCAGCACCGCCGACGCGCTGCCGCCGCCGCCGCCGGCCGCCACGCCGGCGCCGTCGCTGCGCGGCCTGCCGATCTACGGCACCTCGGCGCTGAACCCCGGCAGCGGCAGCAACAGCCCGACCCAGGAACTGGACGGCGTGCGCCTGCTGGACCTACCGTGGCAACTGCAGCGCGACCATCCGGCGGTGATGGTCTACCCGCATCCGCTGCAATCGAACAGCGCCGACATCGAGCGCCTGTACGCTCTGGGCATCGACGCCTACCGCGTGGCGCGCGAGATCGGCCGTCATCCGGCGGGGCGCTTCCAGCTGGACGGCGTGACCGGCCGGCTGAGCGTGGAGTTCGGCGACGGCGCGGCCAGCTTCGAGCGCACCGAGCAGCCGGCCGTGTACCAGAACGGCGTGGCGCGGCCGGTCACGCCGTGAGGCCGCCATGCCGCAGACCGAACAGCAGCGCCTGGGCCGGCTCGGCGAGGATAGGGCGCTGGCCCACCTGAGCGCGGCCGGGCTGGTGCTGGTCGAGCGCAACTTCCTGTGCAAGGCCGGCGAGATCGACCTGATCATGCGGCACGGCGAGCACCTGGTGTTCGTCGAGGTGCGGCGGCGGGCGGGCAGCCGCTACGGCGGGGCGGCCGCCAGCGTCACGCCGGCCAAGCAGCGGCGGCTGATCCACGCGGCCCAGTTCTACCTGCAGCGCTACCGCAGCCTGCCGCCGTGCCGCTTCGACCTGGTCGCCATCGACGGCGAAAAGTTGTCATGGATACAAAATACGCTGGAAATGTAAGCATTTTTAACAGCGCTTGTCCGGCTCGTTGTGCGGCTGCACTATAATCAGCACACTATGAATAATCAACGCATACTCTCGCACTTCCACGAAAGTGCCGAACTCAAAATCCAGTCCGCCACCGTCCTCGCTCCGCACATCGCGCAAGCGATCGAGCTGATGTTCTCGGCGTTGTCCAACGGCAACAAGATTCTGGTGTGCGGCAACGGCGGTTCGGCCGCCGACGCCCAGCACTTCGCGGCCGAGCTGGTGGGGCGCTTCGAGCGCGAACGCTTCCCGCTGCCGGCCATGGCGCTGACCACCGACACGTCGATCCTGACGGCGGTGGCCAACGACTACAGCTACCGCGAGATCTTCTCCAAGCAGGTGCAGGCGTTCGGCCAGGCCGGCGACATCCTGCTGGCGTTCTCGACCTCGGGCAACTCGGCCAACGTGATGGCCGCGATCGAGGCCGCGCTGGAGCGCGAGATGCGCGTGGTGGCGATGACCGGCAAGGGCGGCGGCGCCATCGGCAAGATGCTGACCGACGCCGACGTCCACATCTGCGTGCCGGCCGACCGCACCGCCCGCATCCAGGAAGTGCATCTGGTGACCATACATTGCATTTGCGACGGCATCGACGTCGCGCTATTCGGAGGAGATGTGAATGACTAATCCCGGCGAAATCTGGAAAAAAGTACAGCGGCCGCTGGCCATGAGCGTGCTGTGTGGCGCCATGCTGGCCTCGCTGTCGGGCTGCGTCGCGCTGGTCGCGGGCGGCGCCATTTCCGGGACGCTGGCCGCAACCGACCGCCGCACCCTGGGTGCGCAGACGGAAGACCGGGCGATCGAAGTCAAGGGCGGCATCAAGCTCAACAACGTCGTCGGCGATGCGGGTCACATCAACATCAACAGTTTCAACCGCCGGGCGCTGCTGACCGGCGAGGTGCGCGACGAGGCCATGAAGGCCGCCGCCGAGCGCGAGCTGCGCGGCATCGAGGGCGTGCTGTCGGTGATCAACGAGCTGGAGATCGCCGGGCCGTCGAGCTACACCTCGCGCTCCAGCGACGCGCTGATCACCACCAAGGTCAAGGCCAGCCTGGTCGACAAGAAGGATATCTCGGCCAACTCCTACCAGGTGGTGACCGAGCGCGGCGTGGTCTACCTGCAGGGCCGCGTGACCCAGCGCGAAGGCCAGATCGGCGCCGACGTGGCGCGCGGCGTGAGCGGCGTGTACAAGGTGGTCAAGGTGTTCGAGTACATCACCGAGGAAGAGTGGCAGAGCCTGCAACCAGCCAAGCCGGCCGGCAACTCGTAATCCGGATGGGGTCTATAATGGCCCCATCGCCTTTTTAGCCCGAGCCCATCATGCAACAGACGAAAACTTCCCCCGGCTGGATCAAGCCGGTGCTGGCCGCCGTGGTCATCGCCGCGGCCGGCTTTGGCGGCTACCTGTCGCTGAACAAGCGCCAGGCCGCGCCCGAGGTCACCTTCCTGAGCATCAAGGGCGACAAGATTTCGCCGGAGAGCCTGCGCGGCAAGGTGGTGATGGTCAATTTCTGGGCCACCTCGTGCACCACCTGCGTGGGCGAGATGCCGAAGATGGTCGACACCTACAACAAGTTCAAGGGGCAGGGGCTGGAGTTCGTGGCCGTGGCGATGAGCTATGATCCACCCAACTACGTGCTGAACTACGCCGAGACGCGCCAGCTGCCGTTCAAGGTCGCGCTCGACACCGACGGCTCGGCCGCCAAGGCCTACGGCAACGTCGCCATGACGCCGACCACCTTCGTCATCGGCAAGGATGGCAAGATCCTCAAGCGCTACCTGGGCGAGCCGGACTTCCCGGCGCTGCACAAGCTGCTGGAAGAATCGCTGCACGGCTAAGCGCCGGGAACGCCGCGCCGCCTGGCACGGCGCTTGCATCGCATAGGGCTCTCCTCAACCACCGGAAAGCCCATCATGGATCGCAACCAAGTCACGCAAAAAATCCTGTCCGTCAAAGTCGCCAAGCAGCTGCGCTGGGCCGACCTCGCCGCCGAATTCGGCCAGAGCAAGGAGTGGACCACCGCCGCGCTGCTGGGCCAGATGACCTTCAGCCGCGCCCAGGCCGACAAGGCGCAGGCGCTGTTCGGCCTGACCGACGAAGAAGCGGCGTGGCTGCAGATCGTGCCGTACAAGGGCTCGCTGCCGACCGCGGTGCCGACCGACCCGCTGATCTACCGCTGGTACGAGATCGTCAACGTCTACGGCACCACCATCAAGGAACTGATCCACGAGGAATTCGGCGACGGCATCATGAGCGCGATCGACTTCTCGATGGACATCCAGCGCGAAGCCGATCCCAAGGGCGACCGCGTGCAAGTGGTCCTCAGCGGCAAATTCCTGCCCTACAAATCCTACTAACCCGGGTGGGGTCAAGTCTGACATTCGGACACGGCCTCTGCCGTAGCACGCCACTACGGCAGAGCTCGTGTCCGAATGTCAGACTTGACCCCAATTTTAGAAGCCGGCCTGTGCCGACAGGTAAAGGCCGCGCTGCCGCTTCGGGTTGAAGATGGTGATGTCGCCCAACGAGACATACGCGGCCGTCAATGAGAAGTTTTTGCTCGGGAACCAGGCCACGAACACGTCGTAGTACGCCTTCTCGTTGTCGACGCCCAGGTTGTGCGGCTTGCGGCGGTATTCGGCGCCCAGCACCAGCTTGCGGTTGACCAGGTACGCAACCGATGCTTCCGGCATCAGGCGCAGGCTGTCGCCCTGGTCGCCGCCGAAGCCCAACAATCCCATCTGGTTGGCGCGGGTCGCGCGCAACGTGCCGTTCAGCAGCAGGCTCTGCTCGAACAGGATCTTGGTGGCCGCCACGTAGTAGTCGTAGCCGTGGTCGTCCCTGGCGCCCAGTTGCTTCACATTGCTCACGCCCAGCGCGCCCAGTCCGTCCACGCCCTGGTTGCGCTTGTAGAGCATGCCGATCGCCACCTGTGGCATCGGGCTGTCCTGCCCGTACACCGCGTCGCCCGCCACCCTCACTTTCACGCCGACGATGTCTTGCCGGATGTCGAGCAGGTTCAGCGGCGCCAGGCTGCCTTGGAAGCGCTGCCTGGCCAGGGTCAGCTCCAGCCGGTCGGCGATGCCCACCGCCACGCCGTAGCTGTCGAGCTTGTAGTCCTGGGTGGCGAGATGGGTGTAGTGCGCGTTCGCGCCCCAGCTGTCGCGCGTGCCGTAGCCGCCGATCAGCGCCCACGGCGTGATGCCGCCGCCACCCGCCCCTTCGACCTGGCTGACGCCGCCGGTGGCGAGGAACTTGCCCATGTCCGGCCGCCCCTGCTGCGCCGCCCGCTCGGTGACGATGTCGCGCCGCATCGGCGCCAGTTTCGCGATCAGCTTGTTCGCGAAGCGGCCCGGCACCCGGTTGCGTTCCATCGCGATCTGCAAATCCTCGGTCAGCGCGTTGAACATGGCGTCGGTGATCTTCAGGTCTTGATGCACGGTGGTCATGTCGCGCACGGTGCCCACACCGTCCATGGTCCGGTCGCGGTGCTGGCCGGTGTAGCGGCACGGGCCGCCGGCGAACTCGCAGAACTGCTCCCGCAGCCGCGCGCCCACCTGATCCATGTCGAAGTCGGCGAAGCTGTCCTTGATGCGCGCGTCGGCCAGCACCAGCGGAATGAAGGTGTCGACGATGCGCTTGATGCCGTCCTTGCCGCCGAGGCCGGCGTAGGTGGCGTCGTCGGTGTAGGGCGTCTGCGCCGCCGCCAGCGGCAATGCCAGCGCCAGGCCCAGCCCGGCTATGCTGGAAAGGGACCGCATGCCGTCACGCCTGCTTCGGGAACAAAATCATCTGCGTGCAGCGGAACAGGGCGATGGTCTTGCCGGTCTCCTTGTTGCTGACGATGGCGTCCCACACCTGCGTGGTGCGTCCCAGGTGCACCGCCTTCGCGGTGGCCACCACGACGCCGTCGCGCGCCGTGCCCAGGTGGTTGGATTTGAGTTCGATGGTGGTGAAGCTCTGCCCGCCCTCCGGCAGGTGCGAGAAGCAGGCGTAGCCGCAGGCGGTGTCGGCCAGCGTGACCACGCTGCCGGCGTGCAGGTAGCCGTTCGGCGCCAGGTGGCGCGGCGTGACCGCGAACTCGGCCACGATCTCGCCCTCGCGCACGCCGGTGACGACGATCCCCAGATGATCCGGCAAGCTGCCCTTGCCGAAGCTGTTGAAGTATTCCGGGTTGAACTGGCTGGCGTCCATGTCTATCCTTCGCGAGTGGGGGCCTGGGCCCGACACCCGCGATGATAGCAATTTTCCCCGGTCAGAAGTGGTAACCCATCGCCACCTTGAAGCTGCGGCCCGGATCGAACCACGAGCGCCCCGTGTTGCCGATGAACTGCTGGTTGGTCTGCCTGGTCACCGTCTGGGTCAGGTTGCTGACGCTGGCGCTGGCCCACAGGTTGGCGGTGAAGTTGTAGTTGAGACTGGCGTCCCACTGCCCCACCGCCTCTTGCCAGACCGGCAGTCCCCAACCCACGTCCGTCGGTGCGACCCCGTTGACGAGGCGTGCCGGATCGGCGCTGACGGCATCGCCGCCGCCGGCGCCGAACGCGCTGGTCGCCAGCAGGGTGCGGGAGCGCCAGCTATACGCCAGCCGCGCCGAAATCGGCCCGCGGTCGTACATCAAGCCCAGGTTGAAGGCGTGCTTGGACAGGTTGACCACCGGCAGGTCCTTGAAGGGCAGGCCGTTGGTGTCGCAACCGTAGAGATTGGTCATATTGTCGGTGCCACCGCTCTTGGGGCAATACGGCGCCGTGTACGGGTGGTACAGGTCCTGCTTGCCGTCCAGGTAGGTCCAGTTCGCGGAGACGCCGAAGCCCTTCGCCCAGTCGGGTATCCCGGCCAGTCCCGGAACTTTATCCAGGTAGGTCTGGCCGGCGATTTCAATACCGCCCTCCCACAGCTTGGCCGCGTTGGCCGGCCCGGTGATGACAAACTCCTGCGAATTGCCGGCCAGGTCCTTGATGCTCCTGGTGTAGGTATCGGTCATGATGATGTCTTTGATCTTCTTGTAGAACACCACCGCCGTGAGCGACTGGCCGCTCTGCGGATACCATTCCAGCGACAGATCGAAGTTGTTCGATTTAAGCGGCTTCAGGTTCGCGTTGCCCGAGTTGGTGCCGACGTAGCTGACCGACTTGACGGTGCTGATGCCGTTGACGATGGCGTTGTCCACCTTCTGCTGCAGGCTGACATACTCCTGCAACTGGTCGAAGCCGGGGCGGGAAATGCCCTGCGACAGCGCAAGCCTGGACTGCAGCTTGTCGCTCAGGCTCACCTTGATGTTCAGGCTGGGGATCACGTCGACGTGACTGCCCTTGACATCCAGCGGCTCGTTGAACACCCCGAACCGCGGCAAGGAGGGATTCGTGGTGTTGGAATACTGCGGATTGAATACCGTGTAGCCGTGGGACTGTGCGCTCGACCTGACCACCCGCGCCCCCACATTGCCCTCCACCGGGTACTTCAAGTCGTCGAAGCCGAAGCGCAGCGTGCCATACAGGGACTGCGTGTCTTCGCTGGCCGTCGACAAGGCGCCCTGCAAGGGATTTTGCGGGTTGATGTCGGCGGGGTCGCTCGAGAATTTCATCGGCCGCCAGTCGCTGCCCTGCGTCGAACAATCGTTGTTGGTGTTCTTGAGGCGATTGCCGTCTTCGCATTGCAAACGCTTCACCGCCACCAGCGCCAAGTCCTGGGCCGGATAGTTGCGCACCGCGGCCATCGTCGGCACCACGATGGTGGGCGGCGTGCCCACCCTGCCGTTGAAGAAGTTGGGGAAGGCGTACTGCTGCACGGGGGCAAGGGCCGCAAACCTCGGATCGCTCAGGTAGCCGAAGTTGCCGCGTGACTGCCAGGAATTGCCGAACTCGGCGGCTGTCGGCGGGCGGCCCACCCCCGGGCTCTGCAGCACCGACCACGGCTCGGCCAGGGAATACCAGCCGCTGCCAACGCCGATCGCGTGCGACGTCGAGCGCTTCGTCAACCGCACGCCAAAGCGCAGATCGCGCAGCACGTTGCTGTCGAAGACGAACTTGGCGTCGCCCTTCCACGCATACATGTCGCCCTTGGACTTGTTGAGGTAAGGCTGGAGGTTGTTGAAGAAGTAGTTGGCGGGATCGGCCAGGGCGGCGCGGGCGGCCGCGTCGAAGCTGACCGTGGGCCGCGGGGTGGTGAGGTCGAAACTCATGCTGGGCACGAACGTGCCCATGTTGATCATGTTGCCGTCCCCGCCATTGGTGGCGTGCACCCACTGCAGATCGCTCTGGAAGCTCCAGCGCTCATCCATCCGCCATTTCGCGTTCCAGGATATATCGCGCGTGCGTCCATGTGCATTGTCGTAGGAGCTGCTCGTGCCCGCGGACAAACCGCCGGTCGCGAACTGGTTGCGGCCCAGGCCGCCCGCATAGCTCAACGTGCCCTTTTGCAGCATGCCGTTGGCGTCGTACTGGGCGTTGGTGAGCGTGAGGTCGTAGGGCGTCAAGCCGGAATTGCCGTCCGACGCGGTGCTGAAGATGCTGCTGCTTACGCTCTCCGAACGGAAACCCGAATCGAAGTAGGTCAGCGACGACTCCTTGTCGTTCTTCTTCCATTGCAGCGCGGCATAGACGCCAGCGCGCTCGGACTTGCCCTCGCCGGTGCCCCAGGAGGTGCCGTTCGGCACCCACACCGTCTGGCCGGGGACCGGCTTGGTCAGCGGATAGTAGGCGCCAAGGCTGTAGGAGTCGGAGCGGAACGCGGACTTGCCGTAGGAGACATCGATCAGCGCGCCGATCTCGCCCATGTCGGTGGACCAGCGGTTGGAGTACAGGCCGGAGAACGACGGCGTGTTCTTCTTGCCGAACGGGGTGTAGCTGTCCGAGGCGGAGAAGGCGCCGCTCTGCCCTTTGGAGTCGAACGGCAGGCGCGTGCGCAGGTTGACCTGGCCGCTGATGCCGCCCTCGATCAGTTCGGACGACGGGTTCTTGTAGACGTCCACGCCGGCCATCAGTTCCGGCGGGATGTCGCCCCAGCTCAGCTCGCGCCCCGGCCAGCCGGCCGAGAAGCCCTCGCGCCCGTTCAGCGTGGACGAGCCCCACGACAGGCCGCGGATCTGCACGCCCGAGCCCTCGACGTTGTAGGACAGCGGATTGCTGGCCGCGTTGGAGCGGGTGCGCGAGGTGTTGCGGTCCATGGTCACGCCCACCACGCGCTGCAGCACCTCGGTGATCGACTTGTCCGGCAGCTTGCCGGCCTCGTCGGCCACGACCGAGTCGATGATCTGCTCGGCCTCCTGCTTGATCCGTTGCGAGGTCTCCAGCTGCTTGCGCTGGCCGGTCACCACCACCACCTTTTCCGCCGGCATGTCCTGGGCGTCCGCCGGGGAGCTGGTCTGCGCCAGCGCGCCGCCGCTGTACATCAGCGCCAGTTGCGCCGCCGCGATCGCCAACGCGGTCATCTTCAGGGGTTTCCGGCTACCCAGTGTCTCAATCTTCTTCATTCTATTTTTCCTCTTGTCTTATGCCGTGATTGCGCGCCGCGCCGTCATTGGAAGGTGATGGCGCCGGTCAGCGTGAGCTTGGTGGTGAAGGTCAGCGCGGCCGCGCCCGGGGTCGACACCGAGGTGTTCACGCCCGCCGCCGAGAATTCGACCTTGGAGATCGGGTAGTCCTGCAGCTCGTTCCACAGGTCCAGCCCGGTCAGGCCGCACGATTCGTTGATCGTGAACTTGTCGCGCAGGCTGACGCTGTAGTCCGTGGCGGCGGCGGCGGTGGGCTTCACCACCGCGCGCAGCGTGACGTTGCAGGCCTTGCCATCTTTTAGCGCGAAGTGGCCGAGGGCCAGGTCGACATTGACCGCGTTGTTGCTGGTGCTGAACCATTCGCTGTTCATCGCCATGTTGAACTTCACCGCCGCCTGGGCGTCGATGCGCAAGCCGGTCAGCGTGTCGCCGTTCGTGGCCAGGTCGGTCAGGGTGCCGGCGAACAGCTTGATGCCCCAATAAGCGCCCAGGCCGGCCGGGTCCTTCGGCTGGATATTGTAGAAATACGTGAAGCTGCCGCCATCGCTGGAGATCGAGCTGCCGCACCAGTTCGAGCCGCAATACCAGCCGTCCGCGCTGCTGCCCGAGTAGGGGTTGACCTTGCCGAGCTCCTTGGTTTGGCTGGTGTCCTTGTAGCCGGTCAGGAACGGCACGGCGGCCGCCTGTTCGGTGCCGATCGGAATATTCTTGACCGTCGCCGCCGCCGCAAAGATGTCGCTGCCGTCCTGCTTGGCGGTGACGATGCACAGGCCATTGCCGAGCTTGGACAGCGAGGTGCCGCTGACCGAACACACCGCCGGCGTGCTGGTCGTAAAGACCACGGGCTGCCCCGTGTTGGTGGCCGCGGCCAGCGTCACCGGCTGCGCGTCCAGCGCCTGCCAACCGGGATTGCGGAAGGCCACCATCTGCGGCCGCTTGGGAATGACGAAGAGCTGGCTCTGCGAGGCCTTGGCGTAGCCCTGATAGCCGGGCTGGGTGGCGGTCACCGAGCACTCGCCCGCCACCAGCAGCGACACCGTGTCGCCGCTGATGGTGCACACCGTCGGCGTATTCGAGGTGAAGGTGATCGGTCCACCGGAGCTGGCCGTCGCCACCAGCTTGGTGGTCGCGACGGCGGGCGGGATCCCGACGACCGCCCCGCCGGGAAAGTCGAACGCAACCGTCTGCACCGCGCCGCCGCTGCTGCCACTACCGCCGCCGCCGCCGCAACCGGCCAGCAGCGCGACGCCCGCCAGGCCGATGGCCGACAGCTGGAATCCTATCGCTTCTTTTATCATAATTATTGTCTCCTCTGAGGTACTTGCTTAAATGTCCCGCCGCCGCTTGCATCGACGACCGGGAAAAACCGGACCGGCACGGCGGCTTCTGCGCGCCGCTCGTCCGATCGCTACGCTGCTTCGCGACGACGCCGCTTCAGCGCGCCACCATCCTGCGCAGATAGGCGTCGTGGGTGGGCATGGCCGCCACCACGGCCGCGATGGCCTCGCGCCGCTGGCGCAGCGCCTGCAACGCCTCGTCGCGCGGCAGCTCGGCCAGCTCCGGATCGGCGCGCTCCGGCCAGTGCCCCATGCCGGCGTGGATCGCCAGCCAGCTGTTGGCGTCGAAGCCTTCCCACTGGTACTGGTGCAGCACGCCGGCCTGGCGCCAGGCGTGGATCTTGAACTCCAGCGTTTCCGGCAGCGCCATGCCCGCCATGTCGCGCCACAGCCGGCTGTCGCGGCGCGCCGTGAGGCAGTAGTGCAGGATGATGAAATCGCGGATGCGCGCGAACTGGCGCGTCATGCCGGTGTTGTAGTCGCCGACCTCGGCCGCGGTGGGCGCGCCGCCCCGCTCCAGCAGCGGGATCAGGTGGCCCAGGCCGCTCTGGATCAGGAAGATGCTGGTCGACTCCAACGGCTCCAGGAAGCCCGACGCCAGGCCCAGCCCGACCACGTTGTGCACCCAGCAGCGCTGCCGGTGGCCGGTGGTGAAGCGCAGCAGGCGCGGCTCGGCCAGCGCCGGGCCGTCCAGCTGCGCCAGCAGTTGCTCGCGGGCGCGCTCCTCGTCGAGGTAGCGGCTGGCGAACACATGGCCGTTGCCGACCCGGTTGCTCAGCGGGATGCGCCAGGCCCAGCCCGCCTCCAGCGCGGTGGCGCGCGTGTACGGCGTCAGCGCAGCGCCGCTGGGCTCGCTGGGCACGGCCCAGGCGCGGTCCACCGGCAACCAGTGGCTGAAGTCGACAAAGGGCTCGTCCAGCGTGCGGCCCAGCAGCAGCGAGGCGAAGCCGGAACAGTCGATGAACAGGTCGCCGGCCAGCTCGCGGCCATCGGCCAGCTTGAGGCTGGCAACGCCGCCGTCGGCGCGCCGCGCCACGTCGACGATGCGGCCCTCGGTGCGGCGCACGCCGCGTTTCAGCGCCAGCGCGCGCAGGAAGCCGGCGTACAGCGCGGCGTCGAAATGGTAGGCATAGTTGAAAGGCTTGTTCTCTTCCGAGGCCAGCCCCTGGAAGCGGCCCTGGCTGGCCATCACGCTGGGCAGGCATTGCTCGCCCAGCGTGCCGAGGCCGGCGTCGCCCATCCGGCGGAAGTGGCCCCACAGGGCGTCGGGTCCGCTCAGCTCGCCGAAGTCGCCGAAGGTGTGGAAATAGCTCTCGCCCTGGATGCGCCAGTCGCGAAATTCGATGCCCAGCTTGTAGGTGCCGTTGGTGGCGCGCAGGAACTCCGCCTCGTCGATGCCCACCAGCCGGTGGAAATGGCGGATCGACGGAAACGTGGCTTCGCCCACGCCGACGATGCCGATCTCCTCGGATTCGACCAGCTCCACGGTGCTGGCGGGCAGGGCGGTCGCCAGCGCCGTCGCAGCCATCCATCCGGCCGCGCCGCCACCGACGACCACGATACGTTTGTACGCGGTGTCCATGCATGTCCCCTCTAAGTCCGGCGCCTCAAGGCCTTTGCCACAGCCAGGGCGTCAGTTCTTTATATATTGGAAACATCATTTTGAGAGATGATGCCTCCGGGGGACAATTCCAATAATTATCAAAACAACAGAGGAAATTACGTAAATGAGGAAAGGGCTCCTTGCGGAGCCCTTGTCATCAGCCTGCGGCCAGGACGTTGTGCGCCTGCTCGTCCGCGTGGTACGAGGAACGCACCATGGCGCCGACCGCCGCGTGCTTGAAGCCCATCTTGTAGGCTTCCTCCTCGAACATCTTGAACACGTCCGGGTGCACGTAGCGGCGCACCGGCAGGTGGCTGTTGGACGGCGCCAGGTACTGGCCGATGGTCAGCATGTCGATGTTGTGCTCGCGCATGTCGCGCATCACCTGCAGGATCTCTTCGTCGGTCTCGCCCAGGCCGACCATGATGCCGGACTTGGTCTTCACCTCGGGGTACAGCTCCTTGAATTCCTTCAGCAGCTGCAGCGAGTGCATGTAGTCCGAACCCGGACGCGCTTCCTTGTACAGGCGCGGCACGGTTTCCAGGTTGTGGTTCATCACGTCCGGCAGGCCGTCCTTGAAGATGTCCAGCGCCTTCTGCAGGCGGCCGCGGAAGTCCGGCACCAGCACTTCGATCTGGGTCTTGGCCGACAGCGCGCGGGTGTTCTGGATGCACTCGACAAAGTGGCCGGCGCCGCCGTCACGCAGGTCGTCGCGGTCCACCGAGGTGATCACCACGTAGCTCAGGCGCAGTTCGGCGATGGTCTTGGCCAGGTTGGCCGGCTCTTCCTTGTCCAGCGGATCCGGGCGGCCGTGGCCGACGTCGCAGAACGGGCAGCGGCGGGTGCACTTGTCGCCCATGATCATGAAGGTGGCCGTGCCCTTGCCGAAGCATTCACCGATGTTCGGGCAGCTCGCCTCCTCGCACACGGTCACCAGCTTGTTCTCGCGCAGGATGTCCTTGATCTCGTAGAAGCGGGTCGACGCCGACGCCGCCTTGACGCGGATCCACTCCGGCTTTTTCAGCCGCTCAACCTGCTCGATCGGCACGATCTTGATCGGGATGCGCGCGGTCTTGCTGGCGCCTTTTTGCTTTTCGCTCGGGTTGTAAGCCGGGGCAACGCTGGTGGTGGTTTCAGAAGTCATTTGGCTGCGTGCCCTCGCGGGCGAAGTTTGGTTATTCGTGTACTGCCGGTTCGGCCGCCTGCGCCAATACGCGGATCAGCTCCTCGGCCAGTTGCTGTTGCACGTCGGACAACACGGCGGTCGCGCCGACGCTGCGCATGTCGGTCGTTTCCAGCCCGGCATAGCCGCAGGGGTTGATCCAGGAAAACGGGGCCAGGTCCATCGCCACATTCAGCGACAGCCCGTGATAGGTGCAACCGTTGCCGCGCACTTTCAGGCCGAGCGCGGCGATCTTGGCGCCTTGCTTCGGTCCGCCGGCCATGTAGATGCCCGGCGCGCCCGCAACGCGCTCACCGGCAAGATTATACGCCCCTAACACGTTGATGATCGCCTGCTCGATTTTATTGACGAATTGCCGGGCGTACAGTTTGCCGCCCGGCTTGTTGCGGCGCAGGTCCATCAGCAGGTAGATCACCACCTGGCCGGGGCCGTGGTAGGTGACTTCGCCGCCGCGGTCGGTCTGCACCACCGGGATCGCGGACGCGCCCGCCAGCAGGTGGCCACGGTCGGCGCCCAGGCCCAGCGTGAACACGGGCGGATGCTCGACGATCCACAGTTCGTCGCGGGTGTCCGGCGTGCGCGCGTCGGTGAAGGCGCGCATCGCGGCGAACGTGCTGTCATAGTCGGAAAGGCCGAGGTGGCGGATCAGCGCCGGCTCGGTGGAGGTAGGGGACGTCATCCCGACATTATAAATCAGCCCGGCTGGTGACGCTCCAGCCATTGCTGGACGGATGGGCGCCGCCACTGGCCTGCGGCGTAGTCCTTGAGCTTTTGCGGCACCTCGTCGCCGTTGAGGATCAGGCGGTTGAGCATCAGCGCCAGATCGACATCGGCCAGCGACCAGTCGCCGAACAAGTTGGGGCTGCCTTCCTGCACGAACTGGCTGGCGGCGTGGATCAGCTTGTCGGCGGCGGCCTGGCCGGCTGCCGTCAGCGGCGCGCTGGCCTTGCCGAAAAATACGGTTTCCGTGTCCCGCTCGGCGCGCACCGGCAGCAGGTCGCTGCGCAGCCAGGCCTGGATCTGCCGCGCCTGGGCGCGCTGGCGCCGGTCCTTCGGGTACAGCGCGATGTATTCCGGCGCCGGAAAGCTCTCGTCCAGGTACTCGGTGATGGCGGTCGACTCGGTCAGCACAAAATCGCCCTCGACCAGCGCCGGCACGCGGGCGGTCAGCGCGCGGGTTGCATAGGCGCTCAGTTTCTGCTGGCCGGCCTCCAGGTCCACCGTCTTCACGGTGAACGGCAAGCCTTTTTCGGTCAGCGCGACAAAGGCGGACATGGCGTAGGGGCTGGTGAACAGGCTGTCGACGTACAGTTCAAAAGGCATGGCGGCTCCGGCTAGAGTAGATTTATTCACATGGTAAGCCTTGCCGTAGCGCCTGTATAACGTTATATTTTCGTGATTCTAGCTAATTTTATTCACATAGTTATCCACAGCATGCCGACCTGATGAGCGCCAGCCGCCGCCTGCCCAATTTTTCCGCACTGCGCGCCTTCGAGGCGGCGGCACGCCACGAGAACTTCTCGCGGGCGGCGGAAGAGTTGCATCTGACGCATGGCGCGATCAGCCATCAGGTGCGCGCTTTGGAGGAGGAATTGGGCCGGCCACTGTTCGTGCGCCATGGCCGGCAGGTGAAAATAACTAGCGATGCGCTGAAATTTGCCCAGTTTTTGGGCAAGTCCTTTGCCGACATCGCCGCCGCGGCGGATGCCATGCGGGCCTCCAGCATCAACCAGCGGCTGACGATTTCATCGATTCCATCGTTCGCCGCGCGCTGGCTGGCGCCCCGGCTGGGCCGCTTCATCGACCTGTACCCGGACATCGAGGTGGTGCTGCAATCGAGCGGCCAGCTGCAGGACCTGGCGCGCGATGGCATCGATGTCGGCATCCGCTTCGGGCGCGGCAACTATCCGGGGCTGGTGGTGCAGCGGCTGATGGGCGATGTCTACTATCCGGTAGTGAGTCCCCACTATCGCGGCGGAGAGCTGCCCGCCGCGCCGCAGGAGCTGAGCCGGCACACGCTGCTGCGCTCGGTGGAGCCGTGGTCGCCATGGCTGCGGGCGGCCGGGGTCGACATGGCAGAGCCGTCCGGCGGCTTGATGTTCGAGGATTTGTCGATGCTGATACGCTCCGCCGCCGACGGCAACGGGGTGGCGCTGGTGCGCCATGTGGTGGCGATGCAGGAGATCGCCTCCGGGCAGCTGCAACGGCTGTTCGATACCGCCACGCCGTGCCCGGATGAGTACTTCTTCGTCTCGCCACCCGGCGCGGCCGGCAGGCCGCAGGTGCAAGCGTTCCGCGACTGGCTGCTGGAGGAGATCGCCGCCTTCCAGCGCCAGCAAGCCTGAGTTACATGACGATTTTCACCATCGGATGCGCCGACAGTTCCGAATACAGCGCGTCCAGCTGCTCGCGGCTGATGGCGCGCACCACCACGGTCAGGCCGGTGTAGTTGCCCTTGGCCGAAGGACGCACTTCCATTTTGCCTTCATGGAAATCCTTGTCATGCTTTTGCACCACCAGCACGATGGTCGGGGCGAAATCGATATGAGTCGGGCCCATCACCTTGATCGGGAAGTCGCTCGGGTACTCGATGAGGGACTCTGACGGCGGGATCGCTTGCATATTCATTCCAATCAAAAAAGAAAACCGGCGGCGCCAACACGGCGCCCCCGGCCTCTATTGTAGCCAATTCAGCGCAGGCTTATGCTTTGCCCAGCGCCAGCGTGGCCGGCTCCTGCGGCGCGGCCAGCTGCGCCTGCTGCTGGCCGGACAGCCGCTGCAGCCGCGCCAGCGCCGATTCGTTGGCGATGCCAGGCTGGCTGACCGACTTGCGGATCGCCTCCAGCTCGGCCGCCTGCTCGTACGGGCGCTGGCCGATGTCGGTGACGATCTTCATGCCGGCCGCCTCGTTGCTGATGGCCTGGGCACGGCGGGTCAACGCGTTCAGCGCGCTGGAGTTGCCCTTCATGCCGGACAGCCCGGCCAGCTGGCTCTGGCGCTCGGCGCGCAGGTTCTGCAGGTCCTGCTGCGCGCGGGCCGAGGCCAACGCCTGCATCGCCTTCTTGGCCGCCGAGTCGAAGTCCGCCAGCTGCTTGGACAGCGCGTCGACGATGGTCTGCAGCTCCTGCATGTACTGGCGGGCGTCGGCCTCCTCCTGCAGCTCCTGCGGCATGCGCGCCTTGTTCGCCTCCAGCTCGTCGCAGAACAGGGTGATGGTCGCCTCCGAGATCTTGCCGGCGGCCAGGCGCTCGGCCAGCGTGCCGGCGGCCTGCTCGTCGGTCGCGATCAGCTGGCGCAGCTGGACCACGTCGGCCGCCTCCTTGTCGAAGGAGCCGCGGGCGGCGGCCAGTTTTTGTGCGGTCAGGCGCAGGCTGTCGGCCAGCCGGTCGCGGTCGGCCTCGGTGGCCGTTTCCGGATCAAAATTGGCGATCGCTTCGGAAACACGGTCGCCCAGCGCGCCAAAATGTTTGGAAATCAAGCGCGCGGTCAAACCCCAGCCATTCAAGTTGCTCATGTCAGTCGTCCTTAAAAAGTTGCGCGTCATTGGATAACGACGCGTTGCTGCTCAACCGGGATGCCAATGACGAAGTCGACATGGATCCCGCGTTTCGATCCATCGCCGTTCACGCTGCTGATGATTTCAGTCGTGATCAGCAAATATTCCTTGCCGCCGCCGCGCAATTCCCGCACGTACGGCATGAACACCATTTCCTGGCGCAGGCCGGTGCGGCCGCTGGCGTCGTCCAGCCGGGTCTCGGTGCCGGAGAACGGCGTGACGAACTCGGCGTTGGGGTCACCGGCGTCGCGCCAGTAGTCGACGCCGTCGCCCTGGCCGAACACCAGGTCAAGGTCGGACTTGTCCAGCCCGGCATCGCCCAGCTGTTCGCGCCACAGCGTGTAGCTGCGGTCGCCCAGGCCGGCGCCGCCCTGGCCCAGGTAGGCTTCCTGGTCCTCCGCCGTTTCCGGGATCACCCGCGCCAGCTGGGTGCAATACATCACCTCGGACACTTGCCCTTGGGCGTCCTGGTACACCTGCAGGAATTTCTCCTTGGCGTCCCGATCGCCGGTGTCCAGGTAGTAGCGGTACAGGCCGCCGCTCTGCTTGAGCCGGATCTGCGACACCGCCACGATGCGGTTGTCGCCCGCGTCCGGCAGAGTGATCAGCGAGCCGTCGCCGGCGGCGCGCAGCAGCGGCGACTGCTGCAACTGGATCACGCTGCCGATGCGCGCGCCCAGCGGCAAGTCCCGGTCCGTGCGCGGCGCCTCGGCCCCGCCCAGCCTGGCCGCGCCGTTGCGCAGGTAGTTGTATGCATCCGACCAGCCCATCTCAATTCCTTTCAAATGAATAATTCGTCGTATTGCCTGCCCGCAGGCGGCGCAGCTTGCGCACCGTGTACACCGCCGCCCACGCCATCACCCCCAGCACGCCCAGCCACACCAGCCAGCGCGCCACCCGGGCCAGGAAGGAAGGCGCCGGCGGCGGGGCGGCCGGGACCGGATCGCCCAGTCCCGGCATACCGTTAACCATGCCAACCTGCGCGGCGGAACTGTCGACCGGGGCCTGGCCGCCGCTGGCCACGGGAGCGGTGGCGGTCGGGTACGACACCGGCTGATGACTCTGGCTCATCGCCCGCCCCAGCATGAAGCCCAGCACGCCGTGCATCAGGCCGCTGCTTGGCTGCTGCACGATGATCGGCGCCTGCGGGTACACCGGCGGCGCCTGATACACCGGCGACGGCTGCGGCCGCGAAACCGTATCATTCAGCGGCGGCGGCGCGGTCGGCGCGGCGGCCGCGGCGCGGCGGGCGTCCAGCGTTTTCAGGGCGTTGGCCTGGGCCGCGCTCTGGTCGAGGTCGCGCGAGGCGGCCGAGGTGTTGCGTGGCATGGCCGAGGCCGGCGAACCGGCGGCCTTGCCGAACGCGCCGGGGCCGCTCTGGCGGCTGGCCGGCGGCGCGGCTGGCGTGCTCCGCGTGGAGTTGCTCTTTTGTGAAGAAAATCCACTTTTATACGACGACGATGTGCCAGAATGCGAAGACGTTCGCGCCTCCGCCACCACATTGGTGCCGAGCGCAAGGCATAACGTCAGTAACAGCGCAGATTGGAAGGACTTCATGATGTCTTTTCGCAAAGAAGTTGAATGAAAATCAGCATAGCGCCGCGCGCCGGCGACTGCATCGGTAATAAAAGGCTAGCTTCACCATGACACGCAAATACCTGGACATGAATCAACACGACGCGCTGTACAAAGTGGCGCGCAGCTATCCCGGCGGCATCGACGCGCTGGCGCAGGCGATGGGCATCTCGGTCAACGTGCTGCGCAACAAGCTGGCGCCGACCATCGCCTCGCACTACCCATCGTTCGAGGAGGTCTCGACGGTGGTGCACCTGTGCCACCAGGCCGGCGTGGCCGACGCCCACCTGCCGCTGCACGCGCTGCTGGTGCGCCACGGCATGGCCGCCTTCGTGGTGCCGACCCCGGACAACATCGGCGACGACGACCTGTCGCAGACGGTGTGCAAGGTGATGAGCCAGGTGGGGGCGGTGGCGGAGGCGGTCTCGACCGCGCTGCTCGACGGCAAGGTCACGCCGGCCGAGGCCGACCTGATCGAGCGGGAATTCCAGGGCGCGCTGTCGGCGCTGGGCGAATGGCGGGCGCGGCTGCGCCTGAAGGCGGAGCAGGGCTAAAAAAAAGCCAGCCTGGTAGGCTGGCAAAAACTATTCTCTGGTCGGAAATTGGGAAAAATCCGGAAAATAGTTGGGGCAAAGGGGAACTGTCTCGACGGTCCTGCGTGGCGGATGTCGCCATCCTTGTTTTCACGCTTCCCGCCGTGTTTGTCTATTTTGCAACATTACACTTTACAATACAGAAAGTCTATCTGTATGTGATGAACTGTTGATTTGGCGCCCTGGATGCCGCATTTTCCGGAACAGACGGTCATTGGCGGTTCTGGTTGCGGTTGTCGCCGCGCTCGCGGCCTTCCTCCTTGCGGCGCTCCTGCTGCTTGTCGTGGCCGCTGTCGCGGTTCTCGCGCGGCTGCGGCTGCGGCTGAACCTGCGGCGCCGGCCGTTGCACCGGCTGCGGCTGCTGCACCGGCTGCGGCTGCGGCTGGCGCCGCTCCTCCGGCTGGCGGAACTGGCGGCGGTTGTCGTCACGCTCGCGATCGTAACGATCGCGGTTGGCCGGGAACGGCGTCGGCACGGCCGGCGCCGGCACCGGCGCGGCCATGATCGGCGGATTGGCCTTCTGGATATTCGGCGTCGCCACGATGGGCGGATTGGCCTGCTGGATGTTCGGCGTCACCGCGATCGGCGGACTGGCCTGCTGGATGTGCGGCGGCTGCCCCGGCCGGCCGTACGGACGCACATCGATACGCACGTCGCCCGGCTGGATGGTTTGCGGCGGCGCGTCGGGCCGGCCGAACTGCCCCGGCGCCAGCGTGCTGACCTGCGGCCGGCCCGGCTGCAGCGGCGCCACCGGTTGCGGCGCCGGCGGCGCGGTCAGCACCCGCCCGGGACGATCCGGACGGCCGTCATGGTCGCGGTCTCGCCAGTCGCGGCGGTTGGTGTCGAGCGTGCGCGCGACCGCCGGTTGCGGCGGCGCCACCGGCGCGGCGGTCGCCGCCAGCGCGGAAGTCGGTATCACCTGCGGCCCGCGCGGCACCTGCACGCTGCGGTGGCGGCCCTCGAACTGGTCGCGCGGCAGCACGGTCAGGCCCTCGTGCCGCGCCGGATCCACCGCGCGCGGCTCGAACTGCCGGCCGTTGTGGGTCCACACGAGGCGCTGCTCGTGGTCGGGCGACACCCGGTAAGCCGGCACATAGCGCTCGCGCGGCGACAGCGGGAACCAGCCCAGGCCGGGCCGGTGGTCGCGCACGAAGCCGTCGCCGCCCACCCAGCCCACCAGCGCCGGCGCCCACACCGGCCGTCCAACGGGACGCCCCGGCGCCCAGCACCAGCGGCGGTTGACCACCACCCAGCGGCCGTAGTGCGACGGCGCGTAGGCCCAGGGCGCGTTGTCGACCCAGGTCCAGCCCCACGGCGCGAGCCAGACCCAGCGGCCATCGCGGTAGGGCGCCCAGTCCACCGCGACATTGCGCGGCGTCCACAGCGCGCCGTACTCGACGCTGTCGCTCCAGCTGCCGTTGCGGTCCAGTTCCTCGTAGCCGGTCATGCCGGTGGAGACGAAGCGCGAGGCCACCACCACCTCGGCGGCGCGGTCGCGCTCGTCGGACCAGACATCGAAGCCGTCGCGCCGCGCCACGCTGGTGCCGACGTCGACGCTGCTGACGTCCACATGGCGGCCGGGGCCGACCGTCACCGACGAGCCGGCGCCGTCCACCCGCGCGCTGCCGGCCAGCACGCTGACCTGGCTGGTGTCGGCCACGCGCTCGACATCGACCCGCAGCAGGCCAGGCTCGAGCAGCGTGATGCGCGCCTGCGGCGTGTTCAGCTCGAAATCGCGCAGCAGCTCCGGGCTGCGCACGCGGATGCTGACGCTGCCGTAATTCAGGCGCAGCCGCAGCAGTTCGTCGTCCAGCTCGGTGATTTCCAGGTCGGAGTCGCCATCGAGCCGCACCGCCGTCGAGCCGACCCGGAACTCGGTGCGGCCGCCGCTGGCGGTGGTGAGATGGCTGGCGCCGGTGACCGGCCAGTTCAGCCCGGCGGCGACCGGCTCGTCGTCGCCGACCAGCGTGACCTGGCCCTGCACGGCCGAAATGCGGCCGACCATGGCCGGCGGGTCCGCCAGCGCGAGCGAACACAAGCCGGCCAAGGCGGCCAGCACGGCGGAACGGATGATTTTGCGGCTCATGGCGGCGTCTCCTGGTTTGTTTTTAGATTAACGCCGCGCCGGCCGATTCGACTACCGGGATTACACCGGGTTACAAATCCCAGCCGAATCAGGCACTTGCACCGCCGCGCTTGACAAAGAACAAGGCCGCGCCGACCGCCATCAGCAGGCCGCCGAACACCCGGTTCTGCTTCTTGACGGCGCCGGCGTCGCGGAAAAAGCGCTGCATCGACGAGGCCAGGAAGGCGTAGCTGTGCATCACCACCAGGTCGATGCAGCACATGGTGGCCGCCATGATCAGCAATTGCGGCAGCAGCGGCGAGCCCTGGGTGATGAACTGCGGCAGCACCGCCACCATGAAGATGATGCCCTTCGGATTGGTGGCATTGGTCAGGAAGCCGGTCAGGAAGCGCTTGCGCACGGTCGGTACCACCACCTCGGCGCGGTCCTGTTGGGCGCTGACGCTGACCTTGGCGCGCCACTGGCTCAGGCCCAGGTAGATCAGGTACAGCGCGCCCACCGTCTTGACGATGTTGAACGCCACCTCGGACGCCAGCAGCAGCGAGCCGACGCCGGCACCGGCGATGAAGAACAGCAGCATCAGGCCGCTCTGCAAGCCGAGGATGGTGGCGGTGGTGCGGCGCACGCCGAACGACAGGCCGTGCGACATCGACAGCACCGCGCCCGAGCCGGGCGAGACGGCGATGATGCAGGCGGCGATGAAAAAGGTGATCCAGGTGGCGAAGCTCATGATGGTCCCGTGCGGTGGGCCGCAGCACCGTGCTGCGAGGCAAAGCACATTGTAGCGGGCTTGGCGTGTCGCCGCCCGGCCGATCATCGGGTAAGATTGCTAATCAACCAAGGAATCCACATGACCCACCACCCGCAGGAGCAACGTTAATGGCCGGCACCAGCCTGTTGGCGCTGATCGACGACATCGCCACCATCCTCGACGACGTCGCCCTCATGAGCAAGATGGCGGCCAAGAAGACCGCCGGCGTGCTGGGCGACGACCTGGCCCTCAACGCCCAGCAGGTGGCCGGCGTGCGCGCCGAGCGCGAGCTGCCGGTGGTGTGGGCGGTGGCGCTCGGCTCGCTGAAGAACAAGGCCATCCTGGTGCCGGCCGCGCTGGCCATCAGCGCCTTCGCGCCGTGGGCCATCACGCCGCTGCTGATGGCCGGCGGCCTGTACCTGTGCTTCGAGGGCTTCGAGAAGATCGCCCACGGCCTGCTGCACAAGGACGAGGAGGACCGCCACCTGGGCGAGCTGGCCGACGCCGTCAGCGATCCCGACGTCGACCTGGTGGCGCTGGAAAAGGACAAGATCCAGGGCGCCATCCGCACCGACTTCATCCTCTCGGCCGAGATCATCGTGATCGCGCTGGGCACGGTGGCCGGGGCCGGCTTCCTGCAGCAGGTGACGGTGGTGGCCGGCATCGCCCTGGTGATGACGGTGGGCGTGTACGGCATCGTGGCCGGCATCGTCAAGATGGACGACGCCGGCCTGTACCTGAGCCGGCGCGGCGGCGGCGCGGTGCGCGCGCTGGGCCGGGTGCTGCTGGCGGCCGCGCCCAAGCTGATGAAGCTGCTGTCGGTGGTGGGCACGGCGGCCATGTTCATGGTCGGCGGCGGCATCCTGACCCACGGCCTGCCCGGCGCCCACGACCTGATCCACCACGCCACCGAGGCGGCGGCCACGGTGCCGGCCGCCGGCCCGCTGCTGGCCTGGGCCGCGCCGGTCGCGCTGGACGCGCTGGCCGGGGTCGCCGCCGGCGCGCTGACCCTGGCCGTGGTGATGCTGGGCGGAAAACTGTTGCGAATTATCAGGAAATAACATTGGCCTTTTTGATATGATCCCGCAGCGGGCGCCGTCCGGCGCCGCCACACCCCACTGCAAGGAGCACACATGGCCCATCCCACCCACCAAGGCCCGACCAGCGCCTTTATCGCCGCCTCCTGGGTCGCCCTGATCGCCGGCGCCCTGACCTACCTGTTCGGCCTGTGGAACGCCACCATGGCGCTCAATGAAAAAGGCTATTACTTCACGCTGCTGATGTACGGCCTGTTCGCCGCCGTCTCGCTGCAGAAATCGGTGCGCGACCGCAGCGAGGGCATCCCGGTCAGCGGCCTGTACTTCAGCCTGTGCTGGACCTCCATCCTGCTGGTCATCGGCCTGCTGGGCGTGGGCCTGTTCAACGCCACGCTGGCGCCCAGCGAAAAAGGCTTCTACGCCATGGGCTTCGCGCTGAGCCTGTTCGCGGCGGTGGCGGTGCAGAAGAACGTGCGCGACGTCGCCGCCGTCAAGGCCGGCGGCGCCGGCGAACCGGGCTGATCCGGCGCTAAAAAATTCGGCAAACCGCGGAACTCCGAGCCGCCTTTTCACTCAAAAGGCGTAGGAGGTCCGCAATGGAGCAAACACAACGACATCTGCGCATGGCGCTCGACGCGGCGCGCATGATGATCTGGGATTCCGAGCTGTCGGGCGGCAAGGTGCTCGACAGCACCGTCAAATGGGTGGGCGCCGGCACCAGCCTGCTGGGCCTGCCGCCGGGCGACCGGCAGCAGCCGTTCGCCACATTTTTGCAGATCGTCTGCCCGGAAGACCGCGACCATCTGCTCGACACCATGCAGGACGCGGTCGACAAGTGCACCGGCTACGAGGTCGAATACCGCGTGCAGTGGCCCGACCGCAGCCGCCACTGGCTGGCGGCCAAGGCCCATGTGTTCTGCGACGACGATGGCGTGCCGCTCGGCACGCTGGGCATCGTCTGGGACATCACCGAGCGCAAGGAAACCGAGCAGGCCGTCGCGCGCCAGCGCGAGCTGGCCGCCGTCACGCTGCGCTCGATCGGCGAGGGCGTCATCACCACCAACGCCAGCGGCGAGACCGACTACCTCAACTACATCGCCGAACAGCTGACCGGCTGGCCGCTGGAGCAGGCGCGCGGCCTGCACATCTCCACCACGCTCAAGCTGATCGACGACGCCGGCGCCCCCATCCCCGAGCACGCCGCGCTGCAATGCCTGCGCCTCAAGCAGGCGATCGGCACCTCCTCGCACAACCAGCTGGTCACGCGCGACGGCCGCCACGTGGCGGTGGAGGAATCGGCCGCGCCGATCTGGTCCGACTGCGGCCAGCTGCTGGGCGCGGTGGTGGTGTTCCGCGACGTCAGCCACGAGCGCAAGCTCAGCAAGCAGCTGTCGTGGAACGCCAGCCACGACACGCTCACCGGCCTGATCAACCGGCGCGAGTTCGAGGTGCAGATCGCCGCCGCGCTGCACAGCGCCAAGCAGGACGAGCACGTGCACGCGCTGCTGTACATGGACCTGGACCAGTTCAAGATCGTCAACGACACCTGCGGCCACAGCGCCGGCGACCTGCTGCTGCAGCTGCTGGCCAAGATGCTGCAGACGCAGATGCGCGACAGCGACATCCTGGCCCGCCTGGGCGGCGACGAGCTGGGCGTGCTGCTGCCGCACTGCCCACCCGACCAGGCGCTGCTGATCGCCGACCAGCTGCGGCAGTCGATCAAGAACTTCCGCTTCGTGTGGGACGACCACACCTTCGAGCTGGGCGTGAGCATCGGCCTGGTCGAGATCAACCACCTGAGCAAGTCGATGACCGAGCTGCTGATCGCGGCCGACCAGGCCTGCTACCTGGCCAAGGAGCGCGGCCGCAACCGCGTGCACCTGTACCAGGACTCGGACCTGCGGCTGGCGCGCCGCCAGGGCGAAATGCAATGGGTGTCGCGCCTGAACGAGGCCTTCGAGCACCAGTACTTCCGGCTGTACGCCCAGCCCATCGTCGGCCTGGGCGCGCAAGGCGGCGGGCACGACGAGGTGCTGATCCGCATCCAGCCGGCCAAGGGCGAGCTGATCCTGCCCGGCGCCTTCATCCCCGCCGCCGAGCGCTACGACATGATGACCGCCATCGACCGCTGGGTGATACGCGCCGTGTGCCGCCACGTGCAAAGCGTGCGCGAGAGCCTGGGGCCGCAGCAGGCCTATGTGGCGCAGCGCCAGCCGGCGCCGGCCCAGTACTCGGTCAACCTGTCGGGCAGCTCGCTGAGCGACGAGGGCCTGCGCGACTACATCATCGAGCAGTTCGTCGAGCACGACGTCGCGCCCGAGCAGATCTGCTTCGAGATCACCGAGACCGCCGTGATCGCCAACCTGATCAAGGCGCAGGACTTCATGGCCGGGCTGAAGGCGCTGGGCTGCCGCTTCTCGCTGGACGACTTCGGCAGCGGCCTGTCCTCGTTCGCCTACCTGAAGGCGCTGCCGGTGGACTACCTGAAGATCGACGGCGTGTTCATCCGCGACATCGCCAACAACGCCATCAACCGCGCCATGGTCAAGGCGATCAACGAGGTGGGCCACGTGATGGGCATCAGCACCGTGGCCGAGTACGTGGAGGACGAGCCGACGCTGGCCGTGGTGCGCGAGCTGGGCCTGGACTACGCCCAGGGCTACGCGGTCGGCACGCTGCGCCCGCTCAGCGTGAGCGACTGAGGTGGACGACTAGGCGACGGCGGCCAGCTCGGCCTGCAGCGGCGTGCCCAGCGCGCGCAGCGCGGTGTTGAAATCCTCCAGGCTCAGCTCGGCGCTGGCGGTGGCCAGGCAGCGCGTCAGGCCGGCGCCGGCGCTGGTGTGGGGCGCCAGCTCGTCCAGCACGCTGTCGGCCGGGTCGAGGAATTGCACGTCCGGCGCGGCCGCCTCGAAGAAGGGCTTGAGCCACGGCAGATGGGTGGACGACATCGTCATCACGTCCACCAGCGGATGGGCGGCGCGCAGTTCGCCGATAAAGCGGTCGATGGCGGCCTGGGTCGCCTGCGGCCTGTGGACAAAGTCGAAGTTTTCCACAAGCTCCACCAGCGCCGAGGCGTTCGCCAGCAGCACCTCGCCGGCGCCGCGATGGGCGGCCGCGTAGGCCTGCATGGCGGCGCTGTCGACCATCGAGCGCACGCCCAGCACCGCCACCTTGCCGCTGGCCGAGCGCCGCACCGCCTCGGCCACCGGCGGGAAGATGCCGATCACCGGCACCGCCGCCGCCGCCCGCAGCGGCTCCAGCACCACCACGCTGGGCGCGTTGGACGCCAGCACCACCGCCACGCAGCCCTGGTCCTGCAGGAATGCGGTAGCACGTTGCACCACTTCCAGCAACTGCTGCGGCGATTTCGCGCCGTAGGGAAAACTGGCGCGGTCGGCGAAATACAGCACGTCCTGCGCCGGGAAGGCCGCGCGCACGCGCTCGACGATGGCGTAGCTGCCGATGCCGGCGTCGAAAATGCCGATGGGACGATGAAGTTTCATGATTTCCTTGGCAACCCCAATCCGGGGAATTTTGATCCACATCAATAAAATTGGCGACCGGACTCCGTAAACTGATCGTATCAATTGCGATAAAGCAATATATCCCTCGGAGCCTCGTATGCGCAACAATCAGCCCGTCAGCAACCGCGAAGTGGAAGTCCTGGATGACCAGGCCATCGTGTCGAAGACTGACCTAAATGGCAATATTGTCTATGTAAATCCCTACTTCACGCAAGTGAGCGGTTTCAGCGAGGCGGAACTGCTGGGTTCGCCGCAAAACATCGTGCGCCATCCGGACATGCCGGCCGAGGCCTTCGCCGACCTGTGGAGCTCGATCCAGGGCGGCATGCCGTGGACCGGCATCGTCAAGAACCGCTGCAAGAACGGCGACTTCTATTGGGTGCGCGCCAACATCACGCCCATCCGCGACAACGGCAAGACCACCGGCTACATGTCGGTGCGGGTCAAGGCCGAGCGCCACCAGATCGAGAAGGCCGAGCAAGCCTACCGCGCCATCCGCGCGGGCGGCAAGCACGGCCTGCGCATCAAAAACGGCCAGCTGATCCGCACCGGCGCCGGCTCCCTGTTCTCGCGCCTGGGCCATGTGTCGCTGGCCATGCGTATCTGGCTGGCCACCAGCGTGGTCAACGTGCTGCAGGTGATCGTCTGCGCGGCCGCGCTGATGGGCGGCGGCGGCAACAGCTACGGCATCTTCGCCGCCACCTTCGTCGGCCTGCTGATCAACGTCTTCCTGTGGTACACGCTGCGCGTGTCGGTGCTGCAGCCGCTGGGCCGCGCGCTGCAGGGCGCGCGCTCGATCGCCGCCGGCGACCTGTCCTGCTCGTTCGAGACCGACGCCACCGACGAGGTCGGCCAGCTGGTGCGCGCGCTGCAGCAGATGAACAGCAACCTGATCGCCACCATCCGCGACGTGCGCAACAACGTCGAGACCATGGCCGTGGCCACCCGCCAGATCGCCGCCGGCAACGCCGACCTGTCCGGCCGCACCGAGGCGCAGGCCGCCAGCCTGGAGGAGACCGCCTCCAGCGTCGAGCAGTTCTCGTCCACCGTCAAGCAGAACGCCGACAACTCGGCCCAGGCCAACGAGCTGGCGCAGAACGCCTCCAACGTCGCGGTGCAGGGCGGCGAGATCGTCGCCGACGTCATCGCCACCATGGACGAGATCAACACCTCGTCGCGCAAGATCGTCGACATCATCGGCCTGATCGAGGGCATCGCCTTCCAGACCAACATCCTGGCGCTCAACGCGGCGGTCGAGGCGGCCCGCGCCGGCGAACAGGGACGCGGCTTCGCCGTGGTGGCCGGCGAGGTGCGCAACCTGGCCCAGCGCAGCGCCACCGCCGCCAAGGACATCAAGAACCTGATCGACGTCTCGGTCGGCAAGGTCAGCGCCGGCATGGTGCAGGTCGACCGCGCCGGCGCCACCATGAAGGAGGTGGTGGCCTCGGTGCAGCAGGTGACCGCCATCATGCATGAAATCTCGGTGGCCTCGCACGAGCAGAGCATCGGCGTCGACCAGGTCAACTCCGCCATCGCCCACATGGACAAGGTCACGCAGCAGAACGCCGCGCTGGTCGAGGAGGCGGCCGCCGCCACCGCCAGCCTGGCGATGGAGGCGGGCGGCCTGATCCAGGCGGTCAGCCTGTTCAAGTTCGGCACCACGCGCAAGGTGCGTCCGCTGCGCGCCACCTCTCAACCTCAACCGATGAAACGCCTCGCGGCATGACCATGAACACCACTGCAAGCCACACCGGAGCCGCATTCCCAGACGTCGAATTCGACGCCGCCATCATCGGCAAGCTGAGCCAGTCCGGCCCGCGCTACACCTCGTACCCGACCGCCGACCGCTTCCAATCGGAATTCGGCTACGGCCAGTTCCTCGAGGCGGTGGCCGGCCTGCGCATGCGCCGCAGCCAGCGGCCCTTGTCGCTGTACATCCACATCCCGTTCTGCGACACCATCTGCTACTACTGCGGCTGCAACAAGATCGTCACCAAGGACCACAGCAAGGCCGCCACCTACCTCGGCTACCTGAAGCAGGAGATCGACATGCAGGGCCGGCTGTTCGCCGGCATGGGCCAGATCGAGCAGCTGCACTTCGGCGGCGGCACGCCGACCTACCTGAGCGACCGCCAGATGGGCGACCTGATGACCCACCTGCACGAGAACTTCCAGTTCGCCTCCGACGCCCAGGGCGAGTACTCGATCGAGATCGATCCGCGCACCGTCAGCGTCGAGCGCGTGCACTCGCTGCGGGCGCAGGGCTTCAACCGCATCAGCCTGGGCGTGCAGGACTTCGATCCCGAGGTGCAGAAGGCCGTCAACCGCATCCAGCCGGAGGCCGAGACGCGCGCCGTGATGGACGCGGCGCGCGCGGCCGGCTTCCGCTCCATCAGCATCGACCTGATCTACGGCCTGCCCAAGCAGACCATGACGAGCATGGAGCAGACGCTGGACAAGGTGATCGCCGCCAACCCCGACCGCATCGCGCTGTACAACTACGCCCACCTGCCGCACCTGTTCAAGCCGCAGCGCCGCATCGCCGAGGCCGACCTGCCGACGCCGGCCGTCAAGCTGGACCTGCTGGCGCTGTGCATCCGCCGCCTGTGCGCGGCCGGCTACGTCTACATCGGCATGGACCACTTCGCCAAGCCGGACGACGAGCTGGCCGTGGCGCAGCGCCAGGGCCGCTTGCAACGCAACTTCCAGGGCTACTCCACGCGCGCCGAGGCCGAGCTGATCTCGTGCGGCGTGTCGGCCATCAGCGCGGTCGGCGCCACCTACAGCCAGAACGAAAAGACGCTGGAGGCGTACTACGAAAAACTCGACGACGGCAGGCTGCCGGTCACGCGCGGCATCAAGCTCGACACCGACGACCTGCTGCGCCGCATCGTCATCCAAAAACTGATGTGCAATTTCGAGCTGTCGATCTCGTCCATCGAGCAAGCCTATCCGATCCGCTTCCCGCAGTACTTCGCCGCCGAGCTGGACAAGCTGCGCGCCTTCGAGGACGACGGCCTGGTGCAGGTCGACGACCAGTGGATCACGGTCACGCCGAAAGGCCGCCTGCTGATCCGCAACATCTGCATGGTGTTCGACCGCTACCTGAGCCTGCCGCGCAGCGAAGGCCCGCAACCGCTGCGCTACTCCAAGACGATCTGAGCGGGCCATGAACGCACTCCAGCTCTTGCCGGTGATGGTGGTGGGCCTCGCGGGCAGCGTCCACTGCGTCGGCATGTGCGGCGGCATCGTCGGCGCGCTGTCGGTCGGCACCGCGCCGCCGCCGCGCACCGTGATCCCCATCGTCGCCGTCCCGCAGACCAGCGCGCTGACGCGGGTGCTGTCGTACAACGCCGGCCGCATCGCCAGCTACATGACGGCCGGCGCGCTGGCCGGTGGCTTGGCCGGCGGCGCCCACAGCATCGCCTCGCTGGCCGGGCTGCAGCTGGGCTTCTACTGGCTGGCCAACCTGATGCTGGTGGCGCTGGGCCTGTACCTGATGGACGCCTGGCGCGGCCTGGCCGTGCTGGAGCAGGGCGGCCGCGTGCTGTGGACGCGCGCCCAGCCGGTGATCGCGCCGATGATGAAATCGCTGATGCCGGCCACCCGCCCGCACCAGGCCTTCGCGCTGGGCGCGCTGTGGGGCTGGCTGCCGTGCGGCATGGTCTACAGCGTGCTGCTGACCGCCATGCTGAGCGGCTCGGCCGGCGACGGCGCCGCCGTCATGCTGGCCTTCGGCCTGGGCACGCTGCCCATGCTGACCGGCCTCGGCCTGGCCGGCGCCCGCCTGCAACGCGCCCTGCAACAGCGCCGCGTGCGCATCGCCTGCGGCCTGCTGGTGCTGGCCTTCGGCGTGCTGGGCCTGGCCCGCGCGGCCGGCGGCATCGCGCCCGACTGGATGGATACCCTATGCCTGACACCACATCAATGAGCGCCGCCATGGGCAACTTCGCGCCGCCGGCCGCCGCCGCCGGCGTCTGCTACCACTGCGGCCTGGCCCTGCCGGCCGAGCTCAACCCCGCCTGGACCGTACGCATCGCCGGCGCCGAGCACGCCATGTGCTGCCCCGGCTGCGCGGCGGTGGCGCAGACCATCGTCGACCTCGGCCAGGAATCCTACTACCGCGAGCGCTCGGCCTTCGCCGCCAGCGCCGAGGGCGCGCAGATGCTGCCGCCCGAGCTGCGCCTGTACGACAACGCCGACCCGCGCTTCGCGCTCGACGAGGACAGCCGCGAAACCACGCTCACCGTCGAAGGCATCCGCTGCGCCGCCTGCGTGTGGCTGATCGAACAGCGCCTGGCCAAGCTGCCGGGCGTGGAAAGCGCCCAGCTCAACGTCGCCACCGAGCGCCTGTACGTGCGCTGGCGCAGCGAGGCCTGCCAGCCCGGCGACATCCTGGCCGCGCTGCACACGATCGGCTACGCCGCCTATCCGTACGACGTCGACCGCCACAGCGAGCAGCAGCGCAAGGCCGCCAAGACGCTGGGCCGCCAGCTGTTCGTGGCCGGGCTGTCGATGATGCAGGTGATGATGTACGTGGCGCCGGCCTACCTGGCCGACGCCGGCACGCTGGACGACAGCATGGCCACGCTGATGCGCTGGGCCAGCCTGCTGCTGACGGTGCCGGCCATCTGCTACTCGGCGCTGCCGTTCTGGCGCGGCGCCTGGGCCAGCCTGCGCGCGCACACGCTGGGCATGGACGTGCCGGTGGCGCTGGGCATCGCGGCGGCGTTCGGCGCCAGCGTGGTGGCCACGGTGCGCGGCCAGGGCGAAGTGTATTTCGATTCGGTGACGATGTTCATCTTCCTGCTGCTGTGCAGCCGCCATCTGGAGCTGCGCGCGCGCCGCAAGGCCGGCGCCGCGCTGGAGCGCCTGCAGCACGCGCTGCCGGCCTCGGCCACGCTGCTGGAACACTACCCGGACAGCCACGCCGCCAGCCTGGTGAAGGCCGCCGCGCTGGCGGTGGACGACGTCATCATGATCAAGCCGGGCGAGGCGGTGGCGGCCGACTGCGTCATCGTCGACGGCCGCACCGTGCTGGACCTGTCGCTGCTGAGCGGCGAGAGCGCGCCGGTGGCCAAGGACGTGGGCGACGCGCTGCCGGGCGGCGCCATCAACGCCGGCTCGGTGATCCTGGCGCGCGTGACGCGCATCGCCCAGGACAGCACCATGTCGCGCCTGGTGCAGCTGATCGACCGCGCCGGCCGCGACAAGCCGCGCATCGCCCAGTGGGCCGACGACGTGGCCGGCTGGTTCGTGCTGGCGCTGCTGCTGTTCGCGCTGGCCACCTTCGCCTTCTGGTTCTGGCTGGACGGCGACAGCGCCCGCCGCGCCTGGCCGATCGCCATCGCGGTGCTGGTGGTGTCGTGCCCGTGCGCGCTGTCGCTGGCCACGCCCACGGCGCTGGCCGCCGCCACCGACGCCCTGCTGCGCCAGGGCGTGCTGGTGACCGGACCGCAAACGCTGGAAACGCTGCACCGCGCCACCCATGTGGTGTTCGACAAGACCGGCACGCTGACCTACGGCCGTCCGGTGTTGCAGGAAATTCAGCAGCTGGGCCTGATGCAGGCCGACTTCTGCCTGCAGGTGGCGGCCGCGCTGGACGCCGGCAGCGGCCATCCGCTGGCGCGCGCCATCGTCCACGCGGCCGCCGAGGCGCAGGGCGGCGCGCGCGCCGACTGGCAGCCGGCGGCGTCCAAGGAAATTCCCGGGCGCGGCATCGAAGGCGTGCTGCACAACCGGCGGTATCGGCTGGGCAGCGCCGGCTTCGTGGCCGAGCTCAGCGGCGTGGCGCCGCCGCACGATCCGGGCGTCGGCGTCACGCCGGTCTACCTGGGCGTGGCCGGCCAGTGGCTGGCCTGCTTCCAGCTGCACGACGGCCTGCGCCCCGAGGCCCAGGCCACGGTCGACTACTTCCGCCAGGCCGGCAAGACGGTGGTGCTGCTCAGCGGCGACCACGACCTGCTGGCGCGCCAGGTCGGCGACCAGCTCGGCATCCGGACCACCATCGGCGGCTACCTGCCCGATGAGAAGCTGGCCTTCGTCAAGCGCCTGCAGGAAACCGGGGCGGTGGTGGCGATGGTGGGCGACGGCATCAACGACGCCGCCGTGCTCAGCGCGGCCGACGTCTCGTTCGCGATGGGCGCCGGCGCCGCGCTGGCGCAGGCCCACGCCGACGCGGTGCTGCTGTGCGGCCGCCTCGACGCGGTGGCCGACAGCGCCCGCGTGGCGGGACGCACCATGCGCGTGATCCGCCAGAACCTGGGCTGGGCCAGCGTCTACAACGCGGTGGCGATCCCGGCGGCGGCGATGGGCCTGCTCAATCCCTGGCTGTCCGGGGTCGGCATGGCGCTCAGCTCGGCCGTGGTGGTGGCCAACGCGCTGCGCCTCAGAAGGAGTGCATGATGGAAGCCTTGTACCTGCTCATTCCGCTCAGCGTGCTGCTGGTGTTTGTCGCGCTGTGGATCTTCTTCAGCGCCTCCGACAACGGCCAGTTCGACGACCTGGTCGGCCCCGGCCTGCGCATCCTGCAGGATGACGACAAGCCGCAAGACGATTGACCAGATCCGGAAAATTTTGATTCACATCAAGGTTTTTTAAGTCTCACCTAAGTAACCTTTGACTCACATCATCAAAGCGTTCTTGGGAGAACTTCAAGTGGACCTTGCACAGAACTACAACTACAAGATTGTGAAGCAATTCGCAATCGCCACCGTGGTCTGGGGTATCGTCGGCATGCTGGTAGGCGTCATTATCGCCGCCCAGCTGGCATGGCCGGCGCTGAACCTGGACATTCCATGGTTGACCTACGGCCGCCTGCGGCCTTTACACACCAATGCCGTCATCTTCGCGTTCGGCATCTGCGGACTTTTCGCAACCTCCTACTACGTGGTACAGCGCACCTGCCAGGTGCGGCTGTTCTCGGACAAACTGGCCGCCTTCACCTTCTGGGGCTGGCAAGCGGTCATCCTCAGCGCCGTCGTCACCCTGCCGATGGGCCTGACCCGCGGCAAGGAATACGCCGAGCTGGAATGGCCGATCACCTTGCTGATCGCCGTGGTGTGGGTGTCCTACGCCATCGTGTTCTTCGGCACGCTGATCAAGCGTAAGGTCAAGCACATCTACGTCGCCAACTGGTTCTTCGCCGGCTACATCATCGCCGTGACGATCCTGCACGTGGTCAACGGCGCCAGCATGCCGGCAACCTTGTTCAAATCCTACTCCGCCTACTCGGGCGTGCAGGACGCCATGATCCAGTGGTGGTACGGCCACAACGCGGTGGGCTTCATCCTGACCGCCGGCTACCTGGGCATGGTCTACTACTTCATTCCGAAGCAGGCCGAGCGTCCGGTGTACTCGTACCGCCTGTCGATCGTGCACTTCTGGGCGCTGATCTTCACCTACATGTGGGCCGGCCCGCACCACCTGCACTACACCGCGCTGCCGGACTGGACCCAGTCGATCGGCATGGTGTTCTCGCTGATCCTGCTGGCGCCAAGCTGGGGCGGCATGATCAACGGCATCATGACCCTGTCGGGCGCCTGGCACAAGCTGCGCACCGATCCTATCCTGAAGTTCATGATCGTCTCGCTGTCGTTCTACGGCATGGCCACCTTCGAGGGCCCGATGATGTCGATCAAGACCGTCAACGCACTGTCGCACTACACCGACTGGGGCATCGCCCACGTCCACGGCGGCGCACTGGGCTGGGTGGGCTTCATCACCATGGGTTCGATCTACTACCTGCTGCCGCGCCTGGCCGGCCAGCAAAAAATGTATAGCACCAAGCTGATCGACCTGCACTTCTGGGTCGCCACCATCGGCATCGTGCTGTACATCGCCGCGATGTGGATCGCCGGTGTGATGCAGGGCCTGATGTGGCGCGCAGTCAATGCCGACGGCACGCTGACCTACACCTTCGTCGAAGGCGTCAAAGCCACCTATCCGTACTACGTGGTGCGCTTCACCGGCGGCCTGCTGTACCTGACCGGCATGTGCGTGATGGGCTACAACACCTGGATGACCTTGCGTAACCGCGAGACCGCCGTGGCGCGCATTCCCGCGCTCAACGCCGGCCACGCCTGATATCGGAGCAAAGCATGAAATTTTCACATGACTGGATCGAGAGAAATCCCTGGCTGCTGATCGCGCTGGTGACGCTGGTGGTCAGCGTCGGCGGCGCCGTCGAGATCGTGCCGCTGTTCTTCCAGAAGTCCACCACCGAGCCGGTGGCCGGCTTGAAACCGTACTCGCCGCTGCGCCTGGCCGGCCGCGACATCTATGTGCGCGAAGGCTGCTACAACTGCCACTCGCAGATGGTGCGTCCGTTCCGCGCCGAGACCGAGCGCTACGGCCACTACTCGGTCGCCGGCGAGTTCGTCTACGACCGGCCGTTCCAGTGGGGTTCCAAGCGCACCGGGCCGGACCTGGCGCGCGTGGGCGGCCGCTACAGCGATGAATGGCACCGCACCCACCTGAACAATCCGCGCGACGTGGTGCCGGAATCGAACATGCCGAACTACCCGTGGCTGGCCAAGACCTCGCTGGTGCCGGAATCGATCGTGCCGCACATGAAGGCGCTCCAGCGCCTGGGCGATCCGTACACCGACGCCGAGATCGCCGCCGCGCCGGCCGAGCTCAAGGACAAGACCGAAGAAGACGCCCTGATCGCCTACCTGCAAGGCCTGGGCACATTAATCAAGACGAGGAACTAGCATGGCTATCGATAACCTGTTTGACCGCGCCAGCAGCGTGATGACGGTGATTTCCTTCATCACCTTTGCCGGCATCCTGTGGTGGGCTTTCATCCACAACAAGGAAGCCGATTTCGCCACGGCGGCGCAGCTGCCGTTCGACGACGACGACAAGGAGACTAGCCATGGCTGATTTCACCAACGGCTTCTGGGACCTGTACATCGTGGTGCTGACTCTGCTCGGCATCGCCGGCTGCGGCATCCTGCTGTTCTCGCAATCCCAGATCAAGGGCAAGGCCGGCGAAACCACCGGCCACGTGTGGGACGAGGACTTGAGCGAGCTGAACACGCCGATGCCGCGCTGGTGGATGTGGCTGTTCTACATCACCATCGTGTTCGGCCTGGCCTATCTGTTCCTGTATCCGGGGCTGGGCAGCTACGCCGGCAAGCTGGGCTGGAAATCGTCGGGCCAGTACCAGGCCGAGCTCAAGCAGGCCGAGACCGAATACGGCCCGCTGTTCGCGCAATACCAGAAGCAGGACCTGAAAGCGGTGGCGGCCGATCCCAAGGCCCACGCCATCGGCGAGCGCCTGTTCCTGACCTACTGCGCGCAGTGCCACGGTTCGGACGCGCGCGGCAACAAGGGCTTCCCCAACCTGACCGACAAGGACTGGCTGTTCGGCGGCGCCCCCGAGACCATCAAGGAAACCATCCTGCACGGCCGCACCGGCATGATGCCGCCGATGGGCGCCGCGCTGGGCTCGGACAAGGATGTGGAGAACGTCGCGCACTACGTGCTGAGCCTGTCCGGTTCGACCTCGGATCCGATCAAGGCCTCGTTCGGCAAGGACAAGTTCGGCGCCTGCATGGCTTGCCACAGCGCGGGCGGCACCGGCAACCAGGCCATCGGCGCGCCTAACCTGACCGACAAGATCTGGCTGTTCGGCGGCAGCGCCGAGACCATCATGGAAACCATCCGCAAGGGCCGCACCACCACCATGCCGGCGTTCGAGGACTTCCTCGGCGACGCCAAGGTGCACGTGCTGGCCGCCTACGTGTGGAGCCTGTCGAACGACGTGAACCACGTTGAAACCTCACCGGTCGCGGCGGCGACAGAACCCGCCCCGGCAACAAAATGAACGATCCTGCGCCACAAGTCATCAAGATGTATGCGAAGCGCGAGCAAATCTACCCGCGCGAAACCACGGGCCGCTACGCCCGGCTGCGCTGGCTGTTTGTCTGGCTGACGCAGCTGGCCTTCTACTGCAGCCCATGGATGCAGTGGAACGGCCGCCAGGCCCTGCTGTTCGACCTGGTGGCGCGCAAGTTCTACATCTTCGGACTGGTCTTGTGGCCGCAGGACTTCATCTATCTGGCCGCGCTGCTGATCATCTGCGCCTACCTGCTGTTCCTCGCCACCGCGGTGGCGGGGCGGGTATGGTGCGGCTTCGCCTGTCCGCAAACGGTTTATACCAAAATCTTCCTGTGGATAGAACTGAAGATCGAAGGCCCGCGCAGCGCGCGCATGGCGCTCGACCGGCAACCGCCGTCGGCCGCCAAGTTTGGCAAGAAAACCGCCAAGCACCTGGCCTGGGGCGCGGTCGCGCTGTGGACCGGCTTCACCTTCGTCGGCTACTTCACGCCGATCAAGCTGCTGGGCAACGAGGTGCTGACCTTGAGCTTCGGCCCGTGGGAATGGTTCTGGGTGCTGTTCTACAGCCTGGCCACCTACGGCAACGCCGGCTGGCTGCGCGAGCAGGTGTGCAAATACATGTGCCCGTATGCCCGCTTCCAGAGCTCGATGTTCGACCGCGACACCCTGATCATCACCTACGACAGCGAACGCGGCGAACCGCGCGCGCCGTTGTCGAAACGCGAGGAACTCAAGGGCGGCTCGTGCATCGACTGCAGCCTGTGCGTGCAGGTCTGCCCGACCGGCATCGACATCCGCAATGGCTTGCAATACGAATGCATCGGCTGCGCCGCCTGCGTCGACGCCTGCAACGGCGTGATGGACAAGATCGGCGAGCCGCGCGGCCTGATCCGCTACAGCACCGAGCGCGCGCTGCTGATGCACTACACGCCGACCGAGATCCGCCAGCGCACGCTGCGCCCGCGGGTCAAGATCTACTCCGGCATCCTGGGCCTGATCGTGATCGCGGTGGTCACCGCGCTGTCGCTGCGCACGCCGCTCAAGCTGGACGTGATCCGCGACCGCGGCGCCATGGGGCGCGAGGTCGAGGAGGGCATGATCGAGAACGTCTACCGCCTGCAGATCATGAACACCTCGGAGCAGGCCCACACCTACCGCATCCGCGTCAGCGGCATCGACACGCTGACGCAGGTGACGCCGGACCAGGTGCGGGTGGAAGGCACCGAGACCAAGGCCTATCCGATCCGCCTGCGCAGCGCGCACGGCGCCGGCAAGCCGGGCTCGAACAAGATAGAGATCGAACTGACCGCAGTCGACCAGCCGTCGCTGCATGTGGAAGAACACGCGGTATTCTTCGTGCCGCGCTAAGGGGAAGCATATGACCGTATCGATGATGACGCCGCCCGCCACGCCGTGGTGGAAACAACGCTGGCCGTGGCTGCTGATGCTGGGCCCGGCCGTGGTGGTGGTGGCCGCCAGCTACACCGGCTGGCTGGCCTACTCGCGCCAGGACGCGCTGGTGGTGGGCGACTACTACAAGCAGGGCAAGGCCATCAACCAGGACTTGCGGCGCGACCGCCTGGCCGCGTCGATGGGCTTGTCGGTGGAGGTGGGCTACGACGCCACCCAGGGCGCGCTGACCGGCCAGCTGCGCCGCACCGCCAGCGACCAGGGCAAGACCGAGCGCCTGTTCGTGCACCTGTCGCACGCGACCTTGCCGGAAAAGGATATCCAACTGGTGGTGCAGCCGGACGAGTTCGGCGCCTTCCAGATCAACCTGCCGATGCTGGAACGCAGCCGCTGGGTGGTGCTGGTGGAGGGCGAGCGGCGCGACTGGCGCCTGGCCGGCACCTGGAGCTGGCCGGCGCAGCGCTCGGTGACCTTGCACGCCGACCTGCCGCAACCGGCGGACAATTAATTCTCAACTACAGGTCTGCGTGCCCGCCGTGATGGCCTTGAGCCGTATCGGCTCGAGCAACTCGATTTCGCGGTTGCTCACGCGCAGCAGACCTTCCTTCTTGAACTTGGACAGCAGGCGGCTGATGCTCTCGATGGTCAGCCCCAGGTAGTTGCCGATCTCCTCGCGCGACATGCGCAGCTGGAACACATGCGGCGAATAGCCGCGCGCCTCGTAGCGCGACGACAGGTTGACCAGGAAGGCGGCGAACCGCTGGGTCGCCTGCATATTCCCCAACAACAGCATCACGCTTTGCTCGCGGGTGATTTCCTGGCTCATCATGCGGTGGAAATGACGCAACAGTGTCGGCATGTCGGCCAGCAGCTGCTGCAGGCTGCCAAACGGGATCTCGCACACCTCGCTGTCTTCCAGCGCCACGCCGGTGCAATGGTGCTGGTCGGCGCTGATGGCGTCCATGCCCAGCAGCTCGCCGGCCATCTGGAAGCCGGTGATCTGCTCCACGCCCTCGCGGTTGACCTGGTAGGTCTTGAAATGGCCGAGCCGGATCGCATACAGGCTCTGGAAGGAATCTCCGATGCGGAACAGCGGGGCGCCGCGCGGCACCTTGCGGCGGCGGCCGATGATCTGGTCCAGCCGGTCCATATCGTTGTTGTCCAAACCCATCGGCAAGCACAGCTGGTGCATGCTGCACGACGCGCAACTGGCCTTGAGGGTGTCAAGGGTGGCGCTCGGCAGCACCAACTCGGGAAGTTCTCGTATCATGGCCCCAGTGTAGACCATTTGTCGCTAATCGGGGCTGATGCCGCAGTTAGCCGATCAGGTATTCGCGCGCCATGGTGCGCGCCCGGTGCAGCCGGCTCTTGACGGCGGCGCTGCTGTCGCCCACCTCGGCGGCGATCTCGGCGATGGACATTTCGGCGAAATCGCGCAACAACACCACTTGCAGATAATCGGCCGGCAGCGATTCCAGCGCGTTGACCAGTTCCAGCCGCAGGCCGGCCGTGTCCCGGTTGGCCAGCCACTGGTCGGCGCGCTCGTCGTCCCACGGATCGTGGCCCAGCGCGGCGCGGCCGAGCCGGCGGCAGGCGCGCTTGACCACCTGGAACATCCAGCCGGAAAACGCCGCCAGCGCGCGCACCGACGACAGCCGCCGCGACAGCACCAGCAAGGCTTCCTGCACCGCGTCGTCGACGTCGGCCACCAGGCAGTTGCGCTGGGCGTAGCGGCGGATGTCGGGCTGGCACAGCCGCAGCAGCTGCGCCAGCGCGGCCGGATCGCCACGGTGGGCGGCGTCCAGCACGGGCAGGTGTTGTGTTGCAAGACTCATGATTTCCTGTCGAGACGGCGGCCGACCAGCGCGCACATCGGGCAAAAGCCGAACAGCCCGGACGCCACGATCCCCGCCGCCGAGGCCGCCAGCACCAGCCCCCACGCGCCGCCCAGCAGGGCGATGCCGGCCCAGGCCGCGATCGCGCCGGCCACCACGCGCAGCGCGCGTTCCCAGTTCGGTACGTTTTTCACATAAAACATCATGCACTCCTAATTGTCGCAGAGGAAGTCCCTCGGCAGCTAAGAGGCGCGGCGGCGCCGTTTGGATTCGCGGGATATCACAAAATATTTTAGATTTTTATCTTGCACACGATTAAATTGCGAGCTATAGTTCAACTCATCAAGTAGCACACTATTTGATAGCCAACTACTCAACCACAAGGACAACATCATGAAACGCACTCTGATCGCTACCGCACTGCTGGCCTCCGCACTGGGCGCCCAAGCCGCCACCCCTGCCGCCGACACCACCGTCGTGCTGGTCCACGGCGCCTTCGCCGACGGTTCCAGCTGGAACCAGGTGATTCCGCTGCTGCGCGCCAAGGGCTACAAGGTCGTGGCCGTGCAAAATCCGCTGAGCTCGCTGGCCGACGACGTCGCCTCCACCCAGCGCGTGATCGATGCGCAGAGCGGCAAGGTGGTGCTGGTGGGCCACTCGTGGGGCGGCACCGTGATCACCCAGGCCGGCACCAGCGACAAGGTGAAGGCGCTGGTCTACGTGGCCGCGTTCGCACCGTCCGAGGGCGAGGCCACCGCCGACCTGGGCAAGGACTACGCCGTGCCGCCCGGCATCGCCACGCTGCAGGCCGACGCCGGCGGCTACCTGTGGCTGCCTGCCGACTCGGTCGCCAAAAACTTCGCGCCGGACGTGCCGCCGGCCACCGCCGCCCTGATCGCCGCCACCCAGGGCCCGATCAGCGCCAAGGCCTTCGCCGACACCACCAGCGTGGCCGCGTGGAAGACCAAGCCCAACTACTACATCGCCGCCGCCGACGACCGCATGATCGCGCCGGCGCTGCAGCAGGCCTTCGCCAAGAAGATCAACGCCACCACCGTCACGCTGAAAACCAGCCACGTGCCGATGGTGTCGCAGCCGGCCAAGGTGGCCGAGGTGATCATCGCCGCCGCCCAGCGTTAATCCTATTGCCAAGGCGGGGCTTTGATAGGAGAATTTGCTGTCAGTTTTGCATTCTTCCTATCGCAGCCCCGACCCCGCCCACAAGGACGAAATGAAGTCACCCGGCATCAAGGCAAAAGTTGCGCTGGCCACCAGCATCACCTCGGTCCTGATGATCGCGCTGGTGACCGTGCTGCAGACCCACCGCATGCGGGAGGACTACACCAAGGTCCTGTTCACCCAGCAGACCGCCCTGATCAACCGCGCGGCCGAGGAGCTGGACGACAAGCTGACCATGCTGCTCGACATCATCGCGCTGTCGGCGCGCAACCAGCCGCCCGCGCTGGCCGGCTCCAGCGCGCAATTGCGCGCCTACTACCAGGACCGCGCGGTGCTGTCCCTGTTCGACGACCTGCTGGTGCTGAGCCCGCAAGGCACCATCGTCGCCGACCTGCCGCAGCAGGCGGGCCGGGTCGGCATCGAGGCCGCCGACCGCGAATACTTCAAGACCGTGATGCGTACCCGCCAGCCGATGATCACCGAGCCGCTGATCGGCCGCGGCAGCGGCCAGCCCATCGTACAGATCGTGGCGCCGGTGCTGGACGCCAGGGGCGAGGTGGCCTGCGTGCTGGTCGGCGTGCTGCGGCTGTACAAGGACAACCTGCTGGGCCACCTGCGCAAGGCCAAGGTCGGCCGCACCGGCTACTACTTCGCGCTCACCCGCGGGCCGGCGCCGGTGTACGTGCTGCACCCCGAACAGGGCCGCCTGCTGCAGCCGCGCCTGCCCAACGCCAACGCCGCCACCACGCGCGCGCTGGAGCACGACTTCGAGGGCACGGTCGACAGCATCAACGGCGCCGGCGAGCGCACCCTCAACAGCTACAAGGCGCTCAAGGCGGTCAACTGGGTGGTGGCCAGCTCGCTGCCGGCCGAGGAGGCGTTCGAGCCCTTCACCGGCGTGCTGTACCGGCTGATGCTGTGGGGCGGCCTGGCCTCGCTGCTGGCGGCCGCGCTGATCGGCTGGCTGACCTCGCGCCTGCTGGCGCCGCTGGTGCGGCTGCGCGATGCCATCGTCGCCCTGCGCGACCAGCCCAGCCGCTACACGCCGCTGCCGGCCCACGCGCAGGACGAGGTGGGCCAGCTGACCACCGCCTTCAACGAGCTGATGCATGAACGGCTGGCGGCCGACGCCCGCCTGCAAAGCCTGCTGGAATTCGCGCCCAACGCCATCGTGGTGGTCGGCGTCGACGGCCGCATCGAGACCTTCAACCGCGAGAGCGAACGCTGCTTCGGCTACCCGCGCGACGCGGTGCTGGGCCAGCCGCTGGAGCTGCTGGTGCCCGAGCGCCTGCGCGGCCAGCACGCGGGCCACCGCGCGCGCTTCTTCACCGACCGCCTGAGCGCCGAGCCGGTACGCATGGGGCGCGGCACGGTGCTGTTCGGCCTGCGCCGCGACGGCAGCGAGTTCCCACTCGAGATCAACCTGAGCGCGGTACGCACCGACCAGGGCACCAAGGTGCTGGCGGTGATCTCCGACATCACCGAGCGCCACCGCCTGCAGCTGGAGGTGGAGGCGCGCGCGGCCGAGCTGGAGCGCGAGCGCGACCGCGCCGAGGCCGCCAACCGCGCCAAGAGCGAGTTCGTGGCCAACATGAGCCACGAGATCCGCACGCCGATGAACGCGGTGCTGGGCATGGTCTACCTGCTCGGCAACACGCCGCTGACGCCGCAGCAGCGCAAGTACCTGAGCATGGTGCGGGTGTCGGGCCAGTCGCTGCTGGGCATCCTCAACGACGTGCTGGACTTCTCCAAGATCGAGGCGCGCCACATGGAGCTGTCGCCGGTGGAGTTCACGCTGGACGACACCATGAACTCGCTGGCCACGCTGATGACCATGAACGCCGGCGACAAGGAACTGGAGCTGGCCATCAGCGTCGACCCGGCGGTGCCGCGCCACCTGGGCGCGGCGACGCCATGCGCCTGCAGCAGATCCTGGTCAACCTGGCCGGCAACGCCATCAAGTTCACCGAGCAGGGCGAGGTGGTGGTGGAAGTCGAGCTGAGCGCGCGCGACGCCGGCCACGCGCTGCTGCGCTTCGAGGTGCGCGACACCGGCATGGGCATGACCGCCGACCAGCTGGCGCAGCTGTTCCAGGCCTTCTCGCAGGGCGACCAGAGCATCACGCGGCGCTTCGGCGGCACCGGCCTGGGGCTGGCCATCACCAAGCGGCTGATCGAGCTGATGGGCGGACAGATCGCCGTCCACAGCGCGCCCGGCCAGGGCAGCCGCTTCTGGTTCAGCCTGCCGTTCGACGTGCTGCCCGAGCTGCCGGACGAACGCCGCAAGCCGGCGCTGGGCAATCTGCGCCTGCTGGTGGCGGACGACAACCGCACCAGCCGCGAGGTGATCGCCAAGCTGATCCGCGCATGGGGCTGGCAGGCCGACGAGGTCGACTCCGGCGCGGCCGCGCTGCAGCGCTACCGTCAGAGCCAGCAGGCGCGCCAGGTGTACGACGTGGTGCTGGCCGACTGGCACATGCCCGGCATGGACGGGCTGGCCACGGCCAAGGGCATCCGCGAGGCGGCGGCCGGCGCCAGGCAGCCGATCGTGGTGATGGTCAACGCCTTCGCCCGCGACCACGCCGAGGAAATCTCCAACGCGCCGGAGGCCGACGTGGTGCTGGTCAAGCCGATCACCAGCTCCAACCTGTTCGACGCGCTGCACCAGGCGCTGGTGGCCAAGAGCGACGGCCAGCCGCAGCCGGTGGCCGATCCCGGCATCGCCGGCAGCCTGAGCGGGCACCACTTCCTGCTGGTGGAGGACAACACGCTCAACCAGATGGTGGCGCGCGGCATCCTGGAGCACGCCGGCGCCACGCTGGACGTGGTGGGCGACGGCCGCCAGGCGGTCGACCTGCTGCGCACCAGCGCCAGCCGCTACGACCTGGTGCTGATGGACATGCAGATGCCGGTGATGGACGGTTTCACCGCCACCCGCGTGCTGCGCCAGCAGCTGGGCCTGACGCTGCCCATCATCGCCATGACGGCCGGCGTGCTCGGCTCCGAGCGGCTGCGCAGCCAGGAGGCCGGCATCACCGATTTCATTCCCAAGCCGATCGAGGTGGACGAGATGCTGGCGGTGCTGCAGCGCCACCTGCCGTCCGGGGCGCCCGCGCAGGACGAGCTGCTGGCCGCCATGGCCGCCGCCGCGCAGCCGGCGCCGGCTGCGGCTGCGCCAACCCCGCCCGCCCCGGCAGCGGCGCCATCGCCGCCCGCCGACGTCACCGCCTTCAACATGGACAGCCTGATGCGGGTGATGGGCAAGGACGCCAAGGGCCGCGCCGTGATGGTCAAGATGGTGCGCGACCTGGTCGACATCGGCATGGAGCCGGCCGACCAGGCCGGCCAGGCGCTGCGGGAAGGCCGGCTGCGCGACGCCGCCCGCCAGTTCCACAGCCTGCGCGGCGCGGTCGGCGTGCTGGGCGCCAAGCGCCTGATCCAGGCCACCGTCGAGGCCGAAACCGCCATCAACGACCAGCGCGACGAGCTGCTGGACGCGCGCTACCAGGCCGTGCGCGCCGAGCTGGAACAGACGCTGGCGCTGGCCCGCGACTGGCTGGCCGGTCAGGCCTCCTGACCCCCATTTTCATATAACGGAACGCTATTGATAATAATTCGCATTTACATAAGTTAACTTCATTGTTACAATTCTCCGTCACGATCCGGCAGCCAGACGCGCGCAGCGCAGCCCGCCGCTTACATTCTCGGAGAAAGTTGCAAATGATTAAGAGTCGCAAACACGCGCAGTCGCGCTTCAACCAACAGATGAGCGCGGCGTTGGCCGTGATGCTGCTGCCGGTGGCCGCCCACGCGGCCGACACCGGCGCCGACCCGGTCATCGTGGCCGGCAGCAACCAGACGCTGCAGGAAGTCAAGGTCCGCGGCGAAGCCATCAACGACTTCAAGGCCGAGAAGGCCTCGTCCGCCAAGTACACCGAGAAGCTGGTCGACACCGCCCAGACGCTGACCGTCATCAAGAAGGAACTGATCGAGCAGCAGGGCGCCGTCACGCTGACCGAGGCGCTGCGCAACACCCCCGGCGTGGGCGCCTTCTTCCTGGGCGAGAACGGCAGCACCAACACCGGCGACGCCGTCTACATGCGCGGCTTCGACGCCTCCGGCAGCATCTACGTGGACGGCGTGCGCGACGTCGGCTCGATCTCGCGCGACACCTTCAACATCGAACAGATCGACGTGCTCAAGGGCCCGGCCGGCACCGACAACGGCCGCAGCTCGCCCACCGGCTCGATCAACCTGGTCAGCAAGAAGCCGCTGATGGAGGACGCCTACCAGGGCGCCGTCACCGCCGGCAGCGGCCGGCAAAAGCGCGTCACCGCCGACCTGAACAAGATCATCAACGCCGACACCGGCACCGCCTTCCGCCTCAACCTGCTCGACCAGGACAGCGGCAACCCGGCGCGCGACGTGGTCAAGAACAAGCGCTGGGCCATCGCGCCGTCGGTCGCCTTCGGCCTGAACGGCCCGACCCGGGTCTACCTGAACTACCTGCACGTCGACCAGGACAACATCCCCGACGGCGGCGTGCTGACCATCGGCCTGCCGGGCTGGACCCCGCCGGCGCCGGTGGTGCTGAAGGCGGCCACCGCCACCACGCCGGCCGTGCTGGGCCCGAGCTTCGCCTTCATGGCGGGCGCCGCGGCGGTCGATCCGAAGAACTTCTACGGCTCGGTGCTGGACTTCGACCGCGTCAAGGCCGACATGCTGACCGTGCGCGTCGAACACGACTTCGCCGGCGGCGCCAGGCTGCAAAGCACCACCCGCTACGGCCGCACCAAGCAGGACTACCTGCTGACCTCCTTCATGTCGACCGGCGCCAACCTGCGCAACGTCGTGGCCGGTTCGAATCCGGACAGCTGGATGATCGCGCGCACCAACCTGACCTACAAGGACCAGCTCAACGAGATCGTCACCAACCAGACCACCGTCACCGCCGACTTCGACGGCGGCGCGCTCAAGCACACCGTGGTGGCGGGCCTGGAACTGGTCAACGAGAAGCAGACCAACTACACCAACGTCAACGCGCCGGGCGCGACCGGCCTGCCGCTGGTGAGCATCTACCATCCGGACAGCAGCCAGCCGGTGACGCCGGCCCAGGTCAGCCTGGTGCGCAACGGCGCGCGCGGCGACGGCACCACCACCACCGAGAGCGTGTACGTGTTCGACACCGCCAAGCTGGGCGACAAGTGGATCTTCAACGCCGGCGTGCGTCTGGACCACTACAACACCACCTACAACGGCGTGACCGTGCAGGCGGCGGCCACGCCGCAGACCATCCCGGTCGGCACGCTGCTGGCGAACTCGCTGACGGCCTCGGACAACCTGCTCAACGGCAAACTGTCGGCGCTGTACAAGCCGACCGCCGACAGCAGCGTCTACGCCCTGGTGGCGACGTCGAAAGCGCCGCCCGGCGGCACCAACTTCACGCTGAGCTCGGCCGCCAACAGCTCGGCCAACCCGAACTACGATCCGCAAATCACCACCAACTACGAGCTGGGCACCAAGTGGGACCTGCTCAAGCAGAAGCTGTCGCTGTCGGCCACGGCCTACCGCACCGACGTGCGCAACGAGATCGAGGCCGACCCGAACAACGCCGCCAACTTCTACCAGACCGGCAAGAAGCGCGTGCAGGGCATCGAGCTGGGCGTGACCGGCGAGATCCTGCGCAACTGGCTGGTCAGCGCCGGCTACACCCGCATGTCGACCCAGGTGGTGTCGGGCAAGGTGGTGACCGCCGCCGGCGACAACCTGCTGAGCTACACGCCCAAGCAGGCGTTCACGCTGTGGACCTCGTACACGCTGCCGATGGGCCTGCAACTCGGCGGCGGCGCCCGCTTCAGCGACAAGCTGGCGCGCGGCACCGACGGCGCGGTCGGCACCCCGGCCTACGCCGATTCGTACTGGGTGTACGACGCCATGGCCTCGTATCCGATCAACAAGCACGTCGACCTGCGCCTGAACGTCTACAACCTGGCCGACAAGCAGTACGTGCAGGCGATCAACAAGTCGGGCTACCGCTACACGCCGGGCGCGCCGCGCTCGGCCAGCCTGACCGCCAACTTCAAGTTCTAAGCGCCAGCCATGCTGTGACGGTTCGTCTGAAAAGACGAACGCCCCGCCCACACCGGCGGGGCTTTTTTTTATTCAAGGAGAGTTACGATGATGCTGCACATCCCCGGCGTACTGAGCCGCGAACAAGTGGCCGCCATGCGGCGCCGGCTGGACCAGAGCGACTGGGTCGACGGCCGCACCACGGTCGGCGCCCAGGGCGCGCAGGTCAAGCAGAACCGGCAGCTGGCCGAGGGCTCGCCGCTGGCGCAGGAGCTGGGCGCGGAAGTGCTGGCGGCCTTGGCGGCCAGTCCGCTGTTCTTCGCCGCCGCGCTGCCGCTGCGCACCTGTCCGCCGCTGTTCAACAGCTACGCCGGCGGCGAGCACTACGGCTCCCACGTCGACGGCGCGCTGCGCCGCGTGGCGGCCAGCGGGCAATGGCTGCGCACCGACGTGTCGTCGACGCTGTTCCTCAGCGACCCCGAGGACTACGACGGCGGCGAGCTGATCGTCACCGACGCCTACGGCGAGCACGAGGTCAAGCTGCCCGCCGGCGACCTGATCGTCTACCCGTCGACCAGCATCCACCGGGTGCAGCCGGTCACGCGCGGGGCGCGGGTCTGTTCCTTCTTCTGGACCCAGAGCATGGTGCGCGACGACATGCGCCGCTGCATGCTGCTCGAGCTGGACCAGAACATCCAGAGCCTGCGCGCGCGCCTGGGCGACTGCGAGGAACTGGTCAACCTGACCGGCCACTACCACAACCTGCTGCGGCAGTGGAGCGAGGTCTAGGCCAAGCTCATGCGGCGCTCGACGCGCGCGCCCAGCGGGCGCAGGACGGCCATCAGCGCGAACACATAGTTGGCCTTGCCCGGCACGACATGGCTGATGAGCAGCGCCAGCGCCGCGATCAGCATCACGCCGCAGCCGCGCACCAGGGTGGCGCGGTAGGTGCCAGCCGACATCGGATGGGCGCACAGGCCGGGGTGGCGGTGGATGTGACGCGCCACCAGCAGCGTGGACACGCTCAGCCAGATCATCACGCCGGAATAAATCGCCTGCCCCGTGCTGGAGACGAACTGGCTGTTGACGGCGGACGCGAACGGCAGCAGCGAGGCGCCGGACAGGCTGAGGATGGTCAGCCACAACAGGCGCGCATCGGCGTGCCGCACGTAGCTGTACAGGCGGTGGTTGGCGATCCAGAAGATGGCCAGCACGAAAAAGCTGATCAGCCACGAGATCAGGTTGGGCACCAGCGCCGCCAGCGCCTCGCGCAGCGCGGCCTCGCTGGCCAGGTGCGCGTGCTCGGGCAGGCGCAGGTCGATCACCAGCAAGGTCATGGCGACGGCGAAGATGCCGTCCACCAGGGCTTCGATACGGTGCTTGCTCAGCTGCGGCTGGCCATCCTGGCTCAGGTCGGTCATCGGGGATCCTGTTGTGAATGAGACAGCCGCCATTCTTGCCGCACGCTGCGGAAATTGCAACATTCAGCGCGCGACCAGGCGGGTCGCGTGGTAGCGGTCGATGCGCCAGGCGCCGCCCTCGCGCTTGAGGACCGCCGTCTCCAGGAAACCGTAGGGGGTTTGCGCGCCGTCGGTGGCGATCCACACCGCATCGTTGCGCGCCGTGGTCCAGGCCACGTCGCCCTGCACCCGGGTGCGGAAATCGTACAGGCTGGCCCGCTGCCGGCCCAGCGCGGCGCTGCCCGTCAGCAGCGCCAACAAGGCGGCCCGCTCCAGGATGCGGTCCTGCTCGATCATGACGAACTCCGCCGTCAAGCCGGCCTCGACCGCGCCCCAATCGTGCTGCTCCAGCGCGCGGTGCCAGTCGCTCAGGGCCGCCTCGGCGGCGAGGGTGTCGGACTGCGTGGCTTGCATGGACGCTCCTCTCTGTATAGGGCCATGCCTGGCCCCGATGCCGAAAAGCTTAGCATGCGGCGCCCACCAGCGGTGCGCCGGCCTGCTTAGCGGCTCACCACCCTGCGCAGCGCCAGGCCATCGTCGCGGAAGGCGTGCAGCGCGGCGGCCGGCAGCGCGAACGCCACCGTCGCCCCCGCCCGCAGGCTGTCGTCCTGCGTCTTGGCGACCAGCAGCGGCTGGTCGTCGGCCCAGCGCAGATGCACATAGCTGTGCTCGCCCAGCGCCTCGATGTGGACGATCTGCGCCTGCCACGCGCCCTGTCCCAGCACCACGTGCTCGGGCCGGATGCCCAGCGTCAACGCGGCGCCCGGCGCCAGGCCGGCGCCATCGACCGCGGCGTCGCAGGCGCGGCCCCGCAGCGTGGCGACGATGCCCTGCGGCGTCGCGGCAGACAGGCTGGCGTCCAGGAAGTTCATGGCCGGCGTGCCGATGAAGCGGGCCGCGAACAGGTTGGCCGGATGGTGATACAGCTCCAGCGGCGTGCCGATCTGCGCCACATTGGACTGGCCCGGCGCCTCGGCGGCCGGCCGCAGCAGCACGATCTTGTCGGCCAGCGTCATCGCCTCCACCTGGTCGTGGGTCACATAGATCATGCTGGCCGAATTCAGGTCGCGGTGCAGGCGCGCGATCTCCAGCCGGGTCTGGGCCCGCAGCGCGGCGTCCAGGTTGGACAGCGGCTCGTCGAACAGGAACACCTTGGGCTTCTTGACGATGGCGCGGCCGATCGCCACCCGCTGGCGCTGGCCGCCGGACAGCGCTGCCGGCTTGCGCGCCAGCAGCGCGTCCAGCTGCAGGATGCGCGACGCCTCCGCCACGCGGCGTCCGATCTCCGCCTTGTCCAGCCGCTGGCGGGTCAGGCCGAACGCCATGTTGTCGTACACCGTCATGTGCGGGTACAGCGCGTAGCTCTGGAACACCATGGCGATCTGGCGCTGCGCCGGCGGCACATCGTTGATGGTCAGGCCGTCGATGGTCACGGTGCCGGCGCTGACCGGCTCCAGTCCCGCGATCAGCCGCAGCAGGCTCGACTTGCCGCAGCCGGACGGACCGATGAACACGCAGAACTCGCCCGCCGCGATGTCCAGGTTGATGTCGTTGAGGACGTGCTGGCCGTTGTAGGCCAGCGCGATATGGTGGAGGCTAACTTGCGTCATGGGGTTCCGTTTTACTTGATGCCGCTGGACTGGTCGTTGATGTTCAGGAAGTGCCGGTTGAGCACGATGTACATGATCAGGATGGGCAGGATGGAGATCACCGAGCCGGCCATGATCAGGTTCCAGGACGACGCCTTGGCGTACTGCTTGGCCACCGCGTTCAAGCCCTGCGTCAGCAGGTACCGGTCGACGCTGGAGATGAACAGCAGCGGCTTCATGAACTCGTTCCAGATGCCCATGAAGACGAAGATGGCCTGGGTCGCCAGCGCCGGCTTGGCCATCGGCAGCACGATGCGGAAGAAGCGGTGGAACGGCCCCGAGCCGTCCAGCGTGGCCGCCTCCTCGATCTCGACCGGGAAATTGATGAAGAACTGGCGCATCATGAAGATGTAGGCGATCGACACGGCCGAGGTCAGGATCACCGACAGATGCGTGTCCACCAGGCCCATGCGCGCGACGATCATATAGGCCGGGATCATGGTCACCTGGCTGGGCACCATCACCAGCAGCATCAGCGTCTGGAACAGCAGGCCGCGGCCGCGGAAGCGCATGCGCGCCAGCGCGTAGCCGGCCATGGTGTTGAACAGCACGTTGAGCACGGTGACCGCCAGCGCCACCGTGAACGAGTTCCACAGCCACTGGTAGAACGGGCCATGCAGGATGGTCTCGTAGGCCGCCAGCGTCGGCGCCTGCGGCCAGACATGCTCGGCGCCGGCGATCTCGCGGGTGCTCTTGAGCGAGGTCAGCACGGCCCAGGCGAACGGCGCCAGCGTCAGCAGGCTGTAGCCGGCCAGCACCGCGTACAGCGCGCCGGCGGAATAGGAACGGCGGCTCATCGGTTGGCTCCGTCCGGTCGCACAAAGCGGTTCAGGATCAGCGTGGCGCAGAAGATGATCGCGGTCAGCACCACCGCCAGCGCGCACGCCAGGCCCATGGTGTTGTAGTTCTTGAAGGCGAAGTGGTAGATCAGCAGCGTGAAGGTCAGCGTGGCGTTCTCCGGCCCGCCCTCGCCGCCGGACAGGATGAAGGCCTGGTCGAACACCTGGAAGCAGCCGATCAGCCCCATCGTCAGCACATAGCAGGTGACCGGCGTCAGCTGCGGCACGCTGATCTCCCAGTGGCGGCTGAACGGGCCGGCGCCGTCCAGCAGCGCGGCCTCGTACAGCGCGGCCGGGATCTCCTGCAGGCCGGCCAGGAACACCACCATGTAGCCGGGGATGGTGGAGAACACGTTCATCAGCATGATGATGCCCAGCGCCCACCTGGGGTCGCCCAGGAAATTGACGCTGTGGCCGAAGTGCTGCTGCAGGAACTGCACCACCAGGCCGTTGTTATTGAACAGCCACATGAAGATCATGGTCATTGCCGCCGACGAGGTCAGCGTCGGCAGGAACAGCAGCGTGACGAAGCTGCGCTTGAAACGGATCCTGCCGTTGAGGGCGCAGGCCAGCGCCATCGCGATCGCCGTCTGCAGCGGCACCACCACCGCCACGTACACCATGGTGTTGTGGCAGGCGGCCCAGAACTTGTCGTCCTCGACCAGGTAGGCCAGGTTGCGCAGGCCGACGAAGCTGTGGCGTCCCGACACCAGGTCCATCTTCTGCACCGAGACAAACAAGGCATAGGCGATCGGCGCCAGCGTGAACAGGCCGATCACCAGCAGCGCCGGCAGCAGGAAGGCATAGGCGCCGATGCTGGCGCCGCGCGGGATTTTGGGCAGGGTGGACATCATCGCTGGCGCTCGATTTCACGGTTGGAGACGGTTTCGGCCTTCTCCAGCGCCTGCTGCAGCGACTTGTTGCCGTTGAAGGCGGCCAGGAACTGGTTGCCGAAATTGGTGTTGAGCACCGGCAGCTCGATGCCGCGCGACCACACCGTCGCATAGGCCGCGCCGGCCACGTGCGCCGCCAGCGCCGGCGCGGCGCGCACCTGCATGGCCGCCTCCACGCTGCGCCGGGTCGGCAGCGTGCCCGAGGCGCCGGCCCACAGGCGCATGCCCGGTCCGGTCATGTAGCGCGCGAAGCGCAGGCCGGCCGCCTTGTTCCTGGCGCCGCGCGGCACCGCGTAGCCGACCACGAAGGCCATGGTCTGCCGGCGCTGGTTCACGGTCGGCATCTCGCGCGTGATGAAGGGCACGTCGCCGTAGTCGTGCCTGAGCGCCGGCTGTACCCAGTTCCCCTCCATCATCATCGCGGCGCGGCGCGTGCCGAAGGCGGCGCCCGGCCAGTCGGCGCCCAGGTCGTCCTTGGGCGAGTACAGGTACTTCAGCACATGGCCGGTGACCAGCTGGTTCAGGTAGGCGTAGGCGACCGCGTTGCCGGTGAAGTGGGCGTGGCCGTCGGCGCCGATCAGCGGCTGGCCCGACGTTTCCAGCGCCGCCAGATGGCGCGCCAGGTCCTTCTCGATGATCATGGCCGCCACGCCGCGCGGCAGGCGCGCCTGCAGGGCCTGGGCAAAGCGCATCAAGCCGTTGAAGTCGCGCGGCACCTCGTCCGGACGGTGGCCGGCCTGCTTCAGCAGCTGCGGGTTCAGGTACAGCGCCAGCGTCGAATAATCCTTGGGCAGGCCGTACAGCTTGCCGTCGCGGCCGCGGAAGGCTTGCAGGAACTGCGGATAGAAATCGGCCTGGTCGGCCGCGTCCAGTTCCAGCGGCTCCAGCACGCCGCTTTCGATCAGCACCGGCGCCTCGGACGCGTCCAGGTAAAACACGTCGGGCGGGTTGTTGGCGGCGAAGCGCGACTTCAGCACGTCCTGGTACTTGTCCTCGATCACCTGCTTGCGCACGGCGACGCCGGTGCTGGCGGTGAAGGCGGCGGCGGCCAGGTCGAAGGCCGCCACCTCGGCGGGCGACGAGCCCCAGACGGCCACCGTGACCGCCTCGGCGGCCCGTCCCGGCGCCGCCAGCGCCAGCGCGGCGCACAGCGCGGCCGCGCGCAGGCGGCCTGGTAGATCGTTCATTGCTTGGTCTCCTGATACTGCGGTGGCCGTGATCGGCGCATGATGGTGGACGGCATGGCGGCTACGCGGACATTGTACCGGCGGCCAGCGGCGGCCGGACCGCCAGGTAGACCGTGCTCCACAGCTGCGCCGCGTTCGATTCGTCGGCGGTGGCCGCGCCCGGCCCGAACGCCTGCATGCGGTAGGCGCCGTCCGCCCAGGTCCAGGACCACAGCTCGGAATTGCTCTGCGCCTGGGTCGGCAGGATGACGGCCCACAGCGCCTGCTGCGCCCCGGCCAGCAGGGCGCGCGTGCGGTCCGGCAGGTCGCCGCGCGCCAGTTGCCGCGCCAGGCCCGCCGCCAGCAGCGCCTGCTGCCACGACCACACCACGGCGCCATGGTAGCGGTCCGGCCCGAACAGCGGCCGCAGCGCGGCGTCGGTGTAGGCGCCGTTGGCCACCACCATGCCGACCCCGGTCATCAGTCCGGCCGGGAAGGGCCGCATGACGGCCGCCAGTTCGCGCTCGATCAGCTCGGCCGGCGGCTGCTGCAACATCAGCGCGAAGCCCAGGTCGGAATGCAGCACCGGCACCGGCCGGCCCTGGGCGTCGAGCGCGATGGCGTTGAACGCCAGCTCGCCGGCGGGCAGGCTGGCCAGGGCCGGCGCGGCGTCCACGCCCAGCTCGGCGGCGCAGGCGCGCACGCCGGCGCGCGCCGCCCCGGCGTCCAGCCGCACCGTGAAGTGGGCCGGCACCTGGTCCTCCCACAGCCGCGCCAGCGCGGCCGCCGTCGCGTCGTCCGCCAGATAGGGCGCCAGCAGGCCGCTGGCGTGCAGCGCGGCGAGGGGGCGCCCCCCCCGCCCCCCCCCCCCGCGACGGCGGCGCGCTGTGGATGTACGAGCCGATCAAGCGCCACCTGATC